>NZ_JBQZFV010000015.1:0-114042 GCF_052691735.1 Serratia sp. NA_13
TAAGCTCCTGGGGATTCTCTTTCTTGCCACCTAGCTGCAACGTGAAATCCATTGGGTATACCCTTATTTTCGAGCTGCAGCGTTGTTGGCTGCGTGCGTTCACCCCAGTCACTTACTGGTGTAAGCTCCTGGGGATTCTCTTTCTTGCCGCCTAGCTGCAACGTGAAATCCATTGGGTATACCCTTATTTTCAAGCTGCAGCGTTGTTGGCTGCGTACGGGGAAAGCCAACGTACCTACAGCTTAAAGTATGATGAGTATAGTATGGGTTTTTATACAGTAATTGTCCATTGCCGCACAGTTCTGCCAAAAAACCATACAATTCACCGGTTGACTCGTTCCCGGCCGCACCTGACAATCCCACGCCCACGCGCTTTGGATAACCAACAGAGGTTTAATGGAAGCCTATTTACAGCATTTGATTACCCAGTCTTTGGCTTTCACTCTGATGGTCGTCATGTTCGTCGCGTTTCTGGAATCACTGGCGCTGGTAGGGCTGTTGCTGCCCGGTACGGTGATGATGGCCAGCATCGGCGCGCTGATCGGCAGCGGTCAGGTCGACTTCTATTATGCCTGGGCGGCGGGGAGCGTCGGTTGCCTGCTGGGGGACTGGATCTCCTACTTTATCGGCCGCGCATTCAAGGGGCCGCTGCACCGCTGGTCGTTCCTGAAAAAGAACAAGGCGATGCTCGACAAGACTGAGCATGCGCTCCATCAGCACAGTATGGCGACCATTCTGATTGGTCGTTTTATCGGCCCGACGCGTCCGCTGGTGCCAATGGTGGCCGGGATGCTGGACTTACCGCCGTACAAATTCGCATTGCCGAACATTATCGGCTGTATCACCTGGCCACCGGTCTATTTCTTCCCAGGTATTCTGGCCGGCGTGGCCATCGACATTCCTGCCAGTGCCAACAGCGCCTTATTCAAATGGCTGTTGTTTGCCGTGGCGATGCTGATTTGGCTGGCCGCCTGGCTGAGCTGGCGCTGGTGGCGTGAAGGTAAACGCAGCGCCGACCGCTTGAGCAACTTGTTGTCGCCGCTGCGGCTGCGGATAGCCTGCGTGCTGAGCTGGATCCTGGCGATCGGCACCTTTTATTACCTGTCCCAACAGCCGCTGATGCCGGTTTACCGGCATTTACTTTGGAAGGTGCTGGCAGGGCAGTAACAAGGGGGCGTAACGCCCCTTTGTACATTACTGGAAGAATGCTTCCAACTGTTCGAACACCCGCACGTCCTCGCTGTGGCGTTTTACCTGCAGTACATCTTCGAGTTTTTCTACCTGGCTAATCATCTGCACCAGCCGTTGATCATCCGCCACCAATAGCCAGATACGACTTTGTTTGCCGTCTTTCAGCGGCAGACACAAAATACCCTCTACGTTGAAGGCGCGGCGGGCAAACAGACCGCATACGTGAGACATCACGCCGGGATGGTTACGTACCGTCAGTTCCAGGATCACCTGTGGATTATTGAATTGTTCTGACATGGCTTATTCTCCAATCATGTCGATGTTGGCGGCACCCGGCGGCACCATTGGGAAGACTTTTTCATTGATATCAATCAGCGCATGGATCAGACAAGGACCAGGCCGTTGGATCGCCTCGGCCAGCGCGGCTTGTGGATCTTCTGCGGCGTTCAAATCACAGGTGTCCAGCCCGAAACCGGCGGCAATCTTGATAAAGTCGGTACGCTTGGGATAGGCGGCGGCAAAGATGCGCTGCTGGTAGAACAGCGTCTGCTGCTGATGCACCAGCCCCAACGCCTGGTTGTTCATCAGGATAATCTTCACATCCAGATCATGCTCGACGGCGGTGGCCATTTCCTGAATGTTCATCATCAGGCTGCCGTCACCGGAGAAGCACAGTACCTTGCGCTGCGGCTCGGCCAAGGCTGCGCCTATCGCTGCCGGCAGACCGAAGCCCATGGTGCCCAATCCGCCAGAAGTCAGCCACTGACGCGGACGGCTCAGTGGGTAGGCCTGCGCCACCCACATCTGATGCTGGCCCACGTCGGTGGTGATAATGGCGCTTTCGTCCACGCAGCGCGCAGCAGCCAGCACCAACCCGTAATGACTCAACGGATCTTCGGCATCCGGCATGTTGAACGGGAACTCGCGCTTCAGGCCGTTGACGGTGTCCAGCCATTCGCTGCGCGGCTGTGCCTCAATCTGTGGTAACAGCTGTTGTAATACCTGGCCAACGTCGGCATGAATGGCAATGTTGGCCTGTTTTACCTTGCCCAGTTCGGCACGGTCGATATCCACGTGGATGATGGCGGCGTTCGGGCAGAACTGCTCGGTTTTGCCAATCGCCCGATCGTCAAAGCGGGCGCCCAGTACGATCAGCAGATCGGCCTCTTGCAGAATAAAGTTGGTGCTGCGTGCTGCATGCATCCCCAGCATGCCCAGCGACAGCGGGTGCTGCACCGGCATCGCACCTAACGCCATCAGCGTCATGGTGGTCGGCAGGTTGGCGCGTTCCGCCAGCTCAATCGCCTGTTGGTAAGCATTGGCGCAGATGATGCCGCCACCCAGATACAGCACCGGCCGTTTGGCCTGGTTGATCATCGCAGCGGCCTGGGTTACGGCAGCGCCTTCAAAGGCCGGTGCCGCGTCGGGAATAGCGATCGGCGGCAACTCATCCAGAGTGATCACTGCGGTTTGCACGTCTTTAGGTACGTCGATCCACACCGGGCCAGGGCGGCCGGATTCGGCAATACGGAACGCGTCGCAGATCACCTGCGGCAGTTCACGGATATCGCGAACCAAATGGTTGTGCTTGGTGATAGGAATCGAGATGCCGTAGGTATCAACTTCCTGGAAGGCGTCGGTACCGATCATTGAAGAGGGTACCTGGCCGGTGATACATACCAGCGGGATGGAATCGAGCTTGGCGTCGGCGATGGCGGTGATCAGGTTGGTGGCACCCGGACCGCTGGAGGCGATGCACACCGCCGCCTTGCCATTGGCGCGTGCCATGCCCTGTGCCATAAAGCCCGCGCCCTGTTCGTGGCGTGCCAGTACGTGATGAATGCGGGGGCTTTGGCTCAGTGCGTCATACAGCGGCAGCGCAGCGCCGCCGGGAATGCCGGCAACGGTGGTAATACCCTGACGTTCCAACAGATGGACGATCAACTGTGCGCCGGTGAAGCTGTTGTCTTGCTGTGGCGTGCCCGAAATTGCCATGTTCCTATCCTTTCTCAAGGCCGGTTCGCTTTTCTGGGCAGGGGCTGAAACTAAAAACCCCGCCCGGTTTGCGCCGGCGGGGTTTGGGAATCGATGCGTTGATTCGGACCCTACGGCGCATTGCCGACGACCACCACCACACGCACGACGACCATCACCGCGGCTGGTAGCGCGGTAACTAGTAGGGTCGAAGTTAACGAGGATGCGATCACAGGGAACCTTATCATCAGTAAAAAAGTCAGGATTTTATAAAACCACAGGCGCAAAATTCGCACAACAGGTTTATTTGCGCAGCATAAAAAACGCGCTGCAGATCACGGTTTGTGTGAAATGCCCAGTACCCTGGCTTCGGGTGCGCTGCCGTCCAGTAGCGCCTGCGTTGGGCCGTCGTAAAAAATGCGGCCATCGACCACCAGTAGGGTACGCGGGGCGATACGCGCGGCGTCATCCAGATTGTGCGATACCATCAGCAGCGTCAGGTTACGTTGGTCGCACACCTCCTGCAGCAGTTGCAGCATCTCATTGCGTAATGCCGGGTCGAGCGCCGAAAAAGGTTCGTCGAGCAGCAGGATCGGCCGCTGGCGGATCAGACAGCGCGCCAGTGCGGCACGCTGGCGCTGGCCACCAGAGAGCTGAGACGGCAGACGCGGCAGATGCTCTTCCAACCCCACCTGGCGGGCAATCTGTGCCAACTGCAGCTTTTGCTGCTCATTAAGCCGCAGCCCCGGATCCAGACCCAGCCCGATATTCTGTTCTACCGTCAGGTGAGCAAACAGGTTGTTTTCCTGAAACAGCATCGAAACCGGGCGTTTGGCCGGTGGCGTGGCAGTGTGATCGCTGCCGTCGAGCCGCAACCTGCCGCTGGCAGCCGGCAGGAAACCGGCAATCAGGCTGAGCAGCGTGCTTTTGCCTGCACCGCTTGGGCCAAGCACCGCAACACGTTCGCCCGGCGCAATGCGCAGGTCAAAGCGCATCGGCAGGTGTTCATACAGGTAGGTCAGTTTTTCAAGCTCTATCATGGCGGCCCGGTAAGCGTTCGATCAGGGTAAACAGCAGGAAACACAACAGTAGCAACAACAGGGCGGTGACCGCGCCATCATTGCTGCGATAGGCACCGATCTGTTGATACAGGTAGTAAGGCAGAGTGCGGAAGTGCTCGTTGCCAAACAGGGCGACGACGCCGAAATCGCCAATCGACAGTACGCAGGCGAAGGCCAGCGCCTGGGCCAGTGGGCGGCGCAATGCTTTCAGTTCGATCAGCCGCAGTCGCTGCCAGCCGTGGATATCCAGTGACAGGCACAGCGGGTTGTAGCGTTCGGCCAGGTCACGCATCGGATTTTCCAGCACTTTCAGCGCGTAGGGCACCGCCATCAGTGCATTGGTGAGGATCACCAGCGCATACGGCGACTGCGGCAGCCCGACGGTATCGCTCAACAGCAGGAAGAAACCGGTCGCCAGCACGATGCCCGGCATTGCCAGGATCACCATACCGCTCAGCTCAAGTCGCTGGCCCCAGCTCAGCTGCTGTTGCAACTTCAGCTCACGGCTGCTCCACAGCAGCATCATGGTCAGTACCACGCAAAGCGCACCGGCACCGAGAGCAATACGTAACGAGGTGAATAACGCCTGCCACAGCACCCGTTGTTGCAGCACGCTGACCAGGCTTTGGTTGGCACCGTCGGCAATCACCGCCAGCAGCGGGGGTAACAGCAGCAGCAGGGCGGCAGCAATCAGCAAAAAATCGCTAACGCGGCGCCACAGGCTGTCTTCCGGATCACGCCAGATGTGGGCGTGAGTATTACCTACGGGGAGTGCCTGGCTTAACCGCTGGCTGAGCACCACCAGCCCCAGGCAGCAGACCAGTTGGATCAGCGCCAGCAGCGCGGCGCGGCTGAGATCGTAGTCATAGCTGAGCGCCTGATAGATCGCCAGTTCGATGGTGGTGGCCTGCGGCCCGCCGCCCAGCGACAACACGGTGGCGAAGCTGGCAAAGCACAGCATAAAGATCAGCGCGCCGCTCGGCAGGATCTGGCGGCGAAGCGCCGGCCATTCGACAAAGCGGAACTGCTGTCGCCCGTTCATGCCAAGCTGCGCCGCCAGTTGGCGTTGTTCGACCGGAATGTTTTCCAGCGCCTGTAACAGCAGGCGGGTCGCTAGCGGCAGGTTGAAGAACATGTGCGCCAGCAGAATGCCCTGCAGGCCATAGGGGGAGATACTGTAGTTAATGCCGAGCCAACCGCATAGTGCGGCTAGCCAGCCTTGTCGGCCATACACGCTGAGCAGGCCGAATACCGCCACCAGAACCGGCAGCACCAGCGTCATGGCGCACAGCCGCAGCAGTAACTGGCGGCCTGGGAAACGGCGGCGGAACAGCGCTCGCGCCAGCAGGATAGCGGGCAGCACCGAGATCAGTGCCGACAGCAACGCCTGCCAGAAGGTGAAACGCACCACATGCCACAGGTAGCTGTCCTGCCACAGACCCTGCCAGTCGCTTTCCGGCGCGTGTCGCCACAGCGAACCCATCGCCAGTACGGCGATGGTCAGGATCAGACCGGAAGCCAGCAGCCCCGGCCATAGCCTGCGTGGGATCAGTGGCTGACGGCGGTTTGCCATGCCCGGATCCAGTTGCCGCGTTGTTTGGCCACTTCTTCAGCGCTGTATTGCAACGCAGTCTGCGGTACGGTCATTTGCTCAAACCCGGCCGGCAGTTGGGTTTTGATCACCGGATACATCCAGTTGCCGGTGGGAATGCTGTTCTGGAACGCCGGGGTCACCATAAATTGCATAAAGCGCTCTGCCAATGCCGGCTGTTTGCTGGCCTTGAGTTTGCTTGCCACCTCGACCTGCAGATAGTGGCCTTCGCTGAAGTTAGCGGCGGCGTAGCTGTCTTTCTTCTCTTCAATCAGATGGTAGGCCGGAGAGGTGGTGTAGCTGAGTACCAGGTCGCCTTCGCCTTTCAGGAACAGACCGTAGGCTTCACTCCAGCCTTTGGTCACGGTAACGGTTTTCTTCGCCAGCTTTTGCCAGGCTTCGGTGGCCTTGTCGCCATAGACTTTCTGCATCAACAACAGCAGGCCGAGGCCCGGCGTGCTGGTACGCGGATCTTCGTAAATCACCTTCCAGTTCTGGTTACTGTCGACCAGTTCCTGCAGGCTTTTGGGTGGGTTCTTCAGCTTTTCTTTGTTGTAAACGAAGGCAAAATAGCCGTAGTCATAAGGCACGAAGGTTTTATCCTGCCAGCCACCGGGGACGCTCAGCTTGGTGCTGTCGACGTTGCTCGGCTCGAATAAACCGGTTTGTTGCGCGGCCTGCAGCAAATTGTTGTCCAGCCCCAACACCACGTCGGCGGCGCTGTTTTTTCCTTCCATGCGCAGGCGGTTAAGCAGCGAAACGCCGTCTTCCAGCGCAACAAACTTCAGCTCACAGTCGCACTGGGCTTCAAAGGCTTTTTTTACCGCTGGGCCAGGGCCCCAGTCGGCAGCGAAGGAGTCATAGGTGTAGACCGTCAGCACCGGTTTGGCGAACACCGGTGCAGCGCACAACAACAGTAATAAGGGCAGGTTTTTCTTAACCACTTTGCACTCCTGAAAATTTAGGGGGGCAAGGGTATCTGAGGGGGCGAGCGGCGGCTGCCGGTTCGCTGGGCTCAAATCCCTCCGCCGGTATTGACCGGATCAGGTTCGACGGGTTTATCCCCTTCATACTTGAAGTTGTAGCGGTGTTGGCTTCACTCTCACCCTAGTCACATAGGAATTATATGTTCTTGGGGATTCGTTCGGTTGCCGCCTACCTGCAACTCCAATTATTTTGGGTATATCTCAGCAATAAATCGTTTTTTTGCACCCCGTTGAGACGGCGCCATTGTAAAGACTAACGGGCGTCGGTGAAAGGCGCTTCTGCTTCCGGCGGCGCAAACCAGGCAGATTTAAAATCAAACCAGCCCAGGGTATTCATCCGCACGCCGCGCATGCTGCGCTGGCCATGCAGTTGCAACCAGTGGTGGAACAGCGGGTGTAACTGATGATGGCTGACCAGGCGCTGGCAAAAATCGGCCAGCGGCAGGCTATTGGCGCGCCACAGTGCGGCGTCCTCAGCGAGATCTTCATTCATACAGTGCTGCATCAACGGCAGTTCATACAGGGTGGCGAACAGCGAGAACTCCAGCGGCAGATAGAAGTTGGCGCTGCCGAGCCACAGATCGCTGCTGGCTTCGCCTTTATGCCAGGTGTCGTAATCCACGACTTGTATCTTCAGCTTGATTCCCTGCTGCGCCAGCAGGGGTTCGATCGCCAACTGAATGGCGTGGAACTCCGAGTGCTCGCTGTAGTAAGTCAGCGTCAGTTCGGCCAGCCCGTCAGGTTTGGGTAGTTGCGCCAGTGCGCGGTTGTGATGCCAGCGCGGCAGAAGGCCGTAGGCCGGTGACCAATAGCGTTGATAAACCGGTCCGGCATTGCTCAGCAGCGCAATAGGGTTGATCAACTCGCATAGCCAACTGCGAATGGCCGGATCGGCCGCCAGAGGCGAACGCTGATCGAACAGCAGGAAATAACAGCCTTCTTCCAGCCGGCTTTCCAGTTCGTTTTTACCCGTGTCGTCGGCCTGCAACTGGACGCCGGAATGCACCAGTTCTTCGGTCACTTCCGGCAGTACCCAGATATTCACCTCATCGATCAGCGCGCGGTAGCCAAAGTAATCGTCAAAGGCGTGGATTGTCATCTGGCTGCGGTGGTTGCGTACCACGCTATATGGCCCGGTACCCACCGGGTGGCGTGAGAAATCCGGCAGGCTCTGCCATTCGCGCGGCAGGATCATCGCGGGCACGCTACCCAGCAGCCACGGCAGCCAGTAATCGGGACTGTGCAGATGCACGTCGATCACATAAGGCGTCGGTGAGGTCGCGCGTTCAATATGGGAAAACAACGGCTGCGGCATCAATCGATTGAGCGAACTGATGACATCCTCCATTTCCAGCTCGCGCCCATGGTGAAAATGAATCGCCGGGCGCAGATAAAAACGCCAGTGCAGCGGGGTTAAAGCCTGCCAATGATGCGAAAGGTCAGACTCCAGTTCCCCGTTTTCCTCATTTATGCGCGTCAGGCCGCTGAAAATCTGCCGTGCCAGATGGGTTTCCGAGCGCCGCAGCGCCGAACCGGGCAGCAGGTTATACAACTGGCGATAGTAGAGCACCCGCAGGATGTGTTTCCCCTGACGAAAGCTGCGTCCCAGTTGGGACAACAACATCTGGCGCACGACGTTTTTATCGCCGACCAGTTGCACCAGTTGATCGATATGGTCTTGCTCCAGCAATTCCTCCGCCCGTTGCTGTTGCAGTGCCAGACCGGTGTAGTGAAAGGTGAGCCGCGAACGCTTGCCGCGCCCGGACTCGGCCTGCCAGGTTAACCAGCCCTGGTGCTGCATGGCACCCAGTAGCGAACGCACATGGCGGCGCGAACAGCTGAGCACTTCGGCCAGCTCCTGCAGGGTGGTTTCGGTCGGCTCGCCGTGGCAGCGCTGCCACAGGCGAATGAACTGCAGTTGCAATCTGGAGGTGGACATAAAAGAGGAACGCTCCGGCATCAACCCATCAATTTATCTTTCCCTATATTACGCCGATAATTTTCCTCAATGAAAGGGGGGAGGGCGACGGATGAAAGTTTTCTTGTCAAAACAGTTCTATCAGCGCTATTTCAGCGCGGTACGTCGCCAGCGGGCCGATTGGTTGAAGCTGGTGCCTGAACAGGTGCGGCTGGAGATGCTGGCCCATCTGACCCAGTGGGACATCCACTCCATGACGGATAAGCAATACCGTGAGCACCTGTGAGGCTCAGGTAGAAAAGGTTTCTGAGTAATGGTGTTGTTCACCAGCCAGTGGGGTCATACCCACTGGTTTTTTTATTCTCGGCCGCGGGGATGTTCTTGCAATTTTGTCACCGTAGCCTAAGGTTCTGTCTTCCGCTTTAGGGTCAGGAACGAAGAGATGAAACGTCAGCGCTGGCTGCCACGCCGCTTTAATCCAGTCTTTGCCGCATTCCTGCTGATTGCCTTTCTTTCCGGCATTGCCGGCGCGCTTTTGGCGCCGACGCTGAGCCTGTTCCTGACCACAGAGGTTAAGGTGCGGCCGCTGTGGGTTGGTCTGTTTTATACCGTTAACGCAATTGTCGGCATTGCGGTCAGTTTCCTGTTGGCCAAGCGTTCGGATACGCGCGGCGATCGACGTAAATTGATTTTGCTGTGCTGCCTGATGGCGGTTGGTAACTGCCTGCTGTTTGCCTTTAACCGTGACTACCTGACGCTGATCACCGCCGGGGTCTTGCTGTCGGCGATTGCCAATACCGCGATGCCGCAGATTTTTGCGCTGGCACGAGAATATGCCGACAGTTCGGCGCGCGAAGTGGTGATGTTCAGCTCGGTGATGCGTGCGCAGCTGTCGCTGGCCTGGGTGATTGGCCCGCCGCTGTCGTTTACGCTGGCGCTGAACTACGGATTTACCGTGATGTTCATGATTGCCGCTGCGACCTTCGCGATTTGTGCATTGCTGGTGTGGTTTACCCTGCCTTCGGTGCCACGTGCGGAGCAGAGTAGTACGGCGTTGAACGCTACTGCTTCGGCTCCGATTGCCCCCGTCAGCACCTGGCGCAACCGTGATGTACGTCGTTTGTTTATTGCCTCGATGCTGATGTGGACCTGCAATACCATGTATATCATCGATATGCCGCTGTATATCACCGCCGATCTGGGTCTGCCGGAAAACCTTGCCGGGCTGCTGATGGGCACGGCCGCCGGGCTGGAGATCCCGGCGATGTTGCTGGCGGGTTATTACGTAAAAAAGTTCGGCAAGCGCAATATGATGCTGTTTGCCGTGGTGGCCGGTATCCTGTTTTATGCCGGATTGGTGGTGTTTAAATTTAAGCTGGCGCTGATGGTGCTACAGCTGTTCAACGCCATATTTATTGGCATCATCGCCGGTATTGGCATGCTCTATTTCCAGGACCTGATGCCGGGGCGACCGGGCGCGGCAACCACGCTGTTTACCAACAGTATTTCCACCGGGGTGATCCTGGCCGGGGTGCTGCAGGGGGCGCTGGTGGAGAACCTAGGGCACTATGCGGTTTACTGGTTGGCGACTCTGCTGGCGGTAGCGGCGCTGTGGATGAGTGCCCGCGTGCGGGAAGTGTGAGCTTAAACGTCACCATCCTTGACGCATGTCATTGAGAACATTACGCCAGTCCCCCAAACTGAACGGACCCGGAACGCGATGAGCGCGTTCCCGCCCATCTTGCAGCCAAGATGCCGATCCGTTTAGAAAAGTGGGTATGTTATGGATAAACTAACGCCGCTCAAGTCCGTCCCTTCTCTGTGTGCCGTCGTCGCCGCTTTGCTTATCTGGTTTGTGATCCCCGTTCCCGAAGGCGTGGACCCCAATGCCTGGCATCTGCTGGCGCTGTTTATCGGTACTATCATCGCCATCATCGGTAAAGCCATGCCTATCGGTGCTGTTTCGGTAGTGGCGATCGCGCTGGTGGCGGTAACCGGCGTCACCAACCCCGGCAAACCCGGTGCTGCGCTCAATGATGCGCTCAGCGGATTTTCCAACCAGTTGATCTGGCTGATTGGTTTTTCGATCATGATCTCACTCAGCCTGAACAAAACCGGGCTGGGGGCGCGTATCGGTTATTACTTTATCTCGCTGTTCGGTAAAAAGACGCTGGGGATCGCCTATGCATTGACGCTGGCGGAAACCACACTGGCGCCGGTGACCCCAAGTAACACCGCGCGTGGCGGCGGGATTATCCATCCAATCATGAAGTCGATTGCCGACAGCTTCGGCTCCAAACCCGAGCTCAATACCTCCGGCAAGATTGGTCGCTATCTGTCGCTGGTAAATTACAATATCAACCCGATCACTTCGGCGATGTTTATCACTGCTACCGCGCCGAACCCATTGATCGTCAGCCTGATTGCCAAGGGTACCCATGGCAACTTCGAGCTGTCCTGGTCAATGTGGGCGGTGGCGGCACTGGTGCCGGGATTGTGCTCATTGATTGTCATGCCATTGGTGATTTACCTAATCTATCCGCCGGAGGTGAAAAGCACCCCGGACGCGCCGCGTTTCGCCCGTGAAAAGCTCCAGGCCCTGGGGCCGGTAACGCTGCCGGAGAAAATCACTCTGGCGGTGTTTGCTCTGCTGCTGGTGCTGTGGGCCGGTATTCCGGCGATGTTCTTCGGCCCGGCGCTGGCGGTCAACCCAACCACGGCGGCGCTGATTGGGTTGGCGGTGCTGCTGGCGACCGGGGTGTTGAGCTGGGAAGATGTACTCAAACACAAGGGAGCCTGGGACACGGTGGTGTGGTTCTCCGCGCTGGTGATGATGGCCAGCTTCCTCGGCAAGTTGGGGTTGATCGGCTGGCTGTCACAAACCGTGGGCAGTGGGATTGATCATATGGGGATGAGTTGGGTTGGCGGCACTATCCTGCTGACCCTCATCTATCTGTATTCGCATTACTTCTTCGCCAGCACCACTGCGCACGTCACCGCCATGTTTGCCGCGTTCTTTGCCGCAGGGATTGCACTCGGTGCTCCGCCTGCGTTGCTGGGCCTGATTCTGGCATTCTCTTCCTCGCTGATGATGTCGCTGACCCACTATGGTACCGGCACGGCACCGATTGTCTTTGGCTCCGGCTATGCGACCTTGGGTGAGTGGTGGAAAGCCGGTTTTGTGATGAGCGTGGTCAACCTGCTGATTTGGATATTGATTGGCGGGGCATGGTGGAAGTGGCTGGGGTACTGGTAATCCCCGTCATACTTGAAGCTGCCGCCGTGTTGGCTGCGTAAGTGCACCCCCGTCACTTGGGTTAGCCAAGCTCCGGGGGATTATGAGCCTCGTCCCTGAGGCTCACCCTTCAGGCCAGCGCAAGCGCTGTTCAAATCGGTTCCCGACCGATTTGTCACAAACTTGCCGCCTTGCCACAGCTCCAATTATTTAGGGTATTAGAAGATGATTAGTTCAGAAACGCGGGCTGCTGCGCCTCGTAGCGGGAAATATCCGCTTCGTGCTGCAGCGTCAGGCCGATACTGTCCAGCCCGTTAATCATGCAGTGGCGGCGGAAGCTGTCGATCTCGAACGGATAGCTTTTGCCACCGGCCTTGACCGTCTGGTTTTCCAAATCAACTTCAAATTCAATGCCTTCATTGCCAGCTACCAGCTGGAACAGCGTTTCCACATCCTGTTCGTTCAGCTTAACCGGCAGCAGCTGGTTGTTGAGTGAGTTGCCGTAGAAGATATCGGCAAAGCTGGGGGCAATCACCACTCTAAAGCCGTAGTCGGTCAGCGCCCAGGGCGCGTGCTCGCGTGATGAGCCGCAGCCGAAGTTTTCACGGGCCAGCAAAATGCTGGCACCTTTGTAGCGTGGTTTGTTCAGTACAAACTCCGGGTTTGGCTGCTGGCCGGCATCGTCCAGAAAACGCCAGTCGTTAAACAGGTGTTTACCAAAACCGGTGCGCGTCACCTTCTGCAAAAACTGTTTTGGAATAATGGCATCGGTATCGACGTTCGCCGCATCCAAAGGCACCACTAAACCAGTATGTTGAGTAAATTTAGCCACGGTAGCCTTCCTTAGTGAATATCACGGATATCGGCGAAATGACCGGCAATAGCAGCCGCTGCGGCCATTGCTGGGCTGACCAGGTGAGTACGCCCACCGCGGCCCTGACGCCCTTCAAAGTTACGGTTGCTGGTGGAGGCACAGCGTTCGCCGGGGTTCAGGCGGTCATTGTTCATCGCCAGACACATCGAACAGCCCGGCAGGCGCCATTCAAAACCGGCATCGATAAAGATTTTATCCAGGCCTTCGGCTTCCGCCTGCGCTTTTACCGGGCCGGAGCCTGGCACCACGATGGCCTGAACACCGCTGGCAACCTTGCGGCCTTTGGCGATGGCCGCCGCTGCACGTAAGTCTTCAATGCGTGAGTTGGTGCAGGAACCGATGAAGACTTTATCGATCGGTACCTCTGTCAGTTTGATGCCCGGTTTCAGATCCATATAGGCCAGGGCTTTTTCGGCCGAGGCACGCTCTCCCGGATCGCTGAACGACTCAGGGGCGGGGATGGTCTGGTTGACGGCGATAACCTGCCCAGGGTTGGTGCCCCAGGTCACCTGTGGCGCGATGTCTTCCGCGCGCAGGGTGACAACGGTATCGAATTTGGCATCGTCATCGGATTTCAGCGTGCGCCAGGAGGCAACGGCCTGTTCCCAGTTGTCGCCGGTGGGGGCAAACTGACGGCCCTTCAGGTAATCAAATGTGGTGTCGTCCGGCGCAACCAACCCGGCTTTGGCACCCATTTCGATCGCCATATTGCACAGCGTCATACGCCCTTCCATGCTCAACGCCTGAATGGCCTTGCCACAGAATTCCACTACGTGGCCGGTGCCGCCGGCACTGCCGGTTTTGCCGATCACTGCCAACACGATGTCTTTGGCGGTGATGCCATCGGCCGCGTCGCCGGTTACTTCAATTTTCATGGTCTTGGCGCGGCCCTGCTTCAGGGTTTGGGTCGCCAACACGTGCTCCACTTCGGAGGTGCCGATACCAAACGCCAGCGAACCGAAAGCCCCGTGAGTCGCGGTGTGGGAGTCGCCGCAGACGATGGTCATACCCGGCAGCGTCATGCCCTGTTCCGGACCGATCACGTGCACGATGCCTTGGTACGGGTGGTTCAGGTCATACAGCAATACGCCAAACTCTTCGCAGTTCTTGATCAGTTCCTGCATCTGAATGCGTGCCATCTCGCCGCTGGCGTTGATGTCTTTGGTTTGGGTAGAGACGTTGTGGTCCATGGTGGCAAAAGTCTTGCCCGGCTGACGCACTTTTCGGCCCATGGCGCGCAGACCGTCGAAGGCCTGCGGTGAAGTCACTTCGTGTACCAGGTGGCGATCGATATACAACAGCGGGGTTTCTTCCGGCGCTGAGTAGACCACGTGGGCATCGTATAATTTCTGATATAAAGTTTTAGACATGTTATGCCCCCTGAGCGACAAAGCGGGCGATGATGTCACCCATTTCATCGGTGCTGATAGCTGGGCCGACACCGGCCAGATCGGCGGTGCGGTAACCTTGTTCCAGTGCCTGATTGATGGCTTGCTCAACGGCGTCGGCCGCCTCAGTAGCGCCCAGGCTGTAACGCAGCAGCAGGGTGGCAGACAGGATCTGGGCTATCGGGTTGGCAATGCCTTTACCCGCGATATCCGGCGCTGAGCCACCGGCCGGCTCGTACAGACCAAAGCCCTGTTCGTTCAGGCTGGCGGAAGGCAGCATGCCCATCGAGCCGGTGATCATCGCGCATTCGTCGGACAGAATGTCGCCGAACAGGTTGGAACACAGCAGAACGTCGAACTGGGACGGATCTTTTATTAACTGCATGGTGGCGTTGTCGATGTACATATGTGACAGCGACACGTCCGGGTAATCCTGGGCGACCTGATTAACCACTTCGCGCCACAAAATGGAGCTTTGCAGTACGTTGGCTTTATCAATCGAGGTCACTTTGTTGCGGCGCTTGCGGGCAGACTCGAAGGCGATGCGGGCAATACGCTCGATCTCGAAGCGGTGATACACCTCGGTATCGAAGGCGCGTTCCTGCTGGCCCTGGCCTTCGCGGCCTTTCGGCTGGCCAAAGTAGATGCCACCGGTCAGTTCACGCACGCACAGAATATCGAAACCGCGGGCGGCGATATCGGCGCGCAGTGGACAGAACTCTTCCAGCCCCTGATACAAACGGGCAGGGCGCAGGTTGCTGAACAATTTGAAGTGCTTACGCAACGGCAGCAAAGCGCCACGCTCAGGCTGCTCCGCCGGCGGCAGGTGTTCCCACTTCGGGCCACCGACCGAGCCGAACAGGATGGCGTCGGCCTGCTCGCAACCGGCGAGGGTGGCCGGGGGCAGCGGGCTGCCATGGCGATCGATGGCGATGCCACCGACGTCATACTCTGCTTCGGTGATGCGGATATCAAAGCGCTGACGCACTGCGTTCAACACTTTACGCGCCTGGACCATTACTTCCGGGCCGATTCCGTCTCCGGGCAAGACGGCAATGTGGTAAGTCTTCGTCATGTTCACACCGTTTCCTGATTATTTTGATGTTTGCTTTGCTGCAGGCGCTGTTTTGCTTTTTCTACTTGCTGGGAGCGCCAAATGTTGTTCAATACGTGCACCATCGCCTTGGCGGAGGATTCCACGATGTCGGTCGCCAGACCCACGCCGTGGAAGCGGCGGCCGTTGTAGGACACCACGATATCCACCTGGCCCAGTGCGTCACGGCCCTGGCCTTTGGCGGTTAACTGGTACTTCACCAGTTCGATGGGATAACCGGTAATGCGGTTGATGGCCTGATAAACTGCGTCAACCGGCCCATTGCCAGTGGCCGCTTCGGCTTTTTCTTCTTCGCCACAGATCAGTTTCACCGATGCGGTGGCCATGATGCTGCTGCCTGACTGCACGCTGAAGTAGTCCAGGCTGAAATGCTCGGGCTCTTCCTGCTGCTTATTAATGAAAGCCAGAGCTTCCAGATCGTAATCGAATACCTGACCTTTCTTATCGGCCAGTTTCAGGAAGGCGGCGTACAGATTGTCCAGGTTGTAGTCTTGTTCTTGGTAGCCCATCTCTTCCATTCGGTGTTTCACCGCAGCGCGGCCGGAACGAGAGGTCAGGTTCAACTGCACATCTTTCAGACCGATGGTCTGTGGCGACATTATTTCGTAGTTCTCACGATTTTTCAGCACGCCGTCCTGATGAATGCCAGAGGAGTGGGCGAAGGCATTGGAACCCACGATAGCCTTGTTGGCCGGGATCGGCATGTTGCACAGCTGGCTGACGATTTGGCTGGTGCGGAAGATTTCCTGATGGTTGATGTTGGTATGCACGTTCATGATGTCCTGGCGCACTTTGATCGCCATGATCACTTCTTCCAGCGAGGTATTGCCTGCGCGTTCACCAATGCCGTTCAAGGTGCCTTCTACCTGGCGAGCACCTGCCTGCACCGCGGCGATGGAGTTGCCGACCGCCATACCCAGGTCGTCGTGGCAGTGCACAGAGATAATGGCTTTATCGATATTCGGTACGCGGTCATACAGGGTAGTGATAATGCCACCAAACTGGTTCGGCGTGGTGTAACCCACGGTATCAGGAATGTTAATGGTGGTGGCACCGGCATTGATGGCGGCTTCTACCACGCGGCACAGGTTATCGATTGGTGTACGGCCAGCGTCTTCACAAGAGAATTCTACGTCGTCGGTGTAATTACGGGCGCGTTTCACCGAGCGGATCGCCATCTCCAGCACTTCGTCGAACGAGCGCTTCAATTTTGATTCAATATGCAGGGTTGAGGTGGCCAAGAACACGTGAATACGGAAGGCTTCGGCTACGCGCAACGCTTCGGCTGCGACGTCGATATCTTTATCCACACAACGGGCAAGGCCACATACGCGGCTGTTTTTAATCTGGCGGGCGATGGTTTGCACAGATTCAAAATCGCCCGGCGAGGAGACCGGGAAGCCGACTTCCATGACGTCGACACCCATTCTTTCCAGCGCCATCGCGATCTGAATCTTCTCTTTCACGCTCAGGCTGGCTTGCAGAGCTTGTTCACCATCACGCAGCGTTGTATCGAAAATAATGACTTGTTGGCTCATCAGGGTGGTTCCTTATCGTGTTTATTTCACGCTAAGCGGGTAAAAAAAAACCCGCGCAGTAGCGCGGGTTTGTTATGAGGTGGGCTGAATCAGTTCTGAACTGCGTCCACCGGCATACCGCGCAAACAAGATGCGTTGAGTAGTAGGCCTAGTAGACGGAAAGTAGAGTTCATGGCGGTTCAGCTCTCTAAAATAGTTTCGTTGCCTAATTTGATACGTTATTGGCTTGGTGATGTCAACACCTGATTGAAAATGAGGGTACTCCTTTACCTTCAGATTAACGGGGATTATGAACAGAGGATAGTTCGGTAAAAAATGGCATTGTCAGATAAAAAGTAAGGAAGGATTTGCGAGCCTGTTAGCATAAATTAAATGAATATATAACGCCGCAATTGCTTCTGATGTTGATTTGGTTAAAATTAAAGATGCAAATCTGCTGAAGGCGTGCTAGCCAAAAACTAAAAGTGTTGGTTTCGTATTCTCGGCGTCAATGTGTTGTTGTAAGTTATGTATTTTATGAATCATTAATAATGCTGACCGGTTGTTGGAAAACTATGGGGTGCTAATAAATAGGGTGTGATTATGCAGGTTGTTTTTTGCCTAACGATTAAATATAAATGATTACGTGCTAAGTGATAGTGTGGTGATGGGCTATTGCACAGGATTTATTTTTATGATGTGCGAAATCACTCGCAGGTAGAAAAAATAAACTTGATATGTATTATAAAAAATATTAACCATGTTTTTATATAGGATGATTCTTGAGCTCGGTTTTAAATGAATGGAGCAAGAGATAACTAATTCTACCGTGCGAAATTTATCTGGCGATGTCTTGTCATTTTATTACACGCGGGGAATTATCTACACAGGACTTAGTGGAGTGGGATATGTCGGAATGTAATTCAGAAGTTGTTATCGATAAAGAAACCAGCGAACTGCATTTGCGCAGTGTCGATCTGAATTTGCTCACCGTGTTTGATGCCGTTATGCAGATGCAGAACATTACCCGGGCGGCGAGCTTTTTGGGGATGTCGCAGCCGGCAGTGAGCAACGCCGTTGCACGTTTAAAGCTGATGTTTAATGACGAGTTGTTCGTCCGCTGTGGGCGTGGGATCCAGCCCACAGTGCGGGCTAAGCAACTGTTTGGGCCGGTTCGTCAGGCGTTGCAGCTGGTGCAAAATGAGTTGCCCGGCGCGGAGTTTGAACCCTTTACCAGTGAGCGAGTCTTCTCCATCGCCATTTGCAGTCCGCTTGATTTGCGTTTGGGGGCTACCATAATCAATCACATGAGGGAAATTGCGCCTCATACCCATTTAAAAATAAAGTCATATATAACCAATAACATCGATAACCAATTGCGCTACCAGGAGGTTGAGTTCGTTGTTGGCTATGCCAGCTTTGAGTCTTCAGAGTTTAAAAGTATGGTGCTTTTTGATGACGAGTTGGTGCTGGTGCTTTCTAGGAAACATCCGAGGATAGAAAAGTCCATCACGCCGGAACAAATCCTGGCGGAGCAACATGCGGTGGTTTCACTCGAGAGTTTTTATTCTTTCAGTAAACCCTACTATATAGAAGAAGCCATGCAACAAGTCGTGGCTCAACAATGTACTGATTTATACAGCGTACTGAATATAGTATCCAGTACTGACATGATCGCCATTGTTCCAGCCTGGCTTGCTCGACAGCAGGCTGAATCCTTGCAGCTGCGTTTTATTCCTTTACCCTGGAATGAAAACAAGGTGACCTGTTATCTGTCCTGGCATGAGTCGGTTGAACGGGATAAGGGACATCAATGGATGAAAGTGATGCTTGGCCAGTCTGATTTGACTGAATAAATCAGCCTATTATTACCCCCGAGGTGGTATTTTTTCCATTGGGGGAATAATTTTTCCGTACGTTTTTTAAGAATTGTCTTGGTTTTTTTCTAAGATAAATCTTGGCTTACCTGTGCTAAATTAACCGCTTCCGAAAGATTTCGATAGTTTCATTAAAAAATATCATTATAAAATTATCTGCTGAGATATTTATTCCATCTGGTTTTTTTATCTGTTTACCTCGCTGCCTGTCGAGCACCCATTTTGTGAGCTAAATAAAACCTTTTCATCGCCCCTCTGTCCAACTGGAGGATGCGGTGAAAATAACCTGATTTTTAGCTCACACTTCTACGCTGAAATCTCTTTTCCCGCCGCCGCGGAGTAGGTAGACTGCGCGAAAAAAAGTAAGCACGTGTAAGCTGAGATGCAGAGCCAGATGTCCTGCTCAACGCTAACTGTTTGATTCATTTCAGGCTCAGGGCGCTATGATCAATAATCTGCTGCAATACCATTTAACTCACCGTATACAGCACCAAATTTCCCAGCGTGCCGACCGCACAGCTTTTCGCCAATGGTCTCCCAGCGGCGAGAGCCAACTGACCTGGCGACAGGTCGATACGCATATCAACCGTATCGCCAGTGCGCTGCTGGCTTTGGGGACCGACGTGCAGGAACGTATCGCGATCTTTGCCAATAACTGCATGGCTTGGTCGTTGGCGGATTTGGCCGTGCTGCGGTTACGTGGGGTCAGCGTACCGCTGTATGCCACCAATACGCCGGCTCAGGCGGCTTTTATCATTAATGACGCCGATATCCGCATTCTGTTCGTTGGCGAGCAGGCTCAAGTGGACGCCGCCATCGCGTTGCGCGGTGTCTGCCCGCAACTGCTCCACATTATTGTATTTGATGACGCCGCCGATCTGCGCGGTTGTGAGATTGCTCAACACCTGAGTACTTTTGAGCGCGAAGCAGATCTGGCGGCGTTTGAATCGCAGTTACAGCAACGCATTGCCGATTGCTGCCTGCAGGATCTGTTTACGCTGATCTATACCTCCGGTACCACCGGCGAACCCAAAGGGGTAATGCTGGATTACCGTAACCTAGCGGCACAGCTTTATCTGCACGATGAGCGGCTGACGGTAAATGAAGAAGATGTCTCTCTCAGTTTCCTGCCGATGTCGCATGTTTTCGAACGTGCCTGGAGCTTCTTCATTATGCATTCCGGCGCGCAAAACGTGTTTTTGCCGAATACCGATTGGGTGCGTGAAGCCATGACGGCGGTACGTCCGACGCTGATGTGCGCGGTACCGCGTTTCTATGAAAAAATCTTCAGTGCGGTGCACGAGAAAGTTGCGCGAGCCCCCTGGTTGCGTCGGGCTCTGTTCCATTGGGCGATTGTCTGTGGTGAACGCAAGTTTTTACAGGAACGCGCCGGTAAACCACTGGGCAAGCTGTTTGATCTTTCCTACCGCTGGGCCGACAAACTGGTACTGAGCAAACTGCGCGGGATCCTCGGTGGGCGGGTGCGCTTTTTGCCGGCCGCCGGTGCCAAACTGGACGACAACGTCATTCTGTTTTTCCAGGCGATGGGCATTAACATCAAATATGGCTATGGCATGACCGAGACCTGCGCCACCGTTTCCTGCTGGGAAGAGAGCAATTTCCGCTTTGGCTCGATTGGTAAACCGCTGCCAGGGGTTGAGGTGCGTATTGGCGAGGAAAATGAAATTCAGGTGCGTGGCCTGGTGGTGATGCGCGGTTATTTCAATAAGCCGCTGGAAACCGCCGCCTCCTTTACTGCAGATGGCTGGTTGAAGACCGGTGACGCCGGTGCCATAGATGAAGGGGGAAATCTGTTTATCACCGAGCGTCTTAAGGATCTGATGAAAACCTCCGGCGGCAAGTATATTGCGCCGCAGATGCTTGAAGGCACGCTGGCGCAGGATCGCTTTATCGAACAGGTGGCGATTATCGCGGATGCCCGCAAATTTGTCTCCGCTTTGATTGTGCCCAGTTTTGAATCGCTGGAAGAATATGCCAAATCCATCAACCTGAAATACCAGGATCGGCTTGAATTGCTGCGCCACAGCCATATTCTGGAAATGTTCGAAAGCCGTCTGCGTGAGATGCAAAAAGAGTTGGCACGGTTCGAACAGGTGAAGAAGTTTACCCTGCTGCCGGCGGCCTTTTCGATGGAGTTGGGTGAGCTGACGCCAACGCTAAAGCTGCGTCGTAAGGTGATTTTGCAGCGCTACCAGAGTGAGATTGACTCGATGTACCAGGATAAGACTTAATTCTTTTGCCGGGGCAGATAATCCGGTTAAAAAATCAACATCATTCTTGCCTGATATAGTTCTGTAATTCTCCACCTGACTGAAACAATGCCTAGCCCGATTTGCCGGCGGCTAGTGCATTGTTTTTGTAAATCCCCGATCCCCAGCCCGTTGCTAGTAACCTTTCTGTTGTTGTGCCATTTTGCCGTTTGCCTGCCTTATCTTCTGACGTTATGTTAATGGGTTATAGTCAATCCATAAAAATTTTGGGGTATTGCCCCACAACAGGTGCCACGTTCCGGTGCCAGATAAGAATAAGTTAGCCTGGAGGCAAACCCATGGAGATGTTGTCAGGAGCCGAGATGGTCGTCCGATCGTTGATCGATCAAGGCGTTAAGCATGTATTCGGTTATCCGGGCGGGGCGGTACTCGATATCTACGACGCCCTGCATACGGTCGGAGGGATCGACCACATATTGGTGCGCCATGAGCAAGGTGCGGTGCATATGGCCGATGGCTATGCGCGTGCGACCGGTGAGGTGGGGGTAGTGCTGGTGACTTCTGGCCCTGGAGCGACCAATGCGATCACCGGTATTGCAACCGCCTATATGGACTCCATTCCGATGGTGGTGCTTTCCGGTCAGGTTCCCAGCTCGCTGATTGGCTATGATGCCTTCCAGGAGTGCGACATGGTCGGGATTTCTCGCCCGGTGGTGAAACACAGCTTCTTGGTCAAACGTACCGAAGATATTCCCGGCATACTGAAAAAGGCTTTTTATCTGGCCTCAACCGGCCGCCCTGGACCGGTGGTGATCGACTTGCCGAAAGACATCGTGGGCCCGGCAGTGAGAATGCCTTACGCCTATCCGCAGGAAGTGAGCATGCGTTCCTATAACCCGACGGTGCAAGGGCACCGCGGGCAGATCAAGCGAGCACTGCACACCATTCTGACGGCTAAAAAGCCTGTTATGTACGTCGGTGGCGGGGCGATCAACTCGGCCTGTGACGCTGAGCTGCTGGAACTGGCGGAGAAGCTGAATCTGCCGGTCACCTGTACCCTGATGGGGTTAGGCGCCTTCCCCGGCACGCATCGGCAGAGCGTAGGAATGCTCGGCATGCATGGGACTTATGAAGCCAACAAAACCATGCATAATTCTGACGTGATCTTTGCCGTCGGCGTGCGTTTTGACGATCGCACCACCAACAACCTGGCCAAATACTGCCCGAACGCTACCGTGTTGCACATCGACATCGACCCTACCTCAATTTCCAAGACGGTAGACGCCGATATTCCGATTGTCGGTGACGCCAAACAGGTGTTGACCCAGATGTTGGAGCTGCTGGCGCAGGAAGATAAAGCGCAGGACCACGATGCGTTGCGCGACTGGTGGCAGTCTATCGAACAGTGGCGTGCGCGTGATTGCCTGGGCTACGACAAAAACAGCGGCACCATTAAGCCGCAGGCAGTGATCGAAACCCTGCATCGGTTGACCAAGGGGGGCGCTTATGTCACCTCCGATGTCGGTCAGCACCAGATGTTCGCTGCACTCTATTACCCGTTCGACAAACCACGCCGCTGGATCAACTCCGGCGGATTGGGCACCATGGGCTTTGGTCTGCCAGCGGCGCTGGGCGTGAAGCTGGCGCTACCTGACGAAACCGTGGTCTGTGTCACCGGCGACGGCAGTATCCAGATGAACATTCAGGAACTGTCCACCGCGCTGCAATACAACCTGCCGGTGATCGTAGTGAATCTTAATAACCGCTATCTGGGCATGGTGAAGCAGTGGCAGGACATGATTTATTCCGGCCGTCACTCCCAGTCTTATATGGATTCCTTGCCGGACTTCGTCAAACTGGCCGAGGCTTACGGCCACGTGGGCATCGCCATTCGCACGCCGGATGAACTGGAAAGCAAACTGGCTCAGGCGCTGGCCGAGAAAGAGCGCCTGGTATTTGTCGACGTGACCGTCGATGAAACCGAACATGTTTACCCAATGCAGATTCGTGGTGGAAGCATGGACGAAATGTGGTTAAGCAAAACGGAGAGGACCTGATCATGCGCCGTATTTTATCTGTATTGCTGGAAAATGAATCCGGTGCGTTATCGCGTGTGGTGGGTTTGTTCTCTCAGCGCGGTTACAACATTGAAAGCCTGACGGTAGCACCGACCGACGACCCCACTCTGTCACGTATGACGATTCAAACCGTCGGCGATGAGAAGGTATTGGAGCAGATCGAAAAACAGCTGCACAAGCTGGTGGACGTGCTGCGCGTTAGTGAACTGGTCCAGGGTGCTCACGTTGAGCGTGAAATCATGCTGGTGAAGCTGCAGGCCAGCGGTTATGGCAGGGAAGAGGTGAAACGCTGCGCCGACATTTTCCGCGGTCAAATTGTTGACGTCACGGCCACGCTGTACACCGTTCAGCTGGCGGGCACCAGCGACAAGCTGGATGCGTTCCTGAGCGCGGTGCGTGAAGTGGCCGAAATTGTTGAAGTGGCACGTTCCGGTGTGGTCGGCGTGTCGCGCGGCGATAAAATCATGCGCTGAGGCGTGATATTGGCATAATCTAAGGGCGCGGCTAGGCTGCACCCTTAGATTGATGACAAACACCCGAAAAACGCGGTTTTCGGGTGTTTGGGGAAAATCAGAAGATATAATCCTTTGCTTTTATTTGTACTCAGATCAGAACTGTTAATCGCAATGAATTTTGTCAACAGTTTCAGGGCGCGGCTAGGCTGCGCCCTTTGTTTTTCGGGGTTTTTTGCCCGTTTGCTGGCACCTTTCGGCAAAAGCGGTTGCTAGGTAGTGTTTTCTGCGGTTAGATCGCAGAGGCTGGATTGAATAACCGCACAGGATGCGATGGTTAATCCGAGCATGATTTTCACTTCTATTTTCAGCGTCATTAAGGGGTTAACGTGAAACTGGATGAAATCGCCCGTCTCGCAGGCGTTTCGCGCACCACGGCCAGTTATGTCATCAACGGCAAGGCGAAGCAGTATCGTGTCAGCGATAAAACCGTCGAAAAAGTGATGGCCGTGGTCAGGGAGCACAACTATCACCCGAATGCCGTCGCGGCAGGGCTGCGCGCAGGGCGAACTCGTTCAATCGGTCTGGTGATACCGGATCTGGAAAACACCAGCTACACCCGCATCGCCAATTATCTGGAGCGTCAGGCCCGTCAGCGTGGTTATCAACTGTTGATTGCCTGTTCGGAAGATCAGCCGGATAACGAAATGCGCTGTATTGAGCATCTGCTGCAACGCCAGGTCGACGCGTTAATCGTTTCTACCGCCTTGCCGCCGGAGCATCCGTTCTATCAGCGCTGGGCCAATGATCCGCTGCCAATTATCGCACTGGATCGGGCGCTGGATCGCGAGCATTTCATCAGCGTGGTAGGGGCCGACCAAGAGGATTCCTTCGCACTGGCGCAAGAACTTCGCACCTTCCCGGCGGAGTCGGTACTGTATCTGGGAGCATTGCCGGAGCTTTCCGTCAGCTTCCTGCGTGAGCAGGGCTTCCGCGAAGCCTGGCAGGATGACGAACGACCTGTCGACTATCTGTATGCCAACAGCTATGAGCGTGAGGCGGCCGGCGTGCTGTTTGCCGAATGGCTGAAAACCCATCCGATGCCCCAGGCGTTGTTCACTACCTCATTCTCTTTACTGCAAGGTGTGATGGATGTGACGCTGAAGCAACGTGGCCGTTTGCCGACCGACCTGGCGATCGCCACCTTCGGCGATCACGAGCTGCTGGACTTCCTCGAGTGTCCGGTTCTGGCGGTCGCTCAGCGCCACCGTGACGTGGCTGAGCGGGTACTTGAACTGGTACTGGCCAGCCTGGATGAGCCGCGTAAACCCAAACCGGGTCTGACGCGTATCCGCCGTAATTTGTTCCGCCGCGGCAGCCTTAGCCGGAAGTAAACCCAAACAGGAGCGCCCCGTTGCGCTCCTGCTTCACACGTAGCCCGTCACCCTGAACAACTTTCTGCAGTATTCGAGAAAATAGCCATACACCACGCCCATTCCCATTGATACCACGGCGTTGCTGATCACCGCCGTGATGATTTGTTGCCCATCGGCACCGACGCTCCACAAGATGGCGGCATAGACCGGTGATTGGAAACTGACATAGGCCAACAGATCGGCCAGGTTACGCAGTAAAAAGGGTTGGCGATGGAAGCGCCTGGCGACACGGAGAAACAGATCGCGATAGCGCCCATAAGGCCAGGCGATCAGGATATTTACCGGGATCGACAGCAAACGGGATGAGAGTGATTGTTGAAAGTTCATACCGGACACCAGCATTTCTATCGCCATGCCGGCGATGAAGCAGTACACCACCAGTGCAAAAGTATCGGCAGCGGCGCTGCGCAAGTGAGCAACAGGCGAAAGCATGATGCAATCTCCATGATTTTTTGTTAATGTTTTGTTTATTTTTTGTTTTTTGGTTGTTAATTTTGATTTTTTCTTCTTCTTGTAGTTTACGATTCTGACTTTAATTGGATAAGTAGCTTAATATTTTTATTTAAAGGCGTTGCGTGGTTTTTGTGCTGAGCTCTGGCTGAGGAATATGGCGCGAAGGGATTAAAAGTGGATGATTTCAAACTATTCAATTAAAAACAATGAGTTGCATTATTTTTTGCGAGGGGGCGATTTTTCACAGTAAAAATTGTGGGAATAAATGATGTAAGGAAATGAAACCATAATTGTAAACAGGTGTTTTGAGAATAATCTCAATAAATTGATTTAAATCGAAATTAGCTCCCTTCGTAATATCCGAGCCATTTATTTTTTCAGTGAACTTATCACCGAGGCTTTAATTGAAGTAAAATAGCGGCCGGCCTGTAGCCTAATAACCGTTGAGTGTTATTAACTCAATGGCTTAAGCCCTGGTTCGGCTTTAGGGCGAGTTTGCGCCGAGCCTTGTCCGGTGCGGGTCGCACCGGGTTACAGGGATGTGATTGCCGAGCTAAAAAATGAGACATCGATTGCAGAAGGAAGTATTGAGTTAATTAATCGCCAATTTGTCAGGTTTTTAATCACGCTCTTTCCGCTTAGAAATTTCTCCCCGTTTATCATGGTGTTAATTTTTAATCATCTAATAAATAGCGTTCCTTTCGCGAGCCAGATCCCAAAATGGCCGAAGAAATATTGCCAAAGCGCTGGCGCTCTGGCTTGACAAGGTTTTCATACCCTCCGTAAACTCCATTATGTGGGAATTTGTGGGGTAAAGTGGTGAAAACGGTCGTGGAGGGGTAGCTCAGGCATGTTCCGTGGAGCAACGATGGTTAATCTCGACAGCAAAGGGCGGCTTGCCGTACCTACCCGTTACCGGGAATTGCTGAACGAGCAATCTCTAGGCCAAATGGTTTGTACCATTGACCTCCATCAGCCCTGCCTACTGCTTTACCCACTGCCCGAATGGGAAATTATTGAGCAAAAGTTATCCCGTCTGTCGAGTATGAATCCCGCCGAGCGCCGCGTTCAGCGTTTGCTGTTGGGACATGCCAGTGAGTGTCAGATGGATAGCGCCGGTCGGTTGCTGTTAGCGACAACGCTACGCCAACACGCCGGGCTTACCAAAGAAGTGATGCTGGTCGGGCAGTTCAACAAGTTTGAACTGTGGGATGAACAGACCTGGTATCAACAAGTCAAGGATGATATTGACGCAGAGCAGTCGACTCAGGAACCGTTGTCTGAGCGGCTACAGGACTTGTCGCTATAAGCATGTTGGAAAATTATAAACACACCACCGTACTGTTGGATGAGGCAGTTAACGGCCTTAATATTCGCAGTAACGGCACATATATCGACGGTACTTTTGGCCGCGGTGGCCATTCGCGTCTGATTCTGTCCCAGTTGGGGCCGGAAGGGCGTTTGCTGGCAATTGACCGCGACCCACAGGCGATTGCAGCCGCCAAGTCTATTGAAGATCCTCGTTTTAGCATCGTACACGGCCCTTTTTCTGATTTGTCACACTATGTGCGGGAACGCGAACTTGTGGGGCAGATTGACGGCATTTTACTCGATCTGGGCGTTTCGTCGCCGCAGTTGGATGACGCAGAGCGCGGTTTCTCCTTCATGCGTGATGGGCCGCTGGATATGCGTATGGACTCCTCAAGCGGTCAGTCCGCCTCCGAGTGGCTAATGAAAGCGGAAGCCGACGACATTGCCTGGGTGCTGAAAACCTTTGGTGAAGAGCGTTTTGCCAAGCGTATCGCTCGCGCCATCGTGGAAAGAAATCAGGTCGACCCGATGACTCGCACCAAACAGCTGGCCGATTTGATCGCCAACGCCAGCCCGTTCCGGGACAAGCACAAGCACCCGGCAACCCGCAGTTTCCAGGCGATCCGCATCTACATCAACAGTGAGTTGGAAGAGATCGAACGTGCGCTGGACGGCGCGCTGGAAGTGCTGGCTCCGCAGGGGCGCCTGTCGGTGATCAGTTTCCACTCGCTGGAAGACCGTATCGTTAAACGCTTTATGCGCCACCACAGCCGTGGTGCTCAGGTGCCGGCCGGTATTCCGCTGACCGAAGCGCAATTGCGCAGTATGGGCGGTCGCACGCTGAAAGCGCTGGGCAAGATGATGCCTGGGGATGCTGAAGTGGCGGAAAACCCGCGCGCACGTAGCTCGGTGCTGCGTATTGCCGAGAGGATGTCCGCGTGATTGGTAACGAGCGTCATGGCCTGGTCGGGGTGATTGGCGGCGATCTGCTGCGTAACGCCAAGATCCCGTTGATTTTACTGATTGCCTCGTTGGTGTCAGCGGTGTTTGTGGTGACTACCGCGCACCGCACCCGTTTGCTCACCGCCGAGCGCGAGCAGCTGGTTTTAGAGCGAGATGCTCTGGACATTGAGTGGCGTAACCTGATTCTGGAAGAGAATGCTCTTGGGGACCACAGTCGGGTAGAGCGCATTGCTACTGAAAAACTGCAGATGCAACATGTTGATCCATCGCAGGAAAATATCATCGTTAAACAATGAATGATTTAACTGAAATCACTACACGGAGTAGAAAGGGAACGCATGAAAGCAGCACGGCCCGGTAAGTTGAAACGCCAGGAAGATCAGGCCAGCTTTGTAAGCTGGCGTTTTGCGTTGCTGTGCGGCTGTATTTTGCTGGCGTTGGTTGGGTTGATGCTGCGTGTGGCTTATCTGCAGGTGATTAATCCGGACCGCCTGGTGAAAGAAGGCGACATGCGTTCACTGCGCGTGCAGGAAGTGCCCACTTCGCGCGGCATGATCAGCGATCGCTCAGGGCGGCCGCTGGCGGTGAGTGTGCCGGTGAACGCCATTTGGGCCGATCCGAAAGAGCTCAATGAGCGCGGCGGCATAACGCTGGACAGCCGCTGGAAGGCGCTGTCTGATGCGCTGAATATCCCGCTGGATCAGCTTTCCACTCGCATTAACGCCAACCCAAAAGGGCGCTTTGTCTACCTGGCGCGCCAGGTGAACCCGGCGATTGGCGACTATATCCACAAGCTGAAACTGCCGGGGATTTACCTGCGTCAGGAGTCTCGCCGTTACTATCCA
Source organism: Serratia sp. NA_13 (assembly GCF_052691735.1). Classification (NCBI taxonomy): domain Bacteria; kingdom Pseudomonadati; phylum Pseudomonadota; class Gammaproteobacteria; order Enterobacterales; family Yersiniaceae; genus Serratia; species Serratia sp. NA_13. The sequence goes on from NZ_JBQZFV010000015.1 coordinate 28,496, forward strand.
TCCGGCCAGGTGACCTCGCATATCATCGGCGTGACCAACATCGACGGTCAGGGGATTGAAGGCGTAGAGAAGAGCTTCGACCGCTGGCTGACCGGGCAACCGGGCGAAAGAACCGTACGTAAAGACCGTTTTGGCAGGGTGATCGAGGACATCTCTTCGGTCGACAGCCAGGCGGCGCATAACCTGGTGCTGAGCGTCGACGAACGTCTGCAGGCGCTGGTTTATCGTGAGCTGAACAACGCCGTGGCGTTCAACAAGGCTGAATCCGGTACTGCGGTACTGGTGGACGTGAACACCGGGGAAGTGTTGGCGATGGCCAACAGCCCGTCTTACAACCCGAACAATATGGCCGGTACGCCGAAAGAAACCATGCGTAACCGTGCTATCACCGATATTTTTGAACCCGGCTCCACCGTAAAACCTATGGTGGTCATGACGGCATTACAGCACGGCATTGTGAAAGAAAACAGCGTGCTCAATACCGTCCCTTACCGTATCAACGGCAAGGAAATCAGGGACGTTGCGCGTTATGCGGAACTCTCCCTGACCGGGGTCTTGCAGAAGTCGAGTAACGTCGGTGTTTCACGACTGGCGTTATCGATGCCGTCCTCAGCGTTAGTAGATACTTACTCTCGTTTTGGATTGGGAAAAGCGACCAATTTGGGGTTGGTCGGAGAAAGCAGTGGCATATACCCAAAAAAACAACGGTGGTCTGACATAGAGAGGGCCACCTTCTCTTTCGGCTATGGGCTAATGGTAACCCCGTTACAGTTAGCGCGAGTCTACGCCACGATCGGCAGCCTGGGCGTTTATCGTCCGCTGTCGATTACCAAGGTTGACCCACCGGTTGCCGGTGAGCGCGTGTTCCCTGAACCTCTGGTGCGCACCGTGGTGCACATGATGGAAAGCGTTGCCCTACCGGGCGGCGGTGGGGTGAAAGCCGCGATCAAGGGCTACCGAATTGCCATCAAAACCGGTACTGCCAAAAAGGTGGGGCCGGACGGCAAATACGTCAATAGATACATCGCTTATACCGCCGGCGTTGCGCCGGCAAGTAATCCCCGTTTTGCTCTGGTGGTGGTCATCAATGACCCGCAGGGTGGGAAATACTACGGTGGTGCGATCTCCGCACCGGTATTTGGCGCCATCATGGGCGGCGTGTTGCGCACCATGAACGTCGAACCGGACGCGTTACCTACCGGTGAGAAAAGCGATTTTGTAATTAACAGAAAAGAGGGTTCAGGTGGCCGATCGTAATTTGCGCGACTTACTCGCTCCGTGGGTGCCAACGGCACCCGGGTGCGCGCTGCGGGAAATGACATTAGACAGCCGTATTGCGGCTGCCGGGGATCTGTTTGTCGCCGTTGTTGGCCATCAGGCAGATGGACGTCGCTATATTCCGCAGGCTATCGCGCAGGGCGTTGCCGCTGTGATTGCCGAAGCTGAAGGTCAGGCTGAAGACGGCGCTATTACTGAAATGCACGGCGTGCCGGTGATTTATCTGAGCCAGCTCAATCAGCGTCTTTCCGCGCTGGCCGGTCGTTTTTACCAGGAGCCGTCAGAGCGTCTGCGTCTGGTCGGCGTCACCGGAACCAACGGCAAGACCACCACCACTCAATTGCTGGCACAATGGGGCCAACTGCTCGGTGAAACCAGCGCAGTGATGGGCACCGTGGGCAACGGTCTGCTGGGTCAGGTATGCCCAACCGAGAATACCACCGGTTCTGCGGTAGATATTCAGCACGTGCTAAACGAACTGGTTGATCAGGGCGCGACCCTTGCCGCGATGGAAGTCTCTTCCCACGGCCTGGTGCAACACCGTGTGGCGGCGTTGCCGTTTGCCGCTGCCGTGTTTACCAATCTGAGCCGCGACCATCTTGATTACCACGGTGACATGGCCAATTACGAAGCGGCCAAGTGGTCGCTGTTCGCCGGTCACGAAGTGGGCCAGGCGATTATCAATGCCGATGACGAAGTCGGTCAGCGCTGGTTAAGCAAATTGCCGGATGCGGTGGCCGTCACCATGCAGGATAACCTGCAACCAGGCTGCCATGGTCGCTGGCTGAAGACTACCGCGGTCAACTATCACGATAACGGCGCCACTATCCACTTCAGCTCAAGTTGGGGCGACGGCGAGATTGAAAGCCGTCTGATGGGGGCGTTCAACGTCAGCAATCTGCTGCTGGCACTGGCGACGCTGCTGTCGTTGGGTTATCCGCTGGCTAAATTGGTTGCCACCGGCAATCAGCTGCAGCCGGTCTGTGGCCGCATGGAAGTGTTCAACGCGCCGGGTAAACCGACGGTAGTGGTCGATTACGCCCACACCCCGGACGCGCTGGAAAAAGCATTGGAAGCCGCGCGTCTGCACTGCGTGGGGCAGTTGTGGTGCGTGTTTGGCTGCGGCGGCGATCGTGATAAAGGCAAACGTCCGTTGATGGGCGGTATCGCTGAACAGTTCGCCGATCGCGTGGTCGTGACCGACGATAACCCTCGTACCGAGGAACCGCAGGCGATTATCGCCGATATCCTTACTGGCCTGCTGGACGCCGGACGCGCTCTGGTGATCCACGGTCGTGCGGAAGCGGTAACCAGCGCCATCATGCAAGCTAAAGAACAAGACGTGGTACTGGTGGCAGGTAAAGGCCACGAGGACTACCAACTGGTGGGGAATCGCCGTCTGGATTACTCCGATCGCACCACCGTCGCGCGTCTGCTGGGGGTAGTAGCATGATCCCTGTCTCTCTGCGGACACTGGCCGATGTATTGGACGCTGAGTTGCTCGGCGCCGATTGCCAAATCGTTGAGGTGACGACAGATACCCGTCAGGTAACCGCAGGTTGCCTGTTTGTGGCATTGAAAGGCGAGCGTTTCGACGCTCACGATTTTGCTGTTGATGCGATAGCTGCTGGCGCCGGGGCACTGCTGGTAAGTAAGCGCTTATTGGTGGAGGTTCCGCAACTGGTGGTGAAAGACACCCGTTTGGCGCTGGGACAGTTTGCTGCCTGGGTTCGCCAGCAGGTTCCAACTCGCGTAGTGGCGTTAACCGGTTCATCGGGCAAAACCTCGGTGAAGGAAATGGCCGCGGCCATTCTGCGTGAATGCGGTGAAGTGCTGTATACCGCCGGCAACTTCAACAACGATATCGGCGTGCCGCTGACGTTGTTGCGTTTACAGCCGCAGCATGACTTTGCCGTGATTGAGCTGGGCGCCAACCATATTGGCGAGATTGCTTACACCACCGCATTAACCCGTCCGCAAACCGCCCTGGTGAATAACCTGGCGGCCGCCCACCTGGAAGGCTTTGGCTCTTTGGCCGGTGTCGCTCAGGCGAAAGGCGAAATTTTTTCCGGTTTACCGGCTGACGGCGTGGCGATCCTCAACGCCGACAACAACGACTGGCCGCACTGGCAGAGCATGCTGGACGGCAAAATAGTCTGGCGCTTCTCGCCGCAGGCGGCGGAAGGCGTTGATTTCTTTGCCAGCGATGTGCAGGTGAATGGTAAGGGCACGCAGTTTAGGCTGCACAGTCCGTTCGGCACTGCGGAGATTGCACTGCCGTTGCCGGGTCGTCATAACGTAGCCAATGCGTTGGCCGCTGCGGCGCTGGCCATGTCGGCCGGGGCATCGCTGGAGGCCGTGCGTCAGGGTCTCAAGCAATTGCAGGCGGTGCCGGGGCGTTTGTTCCCGATTGCGCTTTCTGACCATCAACTGCTGCTGGATGACAGCTATAACGCCAACGTCGGTTCAATGACCGCCGCCGCACAGGTACTGGCGGAAATGCCTGGCTACCGCGTGATGGTGGTGGGCGACATGGCTGAGTTGGGGGCAGAAGCCGAAGAGTGTCACCGTCAGGTGGGTGAAGCCGCCCGGTTGGCCGGGGTCGACAAGGTATTGGGCGTCGGCCCGTTAAGCCAGGTGCTGATTGAAGCTTCGAGTAATGGCGAACATTTTCAGGATAAGGCAGCAGTGATCGCGCGCGTGGCGGAATTACTGTCGGAACATGCGGTAATTACCGTGTTAATTAAGGGTTCACGTAGTGCCGCAATGGAGCAGGTAGTACGCGCGTTACAGGAGAAAGCACCATGTTAGTTTGGCTGGCCGAACATTTGGTCAAATATTATTCCGGCTTCAACGTCTTTTCCTACCTGACGTTCCGAGCCATTGTCAGCCTGCTGACCGCGCTGTTCCTCTCCTTGTGGATGGGGCCGCGGGTGATTAAACGCCTGCAGGAGATGTCCTTCGGCCAGGTGGTGCGTAACGACGGTCCAGAGTCGCATTTCAGCAAGCGCGGCACGCCGACCATGGGCGGCATCATGATCCTGACCTCCATCACCGTTTCGGTGCTGATGTGGGCCTATCCGTCCAACCCTTACGTGTGGTGCGTACTGTTTGTCCTGGTGGGCTACGGCATCGTCGGTTTCGTTGATGACTACCGCAAGGTGGTTCGCAAAGACACCAAGGGGCTGATTGCCCGCTGGAAATATTTCTGGCAGTCGGTGATTGCGCTGGTGGTTGCTTTCGCCATGTATGCCGTAGGAAAAGACACGCCAGCCACCGAGCTGGTTGTGCCGTTCTTTAAGGACATCATGCCGCAGCTGGGCCTGTTATACGTGCTGTTGGCGTACTTTGTGATTGTCGGCACCAGCAACGCGGTCAACCTGACCGACGGGCTGGATGGCCTGGCGATTATGCCGACGGTGTTCGTGGCGGCGGGCTTTGCGCTGGTGGCCTGGGCGACCGGTAACATGAACTTCGCCAACTACCTGCACATTCCTTATCTGCGTCACGCCGGTGAACTGGTGATTGTCTGTACCGCCATTGTGGGTGCCGGTCTGGGCTTCCTGTGGTTCAACACCTACCCGGCCCAGGTCTTTATGGGCGATGTTGGCTCACTGGCACTGGGCGGCGCGCTGGGCACTATCGCGGTGCTGCTGCGCCAAGAGTTTTTACTGTTGATTATGGGCGGCGTGTTCGTGGTTGAAACGCTGTCGGTCATTTTGCAGGTGGGGTCGTTCAAGCTGCGCGGACAACGTATTTTCCGCATGGCACCGATTCACCACCACTATGAATTGAAGGGCTGGCCAGAGCCGCGCGTGATCGTGCGCTTCTGGATTATTTCGCTGATGCTGGTGCTGATTGGCCTGGCGACGCTGAAGGTGCGGTAATTATGGCGGATTATCAGGGTAAAAAAGTGGTCATCATCGGGCTGGGCCTTACCGGCCTGTCCTGTGTTGATTTCTTTATGGCGCGCGGCGTGACGCCACGCGTTATGGATACCCGCATCTCACCGTCAGGGCTGGACAAGCTGCCTGAAAGCGTTGAGCGCCATCTGGGCGATTTGAATCAGGACTGGCTGTTGGCGGCTGATTTGATCGTTGCCAGCCCGGGTATGGCGCTGGCCACCCCGGCATTAAGCGCCGCAGCGGATGCCGGCGTGGAAATTGTCGGCGACGTCGAGCTGTTCTGCCGCGAAGCACAGGCACCGATCGTAGCCATCACCGGCTCTAATGGCAAAAGCACCGTCACTACCCTGGTGGGGGAGATGGCGAAAGCAGCCGGTTGGGCGGTGGGCGTGGGCGGCAATATCGGCCTGCCTGCGCTGAGTTTGTTACGTCAGGAGTGCCAACTGTACGTGCTGGAGCTATCAAGTTTCCAACTGGAAACCACCTTCAGCCTGCATGCGGCCGCGGCGACCATTTTGAACGTCACCGAAGATCACATGGACCGCTATCCGTTTGGCCTGCAGCAGTATCGTGCAGCCAAACTGCGTGTTTATGAAAATGCTGAAGTCTGCGTAGTCAATGCGGATGATGCGCTGACCATGCCGGTTCGCGGTGCCGATGAGCGCTGCATCAGCTTCGGTGCTGATGTGGGCGACTACCATTTGAACCGCCAACTGGGTGAAACCTGGCTGCGCGTTCGTGGCGAGAAAATCCTCAATACCCGCGAGATGAAGCTGACCGGCCGTCACAACTACACCAATGCGCTGGCGGCGTTGGCATTGGCCGATGCGGTGAATATCCCGCGCGCCTCCAGCCTGAAAGCGCTCACCACTTTTACCGGCCTGGCGCATCGCTTCCAACTGGCGTGGGAACATAACGGCGTACGCTGGATTAACGATTCCAAAGCCACCAACGTTGGCAGCACCGAAGCGGCGTTGAATGGTTTGCAGGTTAACGGCACGCTGCATTTGCTGCTGGGCGGCGACGGCAAGTCTGCCGACTTTTCCCCGCTGGCGCAGTATCTGCAGGGCGATAACGTCCGCCTTTACTGTTTTGGCCGTGATGGCGAACAGCTGGCGCAGTTGCGACCGGAGGCCGCAACCCTGACAGAGACCATGGAACAGGCGATGCAGGTGATAGCCGGTCGGGTGCAGTCCGGCGATATGGTGTTGCTGTCACCGGCATGCGCCAGTCTGGATCAGTTCCGTAATTTTGAAGTGCGCGGCGACGAGTTCGCCCGCCTGGCACAGGAGCTCGGCGGATGAGACTACGCTTGCCGAACTTCGGGCTGACCGAACTGTTTAAAAACTGGGTCGCGGGATCGCGCGATAACGACTCGGTCAATATGGTGCTGTACGATCGCACCTTACTGTGGCTGACCTTTGGGTTGGCCATTATCGGTTTTGTGATGGTGACCTCGGCATCGATGCCGATCGGTCAGCGCCTGGCGGACGATCCTTTCCTGTTCGCCAAACGTGATGCGCTTTACCTCGGCCTGGCGTTCGGCCTGTCGATGGTGACGCTGCGCATTCCGATGGAAGTCTGGCAGCGCTACAGCAACGTCATGCTGCTGATGTCGATTGTGATGTTGTTGATCGTATTGGTGGTCGGCAGCTCGGTAAATGGCGCATCGCGCTGGATCGCGCTGGGCCCGTTGCGTATTCAGCCGGCAGAGCTGTCCAAGCTGTCGCTGTTCTGCTACCTGGCAAGTTATCTGGTGCGCAAGGTTGAAGAAGTGCGCTCCAACTTTTGGGGGTTCTGCAAGCCAATGGGTGTAATGGTGGTGCTGGCGGTATTGCTGCTGGCCCAGCCTGACCTCGGTACCGTGGTCGTGCTGTTCATTACTACGCTGGCGATGCTGTTCCTGGCCGGTGCCAAAATGTGGCAGTTCCTGGCGATTATCGGCTCCGGTGCTTTCGCGGTGGTGCTGTTGATCATTGCCGAACCTTACCGTATGCGCCGCGTGACCTCGTTCTGGAATCCATGGGCCGATCCGTTCGGCAGCGGCTACCAGTTGACCCAGTCGCTGATGGCCTTTGGCCGCGGTGAGTTCTGGGGACAGGGGTTGGGGAACTCGGTACAGAAACTCGAGTATTTACCGGAAGCGCACACCGACTTTATCTTCTCGATTTTAGGAGAAGAACTGGGCTATATCGGTGTGGTTTTTGCATTGTTAATGGTATTCTGCGTCGCTTTTCGTGCCATGTCGATTGGCCGCCGTGCGCTGGAGCTGGATCAACGTTTTTCCGGCTTTTTGGCCTGCTCAATTGGTGTGTGGTTTAGCTTCCAGGCGCTGGTTAACGTCGGTGCCGCGGCAGGTATGTTGCCGACCAAAGGTCTGACGCTTCCATTGATAAGCTACGGCGGCTCGAGCCTGCTGATTATGTCGACGGCGATCGTGTTGTTATTGCGTATTGATTATGAAACGCGTCTGGCTAAAGCCCAGGCGTTTGTGAAGAGGTAAGGGATGAGCGGGAAACCTAAGCGTTTAATGGTGATGGCAGGCGGTACCGGTGGACACGTGTTCCCGGGACTGGCGGTCGCACATCATCTGATGGCGCAGGGCTGGCAGGTGCGCTGGCTTGGAACCGCAGACCGAATGGAAGCCGATCTGGTGCCAAAGCACGGGATCGAGATTGATTTCATCCGTATTTCCGGCCTGCGCGGCAAAGGGCTGAAGGCCCAGTTGAGCGCCCCGTTGCGTATCTGGCACGCGGTACGCCAGGCGAAGGCGATAATGCGCAACTATCAGCCGGACGTGGTGCTGGGCATGGGCGGTTATGTTTCCGGCCCTGGCGGTTTGGCGGCATGGTTGTGCGGTATCCCGGTGGTTTTGCACGAACAAAACGGTATTGCCGGGCTGACCAACCGTTGGCTGGCGCGTATTGCCAAAACCGTTTTGCAGGCATTCCCTGGCGCGTTCCCGAACGCGGCGGTGGTGGGTAATCCGGTTCGTACCGATGTACTGGCGTTACCGCTACCGGCAGAACGTTTGATCGGGCGTGAAGGGCCTCTCCGTGTGTTGGTGATTGGCGGAAGTCAGGGGGCGCGGGTACTGAATCAGACAGTTCCTGAAGTCGCGGCGAGATTGGGCGATAAAATAACGCTCTGGCATCAGGTAGGTAAAGGTGCGCTGGAAAATGTGCTGCGCGACTACGAGAGGGTAGGGCAGACACAGCACAAGGTGGCCGAGTTTATTGATGACATGGCTGCCGCCTACGCCTGGGCTGATGTGGTGGTGTGCCGCTCTGGTGCTCTGACCGTCAGTGAGATCGCAGCAGCAGGTCTGCCAGCGATCTTTGTGCCATTCCAGCACAAAGACCGTCAGCAATATTGGAATGCTCGTCCGCTGGAGGAAGCCGGTGCGGCGAAGATTATCGAACAGCCGCAGTTTAACGCCGATGTGGTGGCTGAACTGCTGGCCAGTTGGGATCGTCCAACGCTGTTGGCAATGGCTGAAAAGGCGCGCGCTGTAGCCATCCCGGATGCTACCGAGCGTGTGGCGGCGGAGCTGGTGCGGGTCGCCAAATAATTTGCAGGGGTTCGGTACGCTGGGCCTGAATTAAAGAATGTCATACAGGGGCCCGGTATGCCGGACCCGGATTAGAGAGAGTGATGAATACACAACAACTGGCGAAACTACGTACTATCGTGCCTGAGATGCGACGCGTCCGGCACATTCACTTTGTCGGCATCGGTGGCGCCGGCATGGGTGGTATCGCCGAAGTGTTGGCTAACGAAGGTTATCAAATCAGCGGTTCCGATCTGGCACCGAATCCGGTAACCCAACAGTTGAGCGCGCTCGGGGCGACGATTTACTTCCATCACCGCCCGGAAAACGTGCTGGATGCCAGCGTAGTGGTGGTTTCTACCGCCATTTCCGCCGACAACCCGGAGCTTGTCGCCGCCCGGGAGGCGCGTATCCCGGTGATCCGTCGCGCAGAGATGCTGGCCGAACTGATGCGCTTCCGCCACGGTATCGCCGTTGCCGGTACGCACGGCAAAACCACCACCACGGCGATGGTGTCGAGCATTTATGCCGAAGCCGGTCTGGACCCGACCTTTGTCAACGGCGGACTGGTGAAGGCAGCGGGTACCCATGCGCGTTTGGGTTCCAGCCGTTACCTGATTGCGGAAGCGGATGAGAGCGATGCATCGTTCCTGCATTTGCAGCCGATGGTGGCGATTGTCACCAATATCGAAGCCGACCATATGGAAACCTACCAAGGCGACTTTGAAAATCTGAAGCAGACGTTTATCAACTTTTTGCACAACCTGCCGTTCTATGGCCGTGCAGTGATGTGTGTTGATGACCCGGTGGTGCGCGAACTGCTGCCACGGGTGGGCCGCCATATTACCACCTACGGTTTCAGTGACGATGCCGACGTACGCATCGAGAGCTACCGCCAGGTTGGGCCGCAGGGCCACTTTACGCTGAGCCGTCAGGACAAACCGTTAATGACGGTAACCCTGAACGCACCGGGCCGTCACAACGCGTTGAACGCCGCGGCGGCAGTGGCAGTGGCAACAGAGGAAGGCATCGACGACGCAGATATCCTGCGTGCGCTGGCCGGCTTCCAAGGTACAGGTCGCCGCTTTGATTCCCTCGGCGAATTTCCGTTGGAGCCGGTAAACGGCAAAAGTGGCAGCGCGATGTTGGTCGACGACTATGGTCACCATCCGACCGAGGTTGACGCAACGCTGAAAGCGGCGCGCGCCGGTTGGCCGGACAAGCGTCTGGTGATGATTTTTCAGCCGCACCGTTACACCCGTACGCGCGATCTGTATGACGACTTCGCCAACGTGCTGTCGCAGGTGGACGTGCTGCTGATGTTGGACGTGTATTCCGCAGGTGAAACGGCGATCCCAGGGGCGGACAGCCGCTCGCTGTGCCGCACCATCCGCAGCCGCGGCAAGCTGGATCCGATTTTGGTTTCCGATGCGGATACCGTGCCGGAAACCCTGGCGCAGTTGCTGCAGGCCGACGATTTGGTGCTGGTGCAAGGTGCCGGTAACGTGGGTAAAGTTGCCCGCAAACTGGCTGAACTAAAGCTGCAGCCACAGAAAAAAGAGGAGGAACACCATGGCCGATAAAGTTGCCGTACTGCTGGGTGGCACCTCTGCTGAACGTGAAGTGTCATTGCAATCCGGCGCCGCCGTGCTGGCCGGGTTGCGTGAAGCTGGCATCGATGCCCACGGCATTGATATCCGTGATTTCCCGGTGACCCAACTGAAAGAACACGGGTTTACCAAAGTCTTTATCGCATTGCACGGTCGCGGTGGCGAAGACGGCACCCTGCAAGGGATGCTGGAGTTCCTCGAGCTGCCTTATACCGGTAGCGGCGTGATGGCTTCGGCGCTGACCATGGACAAATGGCGTACCAAAATGGTGTGGCAGTCGATGGGTTTGCCGGTGGCACCTTATGTAGCGCTGAACCGCAAGCAGTATGCCGGTGCAGAGAAAGCGGCGCTGATTGCCCGCGTGGTAGCTCTGGGCCTGCCGTTAATCGTCAAGCCGAGCCGTGAAGGTTCTAGCGTCGGCATGAGCAAAGTCACTGAGCGCGATGCGCTTGAAGCGGCGTTGGAAGAAGGTTTCCGCCATGACGACGACGTGCTGGTGGAGAAGTGGCTGAGCGGCCCGGAATACACGGTAGCCATGCTGGGCGACCAGGTGCTGCCTTCGATCCGCATTCAGCCGGCAGGCGTATTTTACGACTACCAAGCCAAGTACATTTCGGACGATACCCAGTATTTCTGTCCAAGTGGCCTGAGCGCGGAACAAGAGGCCGAAATGGCCGCATTGGCCTTACGTGCCTACTGTGGGCTGGACTGCAGCGGGTGGGGCCGCGTGGATGTAATGCAGGATAGCGATGGCAGCTTCTATCTGCTTGAGGTGAATACCTCGCCGGGCATGACCAGTCATAGCCTGGTGCCGATGGCAGCGCGCCAGTCTGGTTTAAGCTTCTCGCAGCTGGTAGCGAGAATTTTGGAGTTGGCCGACTGATATGTCGCAAGCTGCCCTGAATGCGCGTGAACGCGAGGTGGATAACAACCCGCGCCGCAGCAATGGAACCCAGTTGGCGGGAATGGTTTTCCTGCTGATGGTGTTGGGAACGGTCCTGTGGAGTGGCTGGGCGGTGATTGGCTGGATGAAAGACGCCAGCCGCCTGCCGCTGTCGCGACTGGTGGTGACCGGTGAACGCCATTACACCACCAACGACGATATTCGCCAGGCGATCCTGGCGCTGGGATCGCCGGGTACTTTCATGACGCAGGATGTCGATATCATCCAGCAACAGATTGAACGCCTACCGTGGATCAAGCAGGCCAGCGTACGCAAACAGTGGCCGGACGAGCTGAAAATCCACCTGGTGGAATATGTTCCGGTAGCGCGCTGGAATGATTTGCACATGGTGGACGCCGAAGGCAAATCCTTCAGCGTGCCGGCAGAACGAATTGGCAAACAGAAGTTGCCGTTGCTTTATGGCCCGGAAGGGAGCGAACAGGATGTTCTGGACGGATATCGGACCATGAGCAGCATGTTAGCGGCCAGCAAATATACGCTGAAAATGGCAGCCATGAGTGCTCGCCACTCCTGGCAGCTGGCTTTGGATAATGATGTTCGGCTGGAGCTGGGACGCGACGATCGCACCGGACGCCTGCAGCGCTTTATCGAGCTTTATCCGGTATTGCAGCAGCAGGGGCAGGCAGAAAGCAAGCGAGTCAGCTATGTCGACTTACGCTATGAGGCCGGTGCATCGGTAGGTTGGGCCCCAGTGTTAATCGACCCGCAGGCAGCAGGCGATCAGCAAAACAGTAATCAGCAACAGAATCAGGCACAGGCAAAACAACAATGATCAAGTCGACGGACAGAAAACTGGTAGTTGGACTGGAGATCGGTACTGCAAAAGTCTCCGCATTGGTAGGGGAAGTTCTGCCCGATGGCATGGTCAACATTATCGGGGTGGGCAGTTGCCCGTCTCGCGGTATGGATAAGGGTGGCGTTAACGACCTGGAGTCGGTAGTGAAGTGCGTACAGCGCGCTATCGATCAGGCTGAACTGATGGCTGATTGTCAGATTTCTTCGGTTTACCTCGCATTATCGGGTAAACACATCAGCTGCCAGAACGAAATAGGGATGGTTCCTATTTCCGAAGAGGAAGTGACGCAGGACGACGTGGAGAACGTAGTGCATACCGCCAAATCGGTACGCGTACGTGATGAACACCGCATCCTGCACGTCATCCCTCAGGAATACGCTATCGATTATCAGGAAGGCATCAAAAACCCGGTTGGGTTGTCCGGCGTGCGTATGCAAGCCAAGGTGCACCTGATCACCTGTCATAACGATATGGCAAAGAACATCGTCAAGGCAGTAGAACGTTGCGGTCTGAAAGTAGACCAACTTATTTTCGCCGGTCTGGCCGCCAGCTATGCGGTACTGACCGAAGATGAGCGCGAACTCGGCGTTTGTGTGGTGGATATCGGCGGCGGCACCATGGATATGGCGGTGTACACCGGCGGTGCGTTGCGCCACACCAAAGTGATCCCTTACGCCGGGAACGTGGTCACCAGCGATATCGCCTACGCCTTCGGCACACCGCCGACAGATGCGGAAGCGATCAAGGTTCGACACGGCTGTGCGCTTGGGTCGATTGTTAGCAAGGATGAAAGTGTAGAGGTGCCAAGCGTTGGGGGGCGTCCTCCTCGTAGTCTGCAAAGACAGACACTGGCTGAAGTTATTGAGCCACGCTACACCGAACTGTTGAATCTGGTTAACGATGAGATTTTGCAATTGCAGGAGCAACTGCGTCAGCAAGGGGTGAAGCATCATCTGGCAGCGGGTATTGTGCTGACCGGTGGCGCCGCTCAGATTGATGGCCTGGCAGCTTGTGCGCAACGGGTGTTCCATACCCAGGTACGCATCGGCCAACCCTTGAACATCACGGGTCTGACGGATTATGCGCAGGAGCCTTACTACTCTACGGCGGTAGGTCTGCTGCACTATGGAAAAGAGTCTCACCTGAGCGGTGAGGCAGAAGTAGAAAAACGCGCCTCGGTGGGCAATTGGTTTAAACGTATCAATAGCTGGCTGAGAAAAGAGTTTTAATGTTTCAACAAAGAGATCATGCTGAGTAATCTTTTTATGATCTCGCAGCGACAGGCACAAAACGGAGAGAAACTATGTTTGAACCAATGGAACTAACCAATGACGCGGTGATTAAAGTCATCGGCGTCGGCGGTGGCGGTGGCAACGCCGTTGAGCACATGGTGCGCGAGCGCATCGAAGGTGTTGAATTCTTCGCCGTTAATACAGACGCTCAGGCGCTTCGTAAAACGGCAGTTGGCCAAACCATCCAGATCGGTAGCGGTATTACCAAAGGTCTGGGTGCGGGCGCGAACCCTGAAGTGGGTCGCAATTCAGCGGAAGAAGACCGTGAAGCCTTGCGTGCCGCACTCGATGGTGCAGACATGGTCTTCATTGCAGCCGGCATGGGCGGCGGTACCGGTACCGGTGCAGCGCCAGTCGTCGCAGAAGTTGCTAAAGATCTGGGTATTCTGACAGTGGCCGTGGTTACCAAGCCTTTCAATTTTGAAGGCAAGAAACGCATGGCGTTCGCTGAGCAGGGTATTGCAGAGTTGTCCAAACATGTGGACTCACTGATCACTATCCCGAACGACAAGCTGTTGAAAGTTCTGGGGCGCGGTATTTCTCTGCTGGACGCGTTCGGCGCGGCTAACGACGTGCTCAAAGGCGCGGTGCAGGGTATTGCCGAACTGATCACTCGTCCGGGCCTGATGAACGTCGACTTCGCCGACGTGCGCACCGTAATGTCCGAAATGGGCTACGCGATGATGGGTTCTGGCGTTGCCTGTGGTGAAGACCGTGCCGAAGAAGCAGCGGAAATGGCGATCTCCAGCCCACTGCTGGAAGACATCGACCTGTCCGGCGCTCGCGGCGTTCTGGTCAACATCACCGCTGGTTTCGACCTGCGTTTGGATGAGTTCGAAACCGTGGGTAACACCATTCGTGCTTTCGCTTCCGACAATGCGACCGTAGTTATCGGTACCTCGCTGGATCCGGAAATGAACGACGAACTGCGCGTGACCGTGGTTGCGACCGGTATCGGCATGGACAAACGTCCGGAAATCACTCTGGTGACCAACAAACAGGCCAGCCAGCCAGTGATGGATCATCGCTACCAGCAGCACGGCATGTCGCCGTTGCCGCAGGAAGTGAAACCTGCCGCCAAGGTAGTTAACGATCCGACTGCGCAGCCTAATAAAGAGCCCGACTATCTCGATATTCCTGCCTTCCTGCGCAAGCAGGCAGACTAAGAATATCCTGAGAATTTGGAATCTCCGCTCTTTGTGCTAAAATGTCCCGCCGGCCATGCTGTATACTTGGTCGGTAGGATTGATAACATTGCGAGATAAAACGATGATCAAACAACGGACATTAAAACGTATTGTTCAGGCGACTGGTGTCGGTTTGCATACCGGCAAGAAAGTCACGCTGACAATGCGCCCCGCGGCGGCTAATACCGGGGTCATCTATCGTCGCACTGACTTGAATCCCCCGGTTGATTTTCCGGCTGATGCAAAATCCGTGCGTGATACCATGCTCTGCACCTGCCTGGTGAACGAGCATGACGTGCGTATTTCTACCGTTGAGCATCTTAATGCCGCGCTGGCTGGCTTGGGTATCGACAACATCGTTATCGAAGTTGACGCCGCCGAAATTCCTATCATGGATGGCAGTGCCAGCCCGTTCGTCTTCCTGTTGCTGGATGCCGGCATTGAAGAACTGAACTCTGCGAAGAAATTCCTGCGTCTGAAAGACACCGTGCGTGTTGAAGATGGCGACAAGTGGGCCGAGCTGTCCCCGCATAACGGGTTCCGCCTGGACTTCACCATCGACTTCAATCACCCGGCTATCGATGCCAGTACGCAACGCTACCGCCTTGATTTCTCTGCCGACTCGTTCGTGCGTCAAATCAGCCGTGCGCGTACCTTCGGTTTTATGCGTGACATCGAGTATTTACAGTCACGTGGCCTGGCGCTGGGTGGCAGCTTTGACTGCGCTATCGTGGTGGATGATTACCGCGTTCTGAACGAAGACGGCCTGCGCTTTGAAGACGAATTCGTACGCCACAAAATGCTGGACGCCATCGGCGACCTGTTCATGTGCGGCCATAACATCATTGGCGCGTTCACCGCGTACAAGTCTGGCCATGCGCTGAACAACAAACTGCTGCAAGCGGTTCTGGCGAAACAGGAAGCGTGGGAATTTGTCACCTTCCAGGACGAAGCCGAAATGCCTTTGGCATTCAAAGCCCCGTCCACCGTATTGGCATAAGCCTATACCCACAGTAATTGGAGTTGCATCGTGGCGGCAAGTGAGCGAAACCCGATGAGCTGACTCAAGTCAGTGATTCGGGTGAGAAAACGCAGCCAACAAAGATGCAGCTTGAAGTATGAAGGGTAGATACTGCTGATTACTTATCACGACTGGTAGCGTTGGCACCTTCTCCGGCCAGCGACGCCAGTCGTTCCAATATTTTGCGCAGTTTTTCTGGGCAACGCGTTGCCAATCCCCTTAATTCCTCAGCACTTTCCTGACTCAGATGACGCATAGGTACCTTCGCCTGCGTGTTTCCTGCGGTTTTTGCGGCGTTCTGCACAAGGTTGCTCCCTTTTGCCATCAAGGCCGGATTAATCCTGATGTCGATCGACGACAATGATGGTAGAATTTGCGCTCGTAGTGCAGATAATAAAGCCGGTTGTTCGTAGCGTAGACGCATCATCCAGCTGGCATTTGCCGTTTCTAGCACTAAAATACCCTGTCGGAAATTTGCGACGCGGCACCAGGGATGCAGTTGAGCCGGTAACACGCCTTTCACTGCACGGTTAAGCTTTAGCAGCGCCACTGCGCGTTGCTGGACGTTATGCAGCGGGCCTTTGTCTTCTGTGTTAGCGTCGTCAAACAGGGAATCTAATAATTGTGGACGGCTATCGCGCATAATGGGCTCCGGCGGATAATAAACTCGTGATCGGTATTCTAAATCGTTGGCGACAATTTGGCAGACGTTATTTCTGGCCCCATCTCCTGTTAGGGATGGTCGCGGCCACGCTTGGCGTACCTACAAATCTGTCCGGCAGCACTGATCAAGCCGCTCTGCCGAGCACTTCATCCAGCCTGAACCGGCAAAATTCCGTCAGCGGTGCCTTTAATAGCCTGGCATTACTGCAGGAAGCGCATCGCCGGCCGACTTTCAATGTCGATTATTGGCACCAGCATGCGCTTCGCACCGTCATTCGTCACCTTTCTTTTGCTCTTGCACCGCAGGCGGTTTTCGCGCGAGCGCTGGAAAGAGAAGCGGAAGCGACCGAACCCCCATTACAGGTAGCGCAACTGGCGCTGCTTTCTACTCTCAACGCGCTGCTGACGCATGAGTCGAAGCCGCCGACCATCATTCGTAATACCCACCATGCCGTGCTGCCTGCCTTTGCGCAGCATCAGACGGGGCTGTGGCTGGCACAGGTGCAGGGCATTCGCGCCGGACCCGTAGCCTTAAGCTGATTTCTTGCCCGTCGGGCGACAAAAAAACCTAAAAATAACAGCAAATTGACGGCCTGTGTTGGCTGTCATGACAGAGATATCAAACATCATGTTAGTGAAATTATTGACCAAAGTTTTTGGTAGCCGTAACGATCGTACACTGCGTCGCATGCGTAAAGCGGTTGAGCAGATCAATCAGATGGAACCGGACATGGAAAAACTGTCCGATGACGAACTGAAAGCCAAGACCAACGAGTTCCGCGCGCGCCTGGAAAAGGGTGAAGTGCTGGAAAACCTGCTGCCGGAAGCCTTCGCCGTAGTGCGCGAGTCGAGCAAGCGCGTGTTTGGCATGCGTCACTTCGACGTGCAGCTGTTGGGTGGTATGGTACTGAACGATCGCTGTATCGCAGAGATGCGTACCGGTGAAGGTAAAACCCTGACCGCAACCCTGCCGGCCTATCTGAACGCCCTGAGCGGCCGTGGCGTGCACGTGGTGACAGTGAACGACTATCTGGCACAGCGTGACGCCGAAAATAACCGCCCACTGTTCGAGTTCCTCGGCCTGAGCATCGGTATCAACCTGCCAGGTATGCCGGCACCGGCCAAGCGCGAAGCTTATGCCGCCGACATTACCTACGGCACCAACAACGAATACGGCTTCGACTACCTGCGCGACAACATGGCGTTCAGTCCGGAAGAGCGAGTTCAGCGCAAGCTGCACTATGCGTTGGTGGATGAGGTTGACTCTATCCTGATCGATGAAGCGCGTACCCCGTTGATTATCTCCGGTCCGGCTGAAGACAGCTCCGAGATGTATATCAAGGTCAACAAGCTGATCCCTAAACTGATCCGTCAGGAAAAAGAAGATTCCGATTCCTTCCAGGGCGAAGGCCACTTCTCGGTTGACGAGAAAGCGCGCCAGGTGCACCTGACCGAACGCGGTCTGATCCTGATCGAAGAAATGCTGATGGAAGCTGGCATCATGGATGACGGTGAGTCACTGTACTCCCCGACCAACATCATGCTGATGCACCATGTGACCGCTGCTCTGCGTGCCCACGTGCTGTTTACCCGTGACGTTGACTACATCGTAAAAGACGGTGAAGTCATTATCGTTGACGAACACACCGGCCGTACCATGCAGGGCCGTCGCTGGTCTGATGGTCTGCATCAGGCGGTGGAAGCCAAAGAAGGCGTGGAAATCCAGAACGAGAACCAGACGCTGGCCTCCATCACCTTCCAGAACTACTTCCGTCTGTACGAGAAGCTGGCGGGGATGACCGGTACCGCCGACACCGAAGCCTTTGAATTCAGCTCTATCTACAAGCTCGATACCATAGTGGTGCCGACTAACCGTCCGATGATCCGTAAGGACATGCCGGATCTGGTCTACATGACCGAGCTGGAGAAGATTGGTGCCATCATTGAAGATATCCGTGAACGTACCGTCAACGGGCAACCGGTGTTGGTGGGGACTATCTCGATTGAAAAATCCGAAGTGGTTTCTCGCGAGCTGACCAAAGCCGGTATCGAACACAAGGTTCTGAACGCCAAATTCCACGCCATGGAAGCGGACATCGTAGCTCAGGCCGGCCAAAGCCGTGCGGTCACTATCGCCACCAACATGGCGGGTCGTGGTACCGATATCGTGCTGGGCGGCAGTTGGCAGGTCGAGATTGAACAGTTGGAGGATCCGACTGAAGAGCAAATTGCTGAAATTAAAGCAGCCTGGAAAATCCGCCATGATGCGGTACTGGCTGCAGGTGGTCTGCACATCATTGGTACCGAGCGCCATGAATCACGCCGTATCGATAACCAGTTGCGTGGCCGTTCTGGTCGTCAGGGGGACGCCGGTTCATCCCGCTTCTACCTGTCGATGGAAGATGCTCTGATGCGTATTTTCGCCTCGGATCGCGTTTCCAGCATGATGCGTAAACTGGGTATGAAAGAAGGTGAGGCCATTGAGCACCCATGGGTCACCAAGGCGATTGCCAACGCACAGCGTAAAGTGGAAAGTCGCAACTTTGACATTCGTAAACAATTGCTGGAATACGATGACGTAGCCAACGATCAGCGCCGCGCTATCTACAGCCAGCGTAACGAACTGTTGGACGTGTCTGACGTTAGCGAAACCATCACCAGCATCCGTGAAGACGTGTTCAAGACCACTATCGACGGCTACATTCAGCCAGAATCGCTGGAAGAAGAGTGGGATGTTCAGGGGCTGACGGAGCGCCTGAAAAACGACTTCGATCTGGATATGCCAATCGCTGAATGGTTGGACAAAGAGCCTGAGCTGCACGAAGAA
Organism: Serratia sp. NA_13; assembly: GCF_052691735.1. Classification (NCBI taxonomy): domain Bacteria; kingdom Pseudomonadati; phylum Pseudomonadota; class Gammaproteobacteria; order Enterobacterales; family Yersiniaceae; genus Serratia; species Serratia sp. NA_13. Next base: position 47,589 of record NZ_JBQZFV010000015.1, read on the forward strand.
ACTCTCCGTGAGCGTATTCTGGAAAAGGCTAAAGAAGAGTACCAGCGTAAAGAAGAAGTGGTTGGCGTCGAGATGATGCGCAACTTCGAGAAGGGAGTGATGCTGCAGACACTGGATTCCCTGTGGAAAGAGCATCTGGCGGCGATGGACTACCTGCGTCAGGGCATCCATCTGCGTGGTTATGCGCAGAAAGATCCTAAGCAGGAGTACAAGCGCGAGTCCTTCAACATGTTTGCCACCATGCTGGAATCGCTGAAACATGAAGTGATCAGCGTACTGAGCAAGGTACAGGTGCGGATGCCGGAAGAGGTTGAAGCGCTGGAGCTGCAGCGTCGTGAAGAGGCCGAGCGCCTGGCCAAGCAGCAACAACTGAGCCATTATGAAGAAAATGCGCTGGTTACCGAAGATCCGAATGCGCCGGCAACGGCAGAACGTAAAGTAGGGCGTAATGATCCTTGCCCATGCGGTTCCGGTAAAAAATACAAACAGTGCCACGGCCGTCTGCAGAACTAAGACTGGCAATGTTTAATCAATAAAACCCAGGGGTTCAGCGTGCTGAGCCCCTGTTTTTTGGGGTGAAGCCCGTGCCCCGATGAATCAATCAGGAGGATGCGATGAAACATCTGAACATCGCCGTTGGCATCATTCGAAACGCCCAGCAGGAAATCTTTATTACCCGACGCGCCGCCGATTCGCATATGGCCGGTTTCTGGGAGTTTCCAGGCGGCAAGATTGAGCCGGGGGAGACGCCGGAGCAGGCACTTCACCGTGAGTTGCAGGAAGAAACAGGTATTGAAACCGAGCGTGCAGAGTTACTGGAAGTGCTTGAGCACCGTTTTAGCGATCGTATCGTGACGCTAAATTTTTATCTGGTGGAGGGGTGGGCGGGTGAACCCTTTGGCCGTGAAGGCCAGCCTATGCGCTGGGTGAAACAGGTTGATTTGCGGGAGGAGGAATTCCCAGAGGCCAATGTCAGTATTATCAAATTGTTGGTGGCACAGGCGAACGCTGCACAGTAGTCAGGCAAAAGGCCCGGCGTAAGCCGGGCTACAGAGGAGATCAGTGATCGTCTTATTCGACTCGTCCATGATTCTCACCCTTACGGGGCCGCTGCGAGCAGCGTTCAAATCGGTTCCGGACCGATTTGTCTTTCACTCCATTCTTCGCTTTCCGACAGATCGCTGTTGCTGGGAATGCGCTTCTCTTCATCGGCCCACTCGCCCAAATCGATTAACTGGCAGCGTTTACTGCAAAACGGACGGAACGGGCTCACTTCACCCCAAACTACACCTTTGCCACAGGTTGGGCATTTCACTACGGTCGTCATATCTGTTCCTTACTTCCTTCCAACACGTGAAAGGTTTTTATGTCATTGGCTTAGCAACAGGCCAACTCAAAGGTTAATCGTTCCGGTACCACGCCAAACTCACTGTCCAGCGGCAGGAAGCGGATCGCATAGCGCGTCTTATGGCCGGAAATCTGCGGATAAAGTTGGTGTGCCAGATTGATGCGCAAGCGCAATAGATCGGCGCCTTCCGCGTTATCCTGGAAGAAACCGTTCAAACTGATCTGATTGCGAAACTGCCCAGACTGACGGATCAGATCCAGCACCATGGTCAGCGCCTGGTTCAATGGCTCCAGCGTTTGCTGCCATTTGGCTACGTCATCATCACGTTCTTGCTGGGGGGCATGCATCCACATGTGCAGCGTCGGCAAGTCAAAACTGCAACACCCACCGGGGATGCTCAGGCGTTGACGCACCAGGCTGATCAGCCGATCTTCACGCAGCGACTGGCCAAGACGCGGAGCAGACATCAATGCTGCCCCGCACTGTTTCAACTGGCTACGCAACTGATCCACCAGCGACATATCGACACCTGGCACATCGGCCCAGGCCAACAGCTTTTGCTGTTGCCGTTCCAGCTCTTTCAGTAACTCAGTTCGCACTTCGCCGCGTTCCAGCACGTCGAGCAGATCGGCGACGGTACGGAAGAAGGTCAGGGCAATGGCTGTTTCACTCAATGCCCGCTGGCCGTGCAGTTGTTGCAGTAAAAACTCCATACGCAACCAGGTGCGCATTTTTTCATTCAACGGGTGTTCAAAAAGAACGCTTGGGGAAACATCACTCATTCAGTTTAATCCTGTCGGGTCGCTGATGCCGCCAGCTCAAGGTAACGGCGATGCAGTGCGGCAACCAATGGCTCTATCCCCTGAGCGGTGCCGCTATTATCAATTATGTCATCTGCAGCGGCCAGGCGCTGCTCGCGCGTGACCTGCGCGGACAGTATGTTCTGTGCCTGCTGACGGCTGATACCGTCGCGGGCGATGGTTCTGGCCAACTGGGTTTCACTGTCAACGTCGACCACCAGGACGCGATCGGCGCGTGCCTGCAGATTGTTTTCAACCAACAAGGGAACCACCCAAAGTGCATAAGGACTGGTCACTTGCGCCAGTTGGCGTTGGGTTTCCTGATGAATCAGCGGGTGCAGCAGTTGGTTCAGCCAGCTCTTTTCATCAGCGTTACTGAAGATACGCTGACGGAGTGCGGCGCGGTTTAACGTGCCACCAGGCTGCAACATTTCATTACCAAAACGTTTGGCGATAGCCGCCAACGCTGGGGTGCCAGGCTCGACAACTTGCCGGGCGATAACGTCTGCATCGACCACAGTCACGCCATGGTGGGCAAAGGCGTCTGCTACGGTCGACTTACCACTGCCGATACCCCCTGTTAACGCAACAATGTAGGCCATGGTAGGGAATGCACCTGATGTTCATAAAAAAATAATAGACGAATCATAAAGCGATCGCGCAGAAGTGCAAGTCAGCAGGCAGCGCTTGTCTGGCAGCTTGCGCTGTCCGGTGATAAAAAACGCAGTCGGAAAGAGAAAATGAGCGGGCGGTCACACTGCACATTCGCAGGTAAATTTGTCGGATTGTAGCGTAAATAAAGGAGAATTCGCAGTCTTGTCCGGCGATTTTTAGCGCGTATGATAGCGTCACTGGAACTGGCATTAATCTATACCCGTCATTCTTCAAGCTGCAGGTGTGTTGACTGCGAGTGTTCACCCGAATCACTTACGTGAGTAAGCTCATCGGGACTCTCACTCTTGCCGCCTTCCTGCAACTCGAATTATTTAGGGTTATACCCCGTCGCTTTTCAAGCCATTGCGTTCTTGCGATCCGTCGCCATAAACCAGGAAATCATTAGTCATGCGTATTGAAGAAGATTTGAAGTTAGGCTTTAAAGATGTGCTGATTCGCCCTAAGCGCTCCACGCTGAAAAGCCGCTCAGAAGTTGAACTGGAGCGTCAGTTTACCTTCAAACATTCCGGCTTGAGCTGGTCCGGCGTCCCTATTATCGCCGCTAACATGGACTCGGTCGGTACATTCAGCATGGCAGAGGCCCTGGCTTCCTTCGACGTACTCACCGCTGTACACAAACACTATACCCTTGAACAATGGGCCGCATTTGTGCAGCGCGTACCGGCATCGGTGCTGCGCCACGTTATGGTCTCAACCGGCACTTCAGAAGCTGACTTTGTGAAGATGCAGCAAATTCTGGCCTTGTCGCCGGGGCTGAAGTTTATCTGCATCGACGTCGCCAACGGTTACTCAGAGCATTTTGTCGCCTTCTTGCAGAAAGCGCGTGAAGCCTGTCCGAACCACGTAATCTGTGCCGGTAACGTAGTCACTGGTGAAATGGTAGAAGAGTTGATCCTGTCCGGTGCCGATATCGTCAAAGTGGGGATTGGCCCAGGGTCAGTCTGCACCACCCGAGTGAAAACCGGCGTGGGTTACCCGCAGCTGTCTGCGGTGATCGAGTGCGCCGATGCGGCACACGGCCTGGGCGGCCAGATTGTCAGCGACGGTGGCTGTTCGGTACCGGGCGACGTAGCGAAAGCTTTTGGTGGCGGCGCGGACTTCGTCATGCTGGGCGGCATGCTGGCGGGTCATGATGAGTGCGAAGGTACCGTAGTGGAAGAGAACGGTGAGAAATTCATGCTGTTTTACGGCATGAGTTCCGAGTCAGCGATGAAACGCCACGTCGGCGGTGTTGCTCAGTACCGTGCGGCCGAAGGCAAAACCGTCAAACTGCCATTGCGTGGTGAGGTTGAGTTTACCGTCCGTGACATCCTGGGTGGCCTGCGCTCCGCCTGTACTTATGTTGGTGCAGAGCGTTTGAAAGAACTGACCAAACGCACCACCTTCATCCGTGTAGCAGAGCAGGAAAACCGCGTATTCGGCAGTAACTAATCCGGTTCGCTTCAGCCTGACCAAACCTCGGGTGCAGCTTAATGATGCTGTGCCCAGGGTTCTCCAGCGTTAACCCAAAACATTCCCCAACTGGAATATCGGCAAATACATGGCGATCACCAGCGTGCCGACAATCCCGCCTACCACCAGCATCAAGATCGGTTCCAGCGTTTGCGCCAGCGTATCGGCCAACTCAAAAGTTTGCTGTTCATGCCACAGCGCCAGTTTGCCCAACAGCGTATCTAACGAACCTGATTCTTCGCCCACCCGGACTAACTGCTGACAAAGCGCGGGGAAAAGCGCCTGCTCCCCCAACGCGCTGTGGAAAGTCTGGCCCTGCGCTATCTGTTGCTGCACCTTTTCCATCGCCTGACGGTAAAACAGATTGTCCACCGACAGCGCTGCGGCGTTCAATCCTTCCACCAGCGTGAGCCCGGCCTGTTGGGTCATGGCCAGAATGCGGAATATTTGGCTCAGGCAACCGCCTTTGATCAGTTGAGCTATCAACGGCAGGCGCAGCAATACGGCCTGTTCGCGTCTGCGCCAGTGTGGTTGCGGGTGCAATTGGCGAAAATAGGCAAATAGCGTGCAGCCCAGTATCGCCGCCAGCCAGGGGCCGCCGTGGCTCAACTGGGTGGAAAAGTTCAGCAGTCCCTGGGTAAACCACGGCAGTGGGGCATCGAAAGACTGGTAGACGCCGGCAAATTCCGGCAGCACCATGACCAACATCAGAATGCTCACCAACAGCGCAACTGCGCAGATAAACAAGGGATAACGCAGCGCCTTAACCACTTTCTTTTGCAATTTTTGCTGTGCTTCCTGTTGTTGGGCCAGTTGTCGACAGCACTCATCCAGGTGACCGGTCAGTTCCCCAATGGCGATCAACTGGCGGTATATCAGAGGAAAGATGGCATGTTGCCCGGCGATGACCTCGGAAAAGGGTTGGCCTTGTCGCACCTGTTCGCTGATGTCTCGCAGCAGGCAGCGCCAGGCGGCAGACGGGTGTTCCGTCGCCAGCAATTGCAACCCGCTGACCAGCGGCAACCCCGCCTGTAGCAAGGTGGCAAGTTGACGGGTGAACTGGATTAAGGGTTCTCCGTGCCACTGACTGGGAGCAATACGTTTCCCGCGGTTAATCTGGCAGGGCTGCAGCCCTTGTTCAATCAGCCAGTGGCTGACCAAATTTTTTTCGCTGCTCATCAGTTCGCCCTCGCACAGTTGGCCCTGTGGGTCAACCGCCTGCCAGAGGAAAAGGCGCTGCGCCTTCACGGAACTTTCTCACCGGCAATGATACCGACAATGCGATACACCTCTTCCAGCGAGGTGATACCTTGCGAAACGAGTGTTAACCCGGCTTGCAGCAACGTTGTCTGCCCTTGCTGTTGGGCAATGTCGGCCAGTTGGCCAGGAGCTGCGCCCTGTAACAGACCGGTCTGCACCTCTGGGGTGATAGTGAGCAATTCATACACCCCAATGCGGCCGTAGTAGCCGCCAAAGCAGTGCTCGCAGCCGTCGGCTTGCCAGGGCAACAAGGGTATGGCCCAAATTGCGGCGGGGAACCGAACCGGCTGGCTTTGCTGATAGCGGCAGTGGCTGCAAAGTTTGCGCACCAGCCGCTGGGCGATCACCAGCTTCAGGCCAGCGGCAATCAGATAGCCGGGAATACCCATATGGGTCAGGCGCGTCAGGGTTTCGCTGGTGGAGTTGGTGTGTAATGTGGACAACACCAGATGGCCGGTTTGCGCGGCTTTAACCGCTATCTCTGCCGTTTCCCTGTCGCGGATTTCACCGATCATGATCACGTCTGGATCTTGTCGCAGCAAGGCGCGTAAAACGCGGGAAAAATCCAGATCGGTTTTGGCATTAATTTGCGTCTGATTAACGCCGAACAACGGGATCTCGATCGGATCCTCGACGCTGCATAAATTACTTTGCGCATCATTCAACTGACGCAGGCCGCTGTACAGGGTGACGGTTTTACCGCTACCGGTCGGGCCGGTGACAAGGATCATACCCTGTGGACAAGACAATGCCGCGGCAAACTCCGCTAATGCCGCCGGATCCATTCCCAGCCGATCCAGCGGCAGCTCCTGGCGTTCGGTTTGCAGGATCCGCAGCACTACTTTTTCGCCGTGTAGTGTGGGCAGAGTGGCGATGCGCATTGAGTAACTGGCGTTATCCAATAGCACGCTGAGCTGGCCATCCTGCGGCAGGCGACGTTCGGCAATGTCCAACTGCCCCATGATCTTCAGTCGGGCGGTGAGACGAGCGGCGAGCGTGAACGGCGGTGAGGCTATCGCCTGCAGTACCCCGTCGATACGTAGCCGGATACGCAGCGTCTGTTGGTAAGGCTCGAAATGAATATCCGAGGCACGCCGTTGAATGGCGATGCGCAGCGTCTGATTGATAAACTGCACAACGGGGGCGTCACTGTCGTCGTTTAACGAGGCCGCGTCAGGCTGTGCCTCCGGCACTGCTGGCGGGAGTCGATCGCCTTGTATTTGCCGTTGGTCCAGTTCCATTTCCAGTCGGGCAGCCGGCCACTGTTCCAGATGAATACGCTTGCCGGTGGCGAAACGCAGCGCCGACAGCAGCGCCTGTGGTGCCTCCGCTGTCAGAGCCACATTCAGGCAGTACTCATCTTCGCTGAGCGCCAGCGCCTGGTAACGCCGGCACAATGCATGGATTTCGTCGCTGATTGCCGCACTCATGGCGTTGGCGCCGTGGCGGTGGTGTCAAAACGGAAAACTTCCTGGCAGGTTTCCTGCAGATTGGCGTTGCTGCTGGTGCACTGACGTGTCCAGCGTGTCAGTCCGCTGGCGTTTTGGGTCGGGGTCAGAGTGACCGTTAGCCCTTGCAGCGTTTGCGTACCGGTCAGAGAGATTACCCCCTGGTTGACCTGAACCGCGCTGACGTAACGTGAGGCGTCACCGGCAGGGATACCTTTGCTACCGGCATTACAGCCAGTGGGCGCACCGCTGTCGAGCACGCATAGCTCAACGGCCAGCTTATACGGCGTCATGGTTTGCAGCATGTCGGTCATCGCTGCTTTTTGGATATAGCGCTGGTAGGCGGGAATGCCTATGGCGCTCAGAATGGCGATAATGGCGATCACCACCATCAGTTCAATCAGGGTAAAACCGCGCTGTGTTTCCATTTGTTGTTGCCTCCGTGTGAATGTGGAAGCAAAGGTAAGCGTACAGGGCGTGGGCTTCGAGCGGGTTATGGCTGTTTTGCGTTGCAGTTCCACAGCAATTAATCAGCATTGCACCAGAGGGAAAAAGGATGAGGCGAGCTTCGCAATTCTGACGGGAAAATACCTCCCCGATGGACAGGGAGGTAGGGATGACGGAGTTTATTTAAAACGCATTGACAGATCGAGCGCGGTCACGTGTTTGGTCAGGGCGCCAACAGAGATGTAGTCCACGCCGGTTTCGGCGAAGGTACGCAGGGTTTTACTGGTCACGTTACCTGAAACTTCCAGTTGGGCACGCCCCTGAGTTTGCGCCACGGCAGCACGCATCATCTCGACGCTGAAATTATCCAGCATGACGATGTCGGCACCGGCATCCAGCGCCTGCTGCAGTTCGTCCAGCGATTCGACTTCCACTTCGACCGGCACGTCGGCATGCAGCCAGAATGCCTTCTCGACCGCCTTTTTAATTGAACCGGAGGCAATGATGTGGTTTTCCTTGATAAGGAAGGCATCGGAAAGCCCCAGACGATGGTTACTGCCGCCGCCGCACAGCACGGCATATTTCAGCGCGGTGCGCAGCCCTGGCAGGGTCTTGCGGGTGTCCAGCAGGCGGGTTTGCGTGCCCTGCAACAGCGCCACATAGCGGCTGACTTCGGTCGCTACGCCGGAAAGCGTCTGGACAAAATTCAGTGCGGTGCGCTCACCGGTCAACAAGACCCGCGCCGGGCCGGTCAGTTTGCAGAGCGGCTGGTCTGGGAGCAGGCTATCGCCGTCCGCTACCTGCCATTCCACTTTCACCTGGTTACCCAGTTGAATGAAGACTTCATTCAGCCAGCGTTGGCCACAAAAGATGCCGGGCTCGCGGGTAATAATAGTGGCTTCGGCATGGGTGTCGGCCGGTAATAATTGCGCGGTAATATCGCGTTCGGCATCGACTTCACCACCCAGGTCTTCACGCAGCGCCTGGGCAACGGCATAGGGGATATCGCTTTCAATTCGTTCAAGAAGCTCGGTGCGGCGACTGTCGGCACTGTAGCGGCGTGTCGGCATAGAAAACTCCGAAATGGACGGTAAGAACGTAGGGGGAACATGCTACTCTGTTGCCATGATAAGTACCACCGCAGCGCGATGGTTTCGATTGCTGACAAAGCAGGAAAAAACGTGGTTTTTCCTGCTTTGTCTTTGTGGTGATCAGCCAAAAATCAATAAATTGATTTTTCTGGTTGTTTCTTTTTCGCTCTCTACACATTCTGTAACGAAATGAGGTTTGTTAACAATCTGTACCACCGCAGCGCGATGGTTGCGTCGCTAATCTGGCATTAATCCGATCCAGGGTAGATATTTGATCGGGGGGTAATCTGGCATCTCTGGAACAACCCGGCAAGCCCGATGACGCTATGCTTGGAACAATGGAAAGGGAGAGGAGTCGCTAATGACGCTGTTTACGCTGTTACTGGTTCTGGCGTGGGAACGTTTGTTCAAGCTGGGTGAGCATTGGCAGTTGGACCATCGCCTGGAGGTGGTGTTTCATCGGTTGCACCGGTTCTCGCTGGCGCAGACGTTGCTGATGACCCTGGCCTGGATGGTGGTGGTCGGGGGCATTCTGTGGCTGTCTCAAGGGCTGTTTTTCGGCGTAGTGACGCTGTTGCTGTGGATTGTTATAGATTTGCTGTGCGTGGGTGCAGGCATCAAGCGTAAACACTATCGCGCATATTTGAAAGCGGCGCGGCAGGGGGATGTTCATGCCAGCGACCAGATGGCGGAGGAGTTGGCACTGATCCACGGTTTGCCGGTGGATTGCAGCGAAGAGCTACGCCTGCGTGAACTGCAAAATGCGCTGCTGTGGATTAACTTCCGTTATTATCTGGCTCCGCTGTTCTGGTTCGTGGTTTGCGGGCCTTACGGGCCGATTGCGCTGGCGGGCTACTCCTTCCTGCGTGCTTACCAAACCTGGTTGGCGCGCCATAATACCCCGCTGGAGCGTTCGCAGTCGGGCATCGATCATCTGTTGAGCTGGCTGGACTGGATCCCGGTGCGCCTGGCCGGCGTGGCTTACGCCCTGTTTGGACATGGTGAGAGAGCACTGCCGGCATGGTTTGCATCGCTGGGCGATCTCCATTCTTCGCAGTATCAGGTGCTGACGCGGCTGGCACAGTTCTCACTGGCGCGTGACCCCCATATGGATCCGGTACAGACCCCGCGAGCGGCGGTAACTCTGGCACGTAAGGTGACAATGATTATCGTGGTGGTGGTGGCACTGCTGACGATTTACGGCACCTTGCTCTGACGGCAAAGTTTGAAAATAAAAACGGGCGCTTAGCGCCCGTTTTTATTGGATAGTCAAAACTTACAGCTTGGCGAAGCAGCGACGTGCGGCATCGATAGTGCGCTGAATGTCTTCTTTGCTGTGAGCAATGGACATAAAGCCGGCCTCGAAGGCCGAAGGTGCCAGATAAACCCCTTCCTCCAGCATCAGATGGAAGAAACGCTTAAAGCGCTCTACATCGCACTGCATCACGTCCTGATAGCTGGTGACTGATGGCGCATCGGTAAAGAACAGGCCGAACATACCGCCAACGTGGTTCACCACCAGTGCGATGTTTTCTTCTTTAGCCGCGTGCAGCAGGCCGCTGGCCAGCATATCGGTCAGTTCGGTCAGCGTCTGGTGGACACCCACCTGCGAAACTTCGGTCAGGCAGGCAAAGCCAGCCGCCATCGCAATCGGGTTACCGGACAGCGTGCCTGCCTGATAGACTGGGCCGGTAGGGGCCAGCGCTGCCATCACTTCACGACGGCCGCCAAACGCGCCGACAGGCATGCCGCCACCGATAATTTTACCCAGGCAGGTGAGATCAGGCACCACATCGTAATAAGCCTGTGCCCCGGCCAGCGCCACGCGGAAGCCGGTCATGACTTCATCGATAATCAGCAACGCACCGTACTTGTCGCACAGCGCGCGCAGGCCCGGCAGGAATTCCGGCAGTGGTGGTACGCAGTTCATGTTACCGGCGACCGGCTCGACGATGATGCAGGCGATCTCGGAAGGGTACTGTTCGAATGCGGTGCGTACCGAGTCCAGATCGTTAAAGGTGCAGGTCAGGGTGTGCTTGGCAAAGTCGGCCGGCACGCCCGGGGAATTTGGTTGGCCCAGAGTGAGCGCGCCAGAGCCGGCTTTTACCAGCAGGCAGTCGGCGTGGCCGTGGTAGCAGCCTTCAAACTTGATGATTTTATCGCGGTTGGTATAGCCGCGCGCCAAGCGAATGGCACTCATGGTGGCTTCGGTCCCTGAGTTCACCATGCGTACCATATCCATGGTCGGCACCAGTTCGGTGACCAGTTCCGCCATTTTGACTTCCATTTCGGTAGGGGCACCAAAGCTCAGGCCACGCTGTGCCGCTTCAATGACTGCGTCGCGGATCGCCGGGTGGTTGTGTCCCAGTACCATTGGGCCCCAGGAACCGACGTAGTCGATATAGGCTTTGCCGTCGACGTCGAACAGGTAAGCCCCGTCCGCTCGTTCGATAAACAGTGGCACACCGCCAACGCCGTTGAATGCACGCACCGGAGAGTTAACCCCGCCTGGGATTACCTGTTTTGCCTGGGCATACAGACTTTCGGACTTGCTGTGTAAGCTCATAAATCGGCTCCTGGATTCTGTTGGAATGATTTGACCGCGCTATTCTAGTGAAGTGTTCGTCGATATGAAACGATCACAGACAGATACCTATTTTGAGGGGCGGTCAGTTGGCAGGTAGGCTAGGATAATCGGCTGGCCTATTTGTATTACATTTAATTCCATTAATGAATAACCCATTATGGCTGAATTACAGCAACAGCCGCCGTTAGCGCGGGCTCCTCGCCTGAAACGCAGTGACGCGGTGCGTCAGCTTCTGCGCCGTGATAAAACGCCGGTGGTGATCCTGCTCATGGCGGCGCTGGTGGGAACCCTGGCGGGTTTGCTCGGCGTGGCGGTTCGATAAAACTGAAACACGCCATTCGTTGCTGGCTACCGGTGCGGTGGCCGGCCTTTCTGCCGCTTTCAATGCGCCGATGCTGGCGCTGGGTAGGCTGTTTGGTACCGCCTTTGGTCTGGCCGGTGCCCATTTGTTCCCCGCGTACTGCATCGAGGCCGGTACCTTTGCCATTGCCGGTATGGGCGCTCTGTTTTCTGCCACGGTGCGTGCGGCCCTGACCGGCATCGTGCTGGTGTTGGAAATGACCGATAACTACCAGCTGATACTGCCAATGATTATTACCTGCCTGGGTGCTACCCTGGTGGCCCAGTTCCTCGGAGGTAAGCCGTTGTATTCCTCAATATTGGCCCGTACCTTATAGCGTCAGGAAGCGAGGCTGGCGCGCGAAGCGGCAGATAAAACAGGTAAAGAAGATACAACAAATGCGGTGAATACTTGAACGCGACACTCAGGTATTAGATAATCAATAACATTAATCCGGTCGCCATTGTAGCGGCCTGATGCAGAACAATGTTGGGAGTAAAGAGTATGAGTGATGAAACAGCACTGCCCCTGCAATTTACCGAGGCAGCAGCAAGCAAGGTTAAAGTCCTGATTGCTGATGAAGAAAATCCGGATCTGAAGTTGCGGGTTTATATTACCGGTGGCGGCTGCAGCGGATTCCAGTACGGCTTTACTTTTGACGACAAGGTCAACGATGGTGACATGACCATCGAGAAGCAGGGGGTTGCGCTGGTGGTAGACCCAATGAGCCTGCAATATCTGGTCGGTGGCTCAGTCGATTATACCGAAGGGCTGGAAGGCTCCCGCTTCGTGGTGACCAACCCGAACGCTAAAACCACCTGCGGTTGCGGATCCTCGTTCAGCGTCTGATCCTGCCTGCAACAGTATTAAACCCGCCAACCTCACCGGTTCGCGGGTTTTTTATCGTTACCATTCGACGGTGACCAGTTCCTGGTGAGGCTCATTTTCACCTTCGGCCAGCAACCGGCTGCGGGTGACTTTAGGTTGACTATTGGCCGTACCACTGCACTTTACCTGAGGCACTGAGTCATCGATATGCACGCTGCACTTTGGGGTAATAGTCAGGCTGACACCGATTTGTCCGCTGGTGGCACCGGCGTAAACGAAGGGACTGAACAGTATTACACTGAATAAAAAGAGAATGTTTTTCATCATTTAGGGAATAGCCATCCGTAAGCAATCACATAATGGCTTATCGGCAAAAAATTAATAAGATTTAACAGGGCGGGATAATAATTAACTTGGGGTTAAAAAGTTTATTACATTGTTTTCCCTGGTTTTTTCAGTCGTTGATAATAACACTTTACTCATTAATTAGTTGAAAATTCTGTTTTGAAATGTGACGAGCAGATAAGACTCCGCCCGTAGAGACAGGCGGAGGCGTTAGCGTTCGAGGATAAAGGCGGGTAGTTTCAGGTGCCAGCGAATGGCAGCCAGGCGGATCGCCAGCGTGATGCCCATGCCTAGCATCATTGCCTGTTGCAGCGGCATACCGAAGGTCGCATAGGCCGTAGCATGCACGATGCCGCCGATGATGCAGGCGGTGGCGTAAATTTCAGTTCTCAGGATCATCGGAATTTCTCGCGCCAGCACGTCGCGGATAATACCGCCACCCACCCCGGTGATCACTCCCATGCAGATTGCCACCAGCGGACTGGCGTCGGCAGCAAAGGCTTTATTGACCCCGATGCCGACAAATACTGCCAGCCCAACGGCATCCAGTACCGGCAAGAGCCACTTGGGCAGACGGCGTGGTTGGCGAACCAGCAGCAGCGTCAGCACGCAGGTGATCATCGCGACCACCAGATCGGTGGGATCCTTCACCCAAAATACCGGCCCGTTGGCTAATGCCATATCACGGATGGTACCGCCGCCGACCGCCGTGACCACACCCAGCACCAGTACGCCGAACGGATCCATCCGTAGCTTGCCCGCCAGCAATACTCCAGAGATAGCGAAAACCGCAGTGCCGAGAATATCCAGCCAAAACACCAGCATTAATGAATCTCCACCAGTTGGCTGCACAGTTGCTGCGCCGCCAGCATGATGCGCGGGCCGGCACGGTTGAACCAGTCGCCATTCACTGCAAGTACCGGCACCTGCAGTTGCGGCGCCCAGAAGGCTTTCACGCTGGCGATTTCTTTTTGGTCACCGGTAATGACGATGGCCTGCGGTTGGCGGGCCAGTACCTGTTCGCGGCTGATTTGCGGCCACGGCATGCGGCTGTCGGCAAAGATGTTCTCAGCGCCACACAGTGACAGCACCTGGCTTTGCAATGTGGCTCCGGAACTGGTGAACAGCGGCTGGGTGCCGAATTGCAGCAACACCCGCCGCGGCTGGCTATGGGGATATTTTGCTTTCAGCGCGGCAATTTGCTGACGGATCGCCTTCGCTGCCTGGTGCGCTTGCTCAGGATGCGGGCTGTATTGTGCCAGGTCGTCCAGCCGCTGCGCGATGTCATCGATGGTGGTGGCATCGGCATAAAAGATCGGGATACCAAAAGCGGCGATCTGATCGAGCACCCGTTGTGGATTGCCGCCGCGCCAGGCCAGGATCAGATCCGGCTTCAGCGCCAGCACCCGCTCCAGGTTGATGCCTTGCCAAGAGGCGACTTGCTCCAGCTTTCTGGCAGCCGGGGGATAGTCGGAATAAGCGCTCACTGCCAGCAGGGTGTCGCCCATGCCGGCAGCATAGGCAAGCTCGGTGGTGTTGGGTGCCAGGCTGATCACCCGTTGGGCGGCGCCGGCAGGCAGCAATATTCCTAATGCCAGCAGCCACAATAGGGCTGAAAAGCGTCGAGTCACATCAACCGCGCTTAGCCAGTGTCTGCAGCATGGCGTTGACCATCAGCGTAGATTGCTTGGCCGCCACGGTAAGGAACTCTTCAAAACTCATGTGCGATTCGCTGTCGGCAACGTCAGAGATAGCGCGCACTACCACAAACGGCGTCCCGAACAGGTGGCAGACATGCCCGACTGCTGCCGCTTCCATTTCCACCGCCGCCACGCTTGGGAAGGTAGCGCGGATGCGTGCCAGTGGCTCTGCACCATTAATGAAAGCATCACCGCTGCAGATCAGACCGCGCACTGCGTTCAGGCCCAACTGTTTTATGCAGTCTTCCGCCAGAGCAATCAGCGTGTCGTCTGCCACAAACGCGGCAGGACAGCCGGCCATCTGGCCTGGCTCGTAACCAAAGGCGGTCACGTCGGCATCGTGGTAACGCACTTCTTCTGAAACCACAATATCACCGACTTTCAGCGTGCTGGCCAGGCCACCGGCGGAACCGGTATTGATCACCAGGTCCGGCTTGCAGTGTTCCAGCAGCAGGGTGGTGCCCATGGCGGCAGAAACCTTACCGATGCCGGATTTGAGCAGCGCCACGTCAACGCCACCGATTTGGCCGGTATAGATTTCACAGCCCGCGCGTTGAAGGGTATGACGGTTTTCAATTTGATCGCGCAGCAGGGTGACTTCCTGCTCCATTGCGCCGATGATGCCTACTTTCATAAATAACACTCACTGATTGGCTGTGGGAATTTCGCCATAGTCTATCATGGCTCTCATAGAGAGATAATCCGTTGCATATGCCGCCGGGAATTGTTATCACGGGGGCAGGGTGCAACGGCGGAGAAACAGATGTCCGGGATCGACTTTAAGCAGAAAATCAGCTTCCAGCGGCCATTCAGCAAGCCAATTGAAGCCGGAGAAGAATACGACATTGTCCGGCAGTTCGAGAGCGATCGCGGACGTATAGTCAATTCCGCCGCCATTCGCCGTCTGCAGCAAAAAACCCAGGTGTTTCCTCTCGAGCGCAATGCCGCGGTTCGCAGTCGCCTGACGCACTCGATGGAGGTGCAACAGGTCGGAAGGCATATCGCCAAAGAGATCCTCAATCGTTTTAAACAAGACGGGCGAGTCGATGAACTCGGCCTGACCAAACTGCTGGATCCCTTTGAGAGTATTGTCGAGATGGCCTGTCTGATGCATGACATCGGCAATCCGCCCTTCGGGCACTTTGGTGAGTCGGCGATCAACAACTGGTTTTCCCAGCGTCTCGATCCCGCCAGCTGCGGCAGTGAACCGGCCAGCAACGATCGCTGCCAGGTCAGTGCGCTGCGGTTGCATGAAGGCGAGAGCGATCTTAACCGCCTGCGCAGTCGTATCCGTCAGGATCTCAGCCATTTTGAAGGCAATGCCCAGGCGATCCGCTTGGTGCATACCCTGCTGAAGCTTAATCTGACCTACGCACAGGTGGGCTGCATTCTGAAATATACCCGCCCGGCCTATTGGGCCAGCGCTCTTCCTGCCAGCCATAACTACCTGATGAAAAAACCGGGCTATTATCTGGCGGAAGAGGCGTTTGTCGATCGACTGCGACGCGAGCTGAATATGGGCGAGTTCGACCGCTTTCCATTGACCTATATTATGGAAGCGGCTGATGATATTTCGTACTGCGTGGCCGATTTGGAAGATGCGGTGGAAAAAAACATTTTCACCGTCGAGCAGCTTTATCAGCATTTAACTCAGGAATGGGGCGAAGTTACGTCGGGCGATTTGTTTGATAAAACCGTGACCAGCGCTTTTCGCAAGATCGATCGCGGTGGCGCGCGGCGCAGTAGCGAAGATCAGTTCTTCATGTATTTAAGGGTGTTTACCGTGGCGCGGTTGGTCCCGCATGCGGCGCAGCGTTTTATTGATAACCTAGAGGCGGTTTATCAGGGGAACTTTAATCAGGCGCTGCTGGAGGACTCCAGCCCGGCTTACCAATTGCTGAAAATCTTCAAAAATGTCGCGTTTAAACACGTGTTCAATCACCCGGAAGTAGAGCAGCTTGAGCTGCAGGGCTACCGGGTCATCAGCGGTCTGCTGGATATCTACAGTCCACTGTTGGCGATGCCTCTGGCGGACTTTACCTTGCTGGTACAGGAGGACAGCCATCGTGCCTATCCGATCGAAACGCGTCTGTTTCATAAGCTTTCAACCAAGCATCGGTTGGCCTATATCGAAGCGATTGAAGGCCTGCAACATCTGTCATCCGAGCAGTTGGCGATCCGCGAGTATTATTTCCGTGCGCGTTTGCTGCAGGATTATATCAGTGGCATGACCGATCTTTATGCCTATGACGAATATCGGCGATTAATGGCTGCTGAATAATTCATTCGGCTAATAAATATTATTTTAAGCATTTTGCCTGGCGGCGCAGGATCTATTTCGAGTTTTGTAAAGACGGACAATATTTGTTTACTATTACCAATAACCTGCGCTGGAACTTAGCGGTATTAATAGGTTCTGATTATGCACAAAGACCCTAATACTTTCTGAACGACTTTTATAAGAGACACACAGATGAAAAAAACCGCATTAGTTCTGAGCGCATTGGCATTCAGTATTGGTATGGCGATGGGCCCGATGACGGCCAGCGCCGCAGAAACCGCTTCTTCCAGCACTCAGCAATTGCCAAGCCTGGCACCGATGCTGGAAAAAGTGATGCCTTCCGTGGTGAGCATTAATGTTGAAGGTAGCACCACGGTCAACACGGCAAAGATGCCGCCGCAGTTCCAACAGTTCTTCGGTGAAGATTCGCCGTTCTGCCAGGACGGTTCGCCGTTCCAGGCTTCGCCGATGTGCCAGGGCGGCGGGCCGGGTGCACCAGGCCAGGGGACTCAGCAGAAATTCCAGGCGCTGGGGGCCGGGGTGGTGATTGATGCCGCGAAAGGCTACGTGGTGACCAACAACCACGTGGTGGAGAACGCCAACAAAATTCAGGTCAAACTGAGCGATGGCCGTAAATTTGACGCCAAGGTGATCGGTAAGGATCCGCGTTCCGATATCGCGTTGATCCAGCTGAAAGACTTTAAAAATTTGACGGCGATCAAGATGGCGGACTCCGAACAACTGCGCGTAGGCGATTACACCGTTGCTATAGGTAACCCGTACGGGTTGGGTGAGACCGCTACCTCAGGCATTGTTTCTGCGCTGGGTCGTAGCGGGCTGAATATCGAAAATTACGAGAACTTTATCCAGACCGATGCAGCGATTAACCGCGGTAACTCCGGCGGCGCGTTGGTTAACCTGAACGGCGAACTGATCGGCATTAACACCGCTATTTTGGCACCGGACGGCGGCAACATCGGTATCGGTTTCGCCATCCCGAGCAACATGGTGAAAAACCTGACGACGCAGATGGTCGAGTATGGTCAGGTGAAACGCGGCGAATTGGGCATTATGGGGGCCGAGCTGAATTCTGAGCTGGCGAAAGCGATGAAAGTGGACGCGCAGCGTGGGGCCTTTGTCAGCCAGGTCATGCCGAAATCTTCTGCCGCCAAAGCGGGTATCAAGGCCGGTGACGTGATTGTTACCATGAATGGTAAAGCCATCTCCAGCTTTGCATCCCTCCGGGCGGAAATCGGTACTCTGCCGGTAGGCAGCAAAATGTCGCTGGGGATCATCCGCGACGGCAAGCCTGTCACCGTGGACGTTACCCTGGAGCAGAGTTCTCAGACTCAGGTTGAATCCGGCAATATCTACACCGGTATTGAAGGCGCAGAACTGAGCAATGGTCAGGCTGGCGCTCAGAAAGGCGTGAAGGTGGATAACGTCAAGGCAGGCAGCGCCGCTGCACGCATCGGCCTGAAAAAAGGCGACTTTATCCTTGGGGTTAACCAGCATCCGATCCAGAACCTGGGCGAACTGCGTAAAATCCTCGACAGCAAACCGTCGGTACTGGCGCTGAATATCCTGCGCGGCGATACCACGTTGTATCTGCTGATGCAGTAATTAATCAGCCCCTGGCTAAAAAGGTACGCTTCGGCGTGCCTTTTTTACTGCGTGCGGTATCAGCCCAGATGAGCACGAGCCGCCTGGCTGACCAGTTCAATCTCGTCCAACAGTTCCAGCCATTCCGGCTCCAGCTCTTCGTTGTTGACGCCCTGACGCAATTGCTGTTCAAGGTAGAAACACAGCTGTTTCAGACGCGGTACGCCGCTGTAGCTGCAACTACCGTGCAGTTTGTGGATCAGATCGAGAATGCCGTCATCCGGCATGCCGTCCAGTATCGCTTGCACCCGCTCGCTGACCTGCGGCAGGAAATCGAGCAGCATCTGCAGCAGATCATGTGCCAGATCGGGTTTGTTTGCCGCCTGGCGTAGTGCCAACGGCCAGTCGAGCGACAGCGGCGGTTGATTGACCGCCGTTTCCGGTTCCGGCTCGTCGCTGTAATAACGCGCCAAAACGCGTGTCAGCATCGCTTCGTCAATCGGCTTGGCCAGATAGTCATCCATCCCGGCCTGCAGCAAATGCTCACGTTCGCCACTGACGGCATGGGCGGTGACGGCAACGATTGGCGTCGAATTGTGGTGCGGCAGTTGGCGAATCAACTCGCTGGTACGAATGCCGTCAATATTGGGCATCTGGATATCCATCAGGATCAAGTCCAGCACGTTGTCGCGCGCCAGCAGCAATGCTTCTTCTCCGCTCTCACACAGCAGGGTCTTTTCCACCTGTTCGGCCAGTAGAGTGCCAATCAGCTTCAGGTTGGCCGGGTTATCGTCGACCGCCATCACCGTCAGCGGCAGGCGTTTATGTTCCGGCACGGCGGCGAGGCGCAGCGGTGTTTCCATACGCAGCAGTGGGAACAAACGGTTACTGGTGATCGGTTTGATCAGGCAGCCGGCGGCACCTTGCTGTTTAAGCTGCTCGGCATTGATCTGTGACTGGGAGGGCAGCGCCAGAATCACCCGGTCGGCTATCTTCAACGCCGCCAGCAGCTTGCTTTCGTGCTGCGCCATATTCTCACGGAACGGGATCGGTACTCCCACCAGCAGGAAGTCGTAACTTTTCTTCGGTAACTGGGCCAGCGTTGGCGAATGGGTGATTACCAAATGGGTGACGCTCAGCATATTCAGCGTTGCCTGCGCTGCCATCGGGTTGGCTTCGATATAGCCCAGGGTCTTGCCCTGTAGATCCGGCAGGTTTGACGGCAGCGACAGCATGCCCTCATGCAGGTCGAGGGTGATATGGAACCAGAAGGCCGAACCCCGGTTCAACTGGCTGTGGAAGCAGATATCGCCTCCCATCTCTTTCACCAGTTTTTGGGTGATCACCAGCCCCAGCCCGGTTCCGCCGTGACGGCGTGAAATACTGGCATCCGCCTGGCGGAACGCCTGGAACAGCTGCGACTGCTGCCGTTCAGAGATACCGATGCCGGTGTCATGGATTTGCACTTCCAGCTCCATCTGGCGTTCCTGCTGGCCACGCAGCTCGACGCGGATATCAATGTTGCCGGTTTCGGTAAATTTGATCGCGTTGCCCAACAGGTTGGTTATGATCTGTTGCAACCGCAAGGAGTCGCCAATCGCCTGTTCCGGCACGTCGTTATGCACGTCCAGCGTCAGCTCCAGTCCTTTCTCATGGGCGCTGGGTGCCAGCAGCACTATCACCTCGTCCAGCGTTTCACGCAGCGAGAATGGGATATGCTCCAGCACCAGCTTGCCGGCCTCCAGCTTGGAGAAGTCCAGCACGTCGTTGATGATGGTCAGCAGGTTATTAGCTGAGCGCTCGATGGTTTGCAGATAGTCGGTCTGGGTGACGCTCATTTCGGTTTTCAGCATCTGGCGGGTAAAGCCGATCACGCCGTTGAGCGGGGTACGCAGTTCGTGCGACATGTTCGCCAGGAATTCGGATTTGATACGCGCCGCTTCCTGGGCGCGTTTTTTCGCCAGGTCCAGCTCGACGTTCTGGATCTCCATCTGCTCTAGCGTTTCGCGCAGATCGGAGGTCGCCTGATCGATATTTTGCTGCATTTCTTCGTGGTAGGCGGTGAGCGACATCGCCATCGAGTTGATACCGTTTTTCAGCATGTGTAGTTCGCCGAGCATAAAGCCTTCGACGCGGCTGTCGAGCTGACCGCGGCGGATGCGGTCAACGGTGTTCACCATATTGCGGATCGGGCCGGTGACGTCGCGCATCAGGCGGTAAGCAAACAGAATGGCGATACACATGCACAACAACAGCAGCAGGGTAGAGACAAACACCTCTTTGTATTGCTGCAAACGGACCGACTGCAGATCTAGCTCGATCGCCACATAGCCCAGGCGGTTGTCCTGCTGAGGATCGCTGCTGGCGGTTTGATCCGGATACTGGCTCTCTGCCAGGATCGGGGTACGCAGGATCAGTGAGTTGCCACGCCGTGTCAGCATCAGATCGGTGGGGATAGGCACCCCTTTCGGCAACTGCAGCTGGGTAAAGCTGTGATGGTAATTGGAGGTGACAAACAGATTATTCTGCGCGTCGAACACCGTAATGGAACGGACGATGTCCGAGTGGCGACGATGTAACAGACTGACCAATTGTCTGACCGACTCGCGGCTGCGGAACGTCATACCGTACTCGCTGGCCACTGCCAGCGGTTCGATAATGCTGGCCCCAGCATCAACCAATTGTTCCTGTAATTCATTGTAGCGATGCACCACAAAGAAGGTGCTGAGTAACAGACCAATCAACAGCGTTGGGGCCAGAATCAGGATCATCATGCGCGCCCGCAGGCTGTATTTGGTCATGGGGTTCCAGTGTGGGAAAATTGCCGGACAGCCTCTACTTTAAATGAACCGGCACTCGATCGACAAACTATGGCGCAATTCTTTATTCGGTAGCGGGCAGCGATCGCCTCGAAAAACTGTGCGCTGAAACGCCGTATTATCGGAGCGACGGGCTACGCTTAGACTTTGGTTGGTGTGACTTTATTCAGATAAATAGCTTATTAAATCAGTTAATGGTGGCGCCTGCCCTTGAATGGTTCGCGATTCAACCCAATGATCGGGTATTGGATCTTTTATGCGGCCCTGGGCATTTTAGCCCGCCGTTGGCGCGCTGTGCCGCTGCGGTGGCAGGTAGAGAAGGTGTTGCCACACCGGAAGCGAATGGGCAATATAATGCACATAAGAATAGGCTGAGTCACGCTGGCTTCTTATCTTATCGTCTTGCGCGTGTGTGGATGTTGGACAGGTTTCCGCATACGGGGCATCTTGAGTCAATGGCGCTGTTGATTAACGGTGGTGCGCCAGAGTTCGCTGCAAAGTAGGGAGAGGTTATGGTTGCGGTAAGAAGTGCACATCTGAACACGGCTGGCGAATTTGCACTCGACGAGTGGATAGCCAGCTTGGGGCTACCTAACCCGCAGTCATGTGAGCGATTAGCCGCAACCTGGCGCTACTGTGAGCAACATACCCAGAACCATCCCAACTCGTCGCTGTTGCTGTGGCGCGGGCTGGAAATGGTTGAAATACTCTCCACCCTGAGTATGGACAACGACAGCATGCGCGCCGCGCTGCTGTTCCCGTTGGTGGATGCCGGTATCGTACAGGAAGAAACCCTGACCGAAGCCTTCGGCAAGGGCATCACCTATCTGGTACATGGCGTACGCGATATGGACGCCATCCGCCAACTGAAAGCCACCCAAAACGATTCGATGGCCTCCGAACAGGTCGACAACGTGCGCCGCATGCTGTTGGCTATGGTGGAGGATTTCCGCTGCGTGGTGATCAAGCTGGCGGAGCGTATCGCCCACCTGCGTGAAGTGAAAGACGCGCCGGAAGACGAACGGGTACTGGCGGCCAAAGAGTGTTCGAATATCTATGCACCACTGGCCAATCGTCTTGGTATCGGGCAACTGAAATGGGAGCTGGAAGATTTCTGCTTCCGCTACCTGCACCCGGACGAATACAAACGCATTGCCAAGCTGCTGCATG
Source organism: Serratia sp. NA_13 (assembly GCF_052691735.1). Lineage (NCBI taxonomy): Bacteria > Pseudomonadati > Pseudomonadota > Gammaproteobacteria > Enterobacterales > Yersiniaceae > Serratia > Serratia sp. NA_13. The sequence continues at coordinate 69,782 of NZ_JBQZFV010000015.1, forward strand.
AACGCCGCATCGATCGCGAACAGTTTATCGATGATTTCGTCGCGACATTGCGCGGGGCTATGGGCGACGAGGGCATCAAGGCGGACATTTACGGTCGCCCAAAACATATCTACAGCATCTGGCGCAAGATGCAGAAGAAGGCGCTGGCGTTTGACGAGCTTTTTGATGTACGTGCGGTACGCGTGGTGGTGGAGCGCTTGCAGGACTGCTATGCGGCATTGGGGATTGTGCATACTCACTTTCGTCATTTGCCGGATGAGTTCGACGACTATGTCGCCAACCCGAAACCCAACGGCTATCAGTCGATCCACACCGTGGTTCTGGGGCCACGCGGCAAAACGCTGGAAATCCAGATCCGCACCCGCCAGATGCACGAAGATGCCGAACTGGGCGTAGCCGCGCACTGGAAATACAAAGAGGGCGCGGTTGCGACGGTACGTTCCGGCTACGAAGAACGTATCGCCTGGCTGCGCAAACTGATCGCCTGGCAGGAAGAAATGGCAGACTCCGGCGAGATGCTCGACGAGGTTCGCAGCCAGGTATTCGACGATCGGGTTTATGTGTTTACCCCGAAAGGTGACGTGGTGGATCTGCCGGCAGGCTCTACGCCGCTCGACTTTGCCTACCATATTCACAGTGACGTCGGCCACCGCTGCATTGGCGCAAAAATTGGCGGCCGCATCGTGCCCTTCACCTACCAGCTGCGGATGGGCGATCAGATTGAAATTATCACCCAGAAGCAGCCGAACCCGAGCCGCGACTGGTTGAACCCAAACCTGGGCTATGTCACCACCAGCCGTGGGCGTTCCAAGATCCACAACTGGTTCCGCAAGCAGGATCGGGACAAGAACATCCTGGCAGGTCGCCAGATGCTGGACAACGAGCTGGAGCACCTCGGTATCAGCCTGAAAGAGGCCGAGAAGCTACTGATCCCGCGTTACAACATGAATTCGCTGGATGAGATCCTGGCGGCGATTGGCGGTGGGGATATCCGTCTCAATCAGATGGTGAATTTCCTACAGGGCAAGTTCAACAAACCTAGCGCCGAGGAACAGGATCGCGAAGCGTTGCGCCAATTGGTTCAGCACAAAGCGCCGCCGGCAACTCGCAGCAAGGACAACGGCCGGGTGGTGGTGGAAGGGGTAGGCAACCTGATGCACCACATTGCCCGCTGCTGCCAGCCGATCCCGGGCGACGACATTATCGGCTTTATCACCCAGGGCCGCGGTATCTCTATCCACCGGGCAGACTGTGACCAACTGGTGGATCTGCAATCGCACGCGCCGGAACGTATCGTGGATGCGGTGTGGGGCGAAAGCTATTCCAGTGGTTACTCGCTGGTGGTGCGCGTGATGGCCAACGATCGCAGCGGCCTGCTGCGTGACATCACTACCATTTTGGCCAACGAAAAGGTCAACGTGCTGGGCGTCGCCAGCCGCAGCGACACCAAAAAGCAGTTGGCAACCATAGATATGGATATTGAAATCTACAACCAGCAGGTGCTGGGCCGGGTATTGGCCAAGCTCAATCAACTGCCGGATGTGATAGACGCCAAACGCCTGCATGGCAGCTAAATCCCCTTCGTCTTTCGAGCCGCATCGTTGTTGGCTGCGAACGCGCACCCCAGTCACTTAGTTTACTAAGCTCCTGGGGATTTACGTTCTTGCCGCCTAGATGCGACTCGAAATCCATTGGGGATTCACCAGGACGGACACAAAAATGAGCCCCCATTTTTCAGAGATTTTTTATGACTGAACCCACTTCGTTACACCGCTTGCTGAAGATTATGAAAACGCTGCGCGATCCGCAGGTCGGTTGCCCATGGGACCGCAAACAAACCTTCGCCACCATCGCCCCTTACACGCTGGAAGAAACCTACGAGGTACTGGACGCTATCGAACGTCAGGACTACGGCGATCTGCGTGACGAACTGGGGGACCTGCTATTCCAGGTGGTGTTCTACGCCCAGATGGGCCAGGAGCAGGGGCTGTTTGACTTCGACGAGGTGTGTAACGCCATCAGCGACAAGCTGGAACGTCGTCATCCGCACATTTTCGGGGAAGCCGAGGCTGCCGACAGCGAGGCCGTTGCGGCCCGCTGGGAGCAGTTGAAGGCCGGTGAGCGTGCAGAGAAAGCGCTGCATTCTGCGCTGGATGACATTCCTCAGGCGCTGCCGGCGCTGATGAAGGCGCACAAGATTCAGAAACGCTGCGCTTCGGTCGGTTTTGACTGGCATACGTTGGGCCCGGTGCTGGACAAGGTGTACGAAGAGATCGACGAAGTGATGCATGAAGCGCAGCAGGCGGTAGTCGACGAACAGAAACTGGAAGAGGAAATCGGCGATCTGCTGTTCGCCACGGTGAATTTATCACGCCATCTTGGCCATAAAGCAGAAAACGCGCTACAGGCCGCCAATCGCAAGTTCGAGCGCCGTTTCCGTCAAGTGGAAGAGATCGTCAAACAGCGCGGGTTGCAAATGGGGGAAGCCACGCTGGAGCAGATGGAAGAGGCGTGGCAACAGGTTAAACGCCAGGAAAACTAATCGGTAGCAGTGCTGTCCTATGATTGTCGCAATGTTGATCGGCGACAAGGTTCACCTAAGCTGAAACGGTTAAGCTCAGGGTCATAGTTTGCTGAACCGTGGCTTACCGACAGCAAAACGCCAACAAACTGAAATCTAAGGCGTTTTATTGTCTCGAAAGGGCGGGAAAATAAATTTTTCTGTGCTAACTCATTGTTTTAAAAAGACAGGCTCTGGCAGGCCGATAGAGTAAACCCTGATGAACCCTTGATGGTGACAGAGATGATGGACAGTAAAACGATCGTTTGTAGGTCTGGAGAGGTTCGGGTATACTACTTTCCCGTCTTGGTTCTTCCATCGTCTTTAAACCTAAACTCTCAGGTTCAGCATGACAACTAATTATATTTTTGTGACCGGCGGGGTCGTATCCTCTCTGGGTAAAGGCATTGCCGCAGCCTCTCTGGCGGCTATTCTTGAAGCCCGTGGCCTCAACGTTACCATCATGAAACTGGACCCGTACATCAACGTGGATCCGGGCACCATGAGCCCGATTCAGCATGGGGAAGTTTTCGTCACCGAAGACGGCGCAGAAACCGATCTGGATTTGGGTCACTACGAGCGCTACATCCGCACCAAAATGTCGCGCCGCAACAACTTCACCACCGGTCGCATTTACTCCGACGTTCTGCGTAAAGAACGCCGTGGCGACTATCTGGGCGCAACCGTACAGGTCATCCCGCACATCACCAACGCGATCAAAGAGCGCATCCTCGAAGGCGGCGAAGGCCACGACGTGGTGTTGGTTGAGATCGGCGGTACCGTCGGCGATATCGAATCGCTGCCGTTCCTGGAAGCCATCCGCCAGATGGCCGTGGAAGTGGGCCGTGAGCACACCCTGTACATGCACCTGACGCTGGTGCCGTACCTGGCCGCTGCCGGTGAAGTAAAAACCAAACCTACCCAGCATTCCGTAAAAGAGCTGCTTTCCATCGGTATTCAGCCTGATGTGCTGATTTGCCGTTCCGATCGGGCCGTTCCTGCTAACGAACGTGCAAAAATCGCACTTTTCTGTAACGTGCCGGAAAAAGCGGTTATCTCCCTGAAAGACGTTGATTCTATTTATAAAATCCCAGGCCTATTGAAATCTCAGGGGCTTGATGATTATATTTGTAAACGATTCAGCCTCAATGCGCCGGAAGCCAACCTGGCTGAATGGGAGCAGGTGATTTACGAAGAAGCCAATCCGGGCGGCGAAGTGACCATCGGTATGGTCGGCAAATATGTCGAACTGCCGGATGCCTATAAGTCGGTGATTGAAGCCTTGAAACACGGCGGCCTGAAAAATCGTCTGACCGTGAACATCAAGCTGATCGACTCGCAGGATGTGGAAACCCGCGGCGTAGAAGTGCTGAAAGGTCTGGATGCAATCCTGATCCCAGGCGGCTTCGGTTACCGTGGTGTGGAAGGCAAGGTGATGACCGCGCGTTATGCGCGTGAGAATAACATCCCTTACCTGGGCATCTGCCTGGGGATGCAGGTGGCACTGATGGAGTTCGCCCGCAACGTGGTGGGCATGGAGAACGCCAACTCTACCGAGTTTGTACCAGACTGTAAGTACCCGGTGGTGGCGTTGATCACCGAGTGGCGTGACGAAGACGGTAACGTCGAAGTGCGTACTGAAGAAAGCGATTTGGGTGGCACGATGCGTGTCGGTGGTCAGCAATGCCACCTGACCGACAATAGCCTGGTGCGTCAGATGTACGGCGAACCGACCATTGTTGAACGTCATCGTCACCGTTATGAAGTTAACAACATGCTGTTGAAGCAGATCGAAGCCGCCGGGCTGCGTGTTGCCGGCCGTTCCGCAGACAACAAGCTGGTTGAGATTATCGAACTGCCGAATCACCCGTGGTTTGTAGCTTGTCAGTTCCACCCGGAATTTACTTCGACGCCGCGTGATGGTCATCCGTTGTTCGCCGGCTTTGTGAAGGCCGCTGGTGAGTATCAGAAGCGCCAGGTGAAATAAAATATTTGGTAGGCGGCGCGCGGTGAGAACCGCGCGCTGTTTGTCTGGAGTTTTAGTTTAACTTGTACTGAGGAAAACCTAATGTCCAAAATCGTTAAAGTCATCGGTCGTGAAATCATCGACTCCCGCGGTAACCCGACTGTTGAAGCCGAAGTGCATCTGGAAGGCGGTTTCGTAGGTCTGGCTGCTGCGCCGTCAGGTGCTTCTACCGGTTCCCGTGAAGCACTGGAACTGCGTGACGGTGACAAATCTCGTTTCCTGGGTAAAGGCGTACTGAAAGCCGTTGCTGCAGTAAATGGCCCGATTGCTCAGGCAGTACTGGGTAAAGATGCCAAAGACCAGGCTAACATCGACAAGATCATGATCGACCTGGACGGCACCGAAAACAAATCCCAGTTCGGCGCTAACGCCATTCTGGCGGTTTCTCTGGCTGCTGCCAAAGCGGCTGCGGCTTCCAAAGGTATGCCGCTGTATGAGCACATCGCTGAGCTGAACGGCACCCCAGGCAAATTCTCTATGCCACTGCCTATGATGAACATCATCAACGGCGGCGAGCACGCTGACAACAACGTCGATATTCAGGAATTTATGATTCAGCCGGTTGGCGCTAAATCCCTGAAAGAAGCCGTCCGCATCGGTTCTGAAGTTTTCCATCACCTGGCCAAAGTGCTGAAGGCCAAAGGCCTGAACACGGCTGTTGGTGATGAAGGCGGCTATGCACCAAACCTGGGTTCCAACGCTGAAGCGCTGGCGGTTATCGCTGAAGCGGTAAAAGCAGCAGGCTACACGCTTGGCAAAGACGTGACCCTGGCCATGGACTGTGCGGCTTCCGAGTTCTACAAAGACGGTAAATACGTACTGGCCGGCGAAGGCAACAAAGCCTTCACTTCTGAAGAGTTCACTCACTTCCTGGAAGACCTGACCAAACAGTACCCAATCGTGTCCATCGAAGATGGTCTGGACGAATCTGACTGGGATGGTTTCGCATACCAGACCAAAGTGCTGGGCGGCAAAATCCAGCTGGTGGGCGATGACCTGTTCGTTACCAACACCAAGATCCTGAAAGAAGGCATCGAGAAAGGCATCGCTAACTCCATCCTGATCAAATTCAACCAGATCGGTTCTCTGACCGAAACTCTGGCTGCTATCAAGATGGCGAAAGACGCAGGCTACACCGCGGTGATCTCTCACCGTTCAGGTGAAACCGAAGACGCAACTATCGCAGACCTCGCGGTAGGTACTGCGGCTGGCCAGATCAAAACCGGTTCCATGAGCCGTTCTGACCGCGTTGCCAAATACAACCAACTGATCCGTATCGAAGAAGCGCTGGGTTCACGCGCACCGTTCAATGGCCTGAAAGAAGTTAAAGGTCAGTAATAACGGCTTGATTCGTGTTAAATAAAAACCCGCTGCGGCGGGTTTTTTTATGGGAATTATTCATTGAACTATAATTACAGTCAGTTATAGTGTGTTATTTATTAGTGGGTTATTAATTTATTATTTGTGAGATTTAACTCTATAATTTAATTGTAATAATAAAAATCCTAATTATAAATTCCTTTTTGAATTGCTTTATATCTTTTAGTTACTAGACTGCCAGTAAGGCAGAGTACTTATCCCCCGTCGTCCTGCCTCAGTTCGTTTCCCATAACATGGCTGCCGGCCCACTGGCCGGCTGGGCGAGGGCTTGATGATAAACAGGATTGTGATTGTCGGCGGTGGTACCGGCGGCACCATTTTGGCCAATTTACTGGCGGCGAAATTACACCGGGAGATCTTGAATAATAAAGTTGAGTTATTAATGATTTCTGATTCTCCGGCCCACTATTATAAACCGGCATTTATGTACGTTGCCTTTAACGCTTTTTTCCAACAGGAATTAACCCGCTCTCAGCAAAGTCTGCTGCGCCCGGAAATAAAATTTATTGTCGATAAAGCCGAGCGATTCGATTTATCCCAAAGGGTCATTCACTGCCAAAGTGGTAAACATTACCCCTATGATTTTCTGGTGTTTGCCACTGGCTGTGTGCCTTGGCCGGATCGTATCGACGGGTTGGCGCAGGCGGGCGATCATTTTTACCAATATCAGGCCGCCCGGCAGCTGGCCCAAAAGCTGGCAACCATAGAAAAAGGCCGAATCTTTATTACCGTCTCCTTCCCCGAAACTCCTAACGTGCCACATCAGTGCGGCATTGCCCCGATAGAAACTACCTTGATGCTCGATGATTACCTGCGTCGGCGCGGGGTACGTAAGGCGGTTGAAATTGTTTATACCTATCCCAGCGTCTCGCAGTTGCTGCGCAACTGCCTGTTTTTGCAACGCCCGACGGCCGAAGCCTTGCCGGGCATCTTTGCGGCGCGTGATATTCGCCACCAGCGTGGGTTTACCCTCAGCCGGGTCGATGCACAGCAGAAAATCGCCTACTCCGCTGAGGGAGAGGAACAGCCGTTCGATATCCTGATGGCCACGCCGCCGATCCGCGCCGTAGAGGCAGTGCGCAATACCGGCCTTAGTGAGGGCAACAATGGTGAAGGCTGGCTGCCGACCGACCATCAGACGCTGCAGGTCTATGGCCAGCAAGGAATTTACGTCATTGGCGATACGGTGGATCTGCCGGTCAGCAAGGCCGGCGGCTCTTGCCACAATCAGGCTCCGGTGATCGCCGACAATATCGTGGCTGAACTGCGACTGGGCCAGACCGTCAGCCACTACGACGGCAAGGTGCAGGCGATCGCCCAAATGGGGCTGCAGGCCGGTATGCCGCTGGTTTACGACTATCGCCATGATGTATTGCCGACGCCGTCAACCAAGGTGGGCGGCATGCTGCGCAACGGTTTTAATCGCGGGCTCTATTGGGCGACGGTACGCGGGCTGATTTAACGGAGGGTTTATGAACGCATCTGAACAAGCATCCCTGGCACCCTTGCTCGACAAGTTGCAGCCATTGCTGGCCAGTGGGCGGCTCGATAACGTGGTCGATTTATTGTCACTGCTGTCGGACCTGGTGGATATCGCCGATAACGCGCTGGTGGAAAAATTGTCCGGGGTGTTTGAAGGCTTGGTGACGGCAGGCTGGGAAGGGGGAATGGCGCTGAAGATGGCACACACTGAGCTGCAGTCAGATCCCTCGCCCGCTAATTTTCGCTCGCTGTATGCCTTGTTGCGGCAGCCGGATACTTTGCTGGGTCTGATGCTGGTACTGCGCACCCTGCAAATCATCGGCCAGCGGGTACGCAGCAGCGCGCTACCGCCGGACGTTTAAGCGAAATCATTGGAATTGCTTTCACTCACTCAGGAAAGGAGTTGTCATGTCTGCCACATTTCGGCACGGTTTTGCCACACGTGCGATCCACCATGGCTACGATCCCCAGCAATATCTGGGAGCGCTCTGCCCACCGGTGTTTATGAGTTCGACCTTTACCTTCCCGACGGCGGAATACGGCGGTGCCTGTTTTGCCGGTACTGAGTCAGGTTATTTTTATTCGCGTATTGCCAATCCAACGGTCAATCTGCTGGAACAGCGAATTGCCGATCTGGAGGGTGGAGAGGCGGCTGTGGCGTTTGCCTCCGGCATGGGCGCGATTACCGCCTGCTGCTGGACGCTGCTCAGTCCGGGAGATGAGCTGATCGTCGATGAGACAATTTATGGCTGCACCTTCAGCTATTTTCATCATGGGCTGGCGCGCTACGGCGTGAAAATTACCCACGTTGACCTGACCCGGCCGGAGCGGTTGGCGGCGGCGATCGGCCCGCGTACCCGGCTGGTGTATTGCGAAACGCCGGCCAACCCGAATATGCGCCTGGTCGATATTGCAGCAGTGGCCGAGATTGCCCACCGTCAGGGGGCGCTGCTGTTGGTGGATAACACCTATTGCACGCCGTATCTGCAACGACCGCTGGAATTGGGGGCCGACATTGTGGTGCATTCCGCCACCAAATACATCGGCGGACACGGTGACCTGCTGGCCGGGCTGGCGGTAACGCGTCGGGATCTGGCGCAGGACATTCGTTTGGTCGGGCTGAAGGACATGAATGGGGCGGTGTTGTCAGCGCAGGATGCCGCACTGTTACTGCGTGGCCTGAAAACCTTGCCGTTACGTATGGAGCGCCACTGCGACAATGCTCAACGACTGGCGGAAATGCTGGCCCAACATTCGGCGGTAGAACGTGTCTATTATCCTGGTCTGGAAGATTTCCCTCAATATGGGTTGGCGCAGCGGCAAATGGCGCGCCCGGGCGGCATGCTGGCGTTTGAACTCAAAGGCGGTATGGCTGCGGGGATCCGCTTCCTCAATGCGCTGCGTTTGATCTTGCGCGCGGTTAGCCTGGGGGATTGTGAGTCGCTGGCGCAGCATCCCGCCAGCATGACCCACTCGGCCTACAGCCCTGAGGAGCGGCAGCGCCATCATATCAGCGATGGACTGATACGTTTGTCCGCTGGGCTGGAAGATCTTAATGATCTTCAGGCGGACATCCGCCAAGCCTTAGTACTGCTCTAATGATGAAACCCGCATCAGCGGGTTTCATCATGATGACATCAGACAGTTAGGTGTTTTGTGTCGCAGTAGTGACAGGTGAACCCCCGCCTTTTTTGCGCACCCACACCCAGTAAGCTAGGGTAAGGAAGGTCACCCACACCAGCCCGACGTACAGAGCGATGCGACTGTCTTCGAAGTAACCGAGCAGGCCGATAACGAACAGCATAAATATCGTTGCCAGCGCCGGTGCGACCGGCCACCACGGCACCGGGAAACTCAGCTTGCTGACCTCCTGTGGTGTCAGGGTGCGGCGCATGGCAATCTGCGAAAGCAGGATCATCAGCCATACCCAGACGGTGGCGAAAGTGGCGATGGAGGCGATGATCATAAATACCTGTTTTGGGATCAGGTAATTGAGTACCACGCCGAGCAGCAGGGCGACCGACATCACCAACACCGTCATCCAGGGCACGCCACTGGAGGTCAGTTTGGAGAAGCTTTTCGGTGCCTGACCATCCTGCGCCATGCCGTACATCATGCGGCCTGCGCCAAAGATGTCGCTGTTAATGGCGGAAATGGCGGCGGTGATCACCACCACGTTCAGTACGTTGGCGGCCGAGCTGATGCCCAGATTGCTGAAGATCTCAACAAAGGGGCTGCCATTCTGGCCGATGCTGTTCCACGGATAGATAGCCATCAGCACCAGCAGCGTCAGCACATAAAACAGCAAAATGCGGATCGGTACGGCATTGATCGCCTTCGGCAGCACTTTCGCGGGGTCTTGTGCCTCGCTGGCGGTAATGCCGATGATTTCAATGCCGCCAAAGGCGAACATCACCACCGCCAATGAAGCGATCACGCCGCCGATGCCATTAGGCATAAAGCCGCCGTGCGCCCACAGATTGCTGATGCCAGTGGCGTGCTGAGTCTGGCCAAAACCAAACAGCATCACGGCCGCACCGCCGACGATCATCGCCACAATGGCGGCAACCTTGATCAGCGACAGCCAGAACTCCATTTCGCCGAACACTTTCACGCTGCACAGATTGAGCGCGCCGATAAACATGATAATACTGAGTACCCACACCCATTGGGCGACGTCCGGGAACCACAGCCCCATATAGATGCCGAAGGCGGTCACGTCCGCTAGGGCGACAATCACCATTTCGAAGGTATAGGTCCAGCCGGTGAGGAAACCGGCCAGCGGGCCAAGATAGTGACTGGCGTAGTGGCCGAACGAACCGGAAACCGGCTGATGTACCGCCATTTCTCCCAGCGCGCGCATGACCATAAAGACCGCCGCGCCGCCCACCAGATAGGCCAGCAGCACCGCAGGACCAGCCAGTTGGATCGCTCCGGCGGAGCCGTAGAACAGCCCTGTGCCGATGGCGGATCCGAGTGCCATAAAGCGGATATGTCGCGCGTTTAATCCGCGTCTGAGTTGTAGTGTTTCGTTATGCATGTTGCTTCCCGTCAAGTTTTTACGGCAGAACAGGCACGCGCTATCCGCACCGGGCGGATAGCGCCCGGTGGGACAGAACAAACTGCGTGGTAGGTGTTATTTATGCCTGGCTAGGCAGCAGTGCTGCAGGCATTAGCGAGGTCAGGTGACCGGCCGCCAACAGCAGGCTGGCAGCTTCAATGTCGGGGGCGAAGAAACGATCCTTATCGTAGTAACTGACTTGCTCGCGCAGTGTGTGACGGGCCTGCTCCAGGCTTTCGGTGGTTTTCAGCCCTTTACGCAGATCCAGCCCCTGGCAGGCAGCCAGCCACTCGACGGCCAGAATGCCGCGAACGTTATCCGCCATTTCCCACAGGCGACGACCGGCGGCCGGTGCCATGGAAACGTGATCTTCCTGGTTGGCGGAGGTTGGAATGCTGTCGACACTGGCCGGGTGCGCCAGCGCCTTGTTTTCGCTGGTCAGTGCCGCGGCGGTCACCTGGGCAATCATAAAGCCGGAGTTCACGCCGCCGTTGTCCACCAGGAAAGGTGGCAGCTGCGACATGTGTTTATCCATCATCAGCGAGATGCGGCGTTCGGACAGTGAACCGATTTCGGCAAACGCCAGCGCCAGATTGTCGGCGGCCATGGCGACCGGTTCGGCGTGGAAGTTGCCGCCGGACAGCACGTCGCCCTGTTCAGCAAAGACCAGTGGGTTGTCGGACACCGCGTTGGCTTCAATTTCCAGTACTTCGGCGGCCTGGCGAATCTGCGTCAGGCAGGCACCCATCACCTGTGGTTGGCAGCGCAGGGAGTAGGGATCTTGCACTTTTTCACAGTTGCGGTGTGAATCGGACACTTCACTGCGCTCGCCCAGCAGATGGCGGTAAGCGGCGGCGGCGTCAATCTGACCACGTTGACCGCGCACGGCATGAATGCGCGCATCAAACGGGCTGCGTGAGCCCAGAGCGGCTTCCACCGTCAGGCTACCGGTGACCGTTGCTGCAGCGTACAGGTCTTCTACGTCAAACAAACCGCGCAGGGCAAAGGCGGCGGAAACCTGGGTGCCGTTCAGCAGTGCCAGGCCTTCTTTGGCCGCCAGCGTCAGCGGCTTCAGGCCCGCTTTGGCTAGCGCTTCGGTGGCAGGCAGCCATTCACCCCGATAACGGGCCTTGCCTTCACCCAACAACACCAGACTCATGTGTGCCAGCGGTGCCAAGTCGCCGGAGGCACCCACGGAGCCTTTCAGCGGGATATGCGGATAGACTTCGGCGTTGACCAGCGCCATCAGCGCCTGGATCACTTCCAGGCGGATGCCGGAGAAGCCGCGTGACAGGCTGTTGATTTTCAGCACCATAATCAGGCGCACCAGATTGTCGTCGGTGGGGGCACCGACGCCGGCGGCATGTGACAGCACGATAGAACGCTGCAGGTCTTCCAGATCTTCGCGGGCGATGCGGGTGGAGGCTAGCAGGCCGAAACCGGTGTTGATACCGTAGGTGGTACGGTTTTCCTCAACGATACGCTCAACGCAGGCAACGCTTTTCTGGATATCTGCGTAGGCATTGTCGTCCAGAGTCAGGGTGACCGGGTGTTGATAAATTTCACGCAGTTGCGCCAGCGTCAGTTGGCCAGGGCGGATAGTCAGCGCTTTCATGCTTTGTCTCCTTGAGTCGCAGCCACCATCGGCAGGTTCAAACCTTGCTCGCGGGCGCATTCAATGGCGATGTCGTAACCGGCATCGGCGTGACGCATTACGCCGGTGGCCGGGTCGTTATGCAATACGCGGGCGATGCGTTCCGCGGCTTCATCGGTGCCGTCACAAACGATAACCATACCGGAGTGCTGGGAGAAGCCCATGCCGACGCCGCCGCCGTGGTGCAGGGAAACCCAGGTCGCGCCGCTGGCAGTGTTGAGCAGGGCGTTGAGCAGCGGCCAGTCGGACACGGCGTCTGAGCCGTCTTTCATTGATTCGGTTTCACGGTTCGGGCTGGCGACCGAGCCGGAGTCCAGATGGTCACGGCCGATGACGATAGGTGCGGACAGCTCGCCGCTACGCACCATTTCGTTGAACGCCAGACCCAGTTTGGCGCGCTGGCCCAGGCCGACCCAGCAGATACGTGCCGGCAGACCCTGGAAGCTGATGCGCTCGCGTGCCATATCCAGCCAGCGGTGCAGATGCTCGTCATCCGGGATCAGCTCTTTAACCATGGCGTCGGTTTTGTAGATGTCTTGCGGATCGCCAGACAGCGCGGCCCAGCGGAACGGGCCAACACCGCGGCAGAACAGAGGGCGGATATAGGCCGGTACGAAGCCTGGGAAGTCAAAGGCATTGCTGACGCCCATTTCTTTCGCCATCTGACGAATGTTGTTGCCGTAGTCGAAGGTTGGCACGCCCATTTTCTGGAACGCCAGCATGGCTTCGACGTGTTCGGCCATTGACTGTTTGGCGGCGATCACTACCTGAGCGGGTTCGGTCAGCGCACGCTGACGGTATTCTTCCCAGCTCCAACCTTTAGGCAGGTAGCCGTTCAGCGGGTCGTGGGCGCTGGTCTGGTCGGTGACCATGTCTGGGCGCACACCGCGGCGTACCAACTCCGGTAGAACGTCCGCCGCGTTACCGCACAGGGCGATGGAGATGGCTTTGCCTTCGGCGGTGTATTTCTTGATGCGGGCGAGTGCGTCGTCCAGATCCACCGCTTGTTCATCGACATAGCGGGTTTTCAGGCGGAAATCGATGCGGCTCTGCTGGCATTCGATGTTCAGCGAGCAAGCGCCTGCCAGCGTGGCAGCCAGCGGCTGCGCGCCACCCATGCCACCCAGACCGGCGGTCAGTACCCAGCGGCCCTGCAGGCTGCCGTCATAATGCTGGCGACCCGCTTCCACGAAGGTTTCGTAGGTGCCCTGGACGATGCCCTGGCTACCGATGTAAATCCAGCTGCCGGCGGTCATCTGGCCGTACATGGCCAGGCCTTTGGCGTCGAGTTCGTTAAAGTGTTCCCAGGTTGCCCAGTGTGGCACCAGGTTGGAGTTGGCGATCAGTACGCGTGGCGCGTTGCTGTGGGTTTTGAAAACCCCGACCGGCTTGCCGGACTGCACCAGCAGGGTTTCGTCGTCTTCCAGGGTTTTCAGGGTGGCGACAATTTTGTCGTAGCAATCCCAGTCACGCGCGGCGCGGCCGATACCGCCGTATACCACCAGCTCATGCGGGTTCTCCGCCACTTCAGGATCGAGGTTGTTCATCAGCATGCGCAACGGCGCTTCGGTCAGCCAGCTTTTTGCATTTAATTTTGTGCCGCGTGGCGCGCGTACTTCGACATTGCGAACTTTGTTATTTGCAGTCACAGCATTTTCCTCAAACAGTATTGGTGCAGAATCCCATAACGCGGTGGGGTAAATCACCACGCCATAACAATGCGTAGGGTTTATTAACATATACTTGTATGTACAAGCATATGCAACACCGACCAGTGGAGGACGAAAATGGCATAAGAGAAAGTTATTTTTGTTAATAATCAATGTGATGATATTTAATCGGACGTTGAGGTCATTAGCTGGGCAGGGGAGAACAGTGAGCTATTCGACAAAAATGAATTAAAAATGGGTCAATTTTGCGCGTCAAATCACAATAAATTCACATACCTATTACAAGTTAGGGGCTGTGATAAAAAAGTCGTATCGCTGGAAGCAAAACGCCCGCCAGAAGGCGGGCACATCATAGATAAAGTTTAGCTGAAGTAGTCCCCTCTCCCAAGGGAATAGGGGGACTACTTCAGTGATAATTACGTGGTATGGTGGGTATACAACCTTATGCTGCAGGCTGTAACACCGCTCGACGGGTCATTTTGAATACCGTGGCGATAGCGGCGATCAACGCCGGCACGCACAGGAACATCAAAATACTCTGCACTTCCCACTGCATGGCCAGCAGTTGCGCCCCCATCATGGTTCCCGCCACGCCACCAAAGCGACCGATGCCCTGCATCCAGGCAATGCCGGTTGCGCGACTATGGGTTGGGTAAAAGGTCGCCGCCAGCGTTTGCAGGCCGGACTGCGCACCGTTCATGGTAATCCCCATCAGGAAGATAAAGGTGCCCAGCAGCACGATATGGCTGTCCTCGGTGGCCATCGCCACGATCAGCAGTGCGGTAATGACAAAGCCGCTCGACACCACCTTGTGGGCGTTCCAGCGGTCCATCAGCCAGCCGGCTACCAGAATGCCAAGGGTTCCACCGAAGGTGAACAGCGAGGTCAGGATCGCCGACTGCTCCAATTGATAGCCCAGCCCCTGCATCAGAATGGGCATCCAGCTCAGCAACACGTAATAAATCACCAGCCCCATAAAATAGGTCAGCCACAGCATCAGCGTACCGGTCAGATAAGGCCGGGTGAACAACAGGCCGACGCTGGTTTTTGACTGGGCCAATTTCTCTTCGTACAGATAGAAGCGCGTTACCTTGTCCAGGTCCTGGCTGACAAAACGCTGGGCAATGCGTTTGATTTTGATCGCGTCTTTGCCGCGGTTAACCATGTACTTCACCGATTCCGGAAGAAACAGGATCAACAACACCGTCAACACCAGCGGAGCGATCGCTCCCAGCAACAGCACGCTGTGCCAGCCATAGGCCGGGATAAGCCATGACGAAATCGCTCCGCCGCCTGCGGCACCCAGAGGGAAACCACAGTACATGGTGTTAATTGCCAATGAACGGCAGCGCTGCGGTGCATATTCGGAAATCAGCGTGATGGCGTTCGGCATTGCCGCTCCCAGCCCTAGACCGGTGAGAAAACGCCACAGCGTCAGGCTATTGAGCGAGTCGGCATAGGCGGTGGCCAGACTCGAAAGACCGAAGAACAGGCATGAAAACACCAATACCCGTTTGCGACCGATACGATCGGAGATTGGCCCGGCAACCAGCGCACCGAGTGACAGGCCCAACAGGGCGGCGCTCAGTACCGGACCGAGATCCTGTTTTACAATGCCCCAGTCTTTGGCGACCGAAGGGGCGATATACCCCATGGCTGCAGTGTCAAAGCCATCAATGGCCAGGATCAGGAATCCCAAAATGATCAAGGTCCAGTGAAACAGCGAGAATTTGCTGTCGTCGATGGCCTGCTGAATATTCAATTCGGTGGAATGAGCCATAGCACCCTCTAAACGCAGATGTGATTGTGATGAATGAACCGCCGGAACTGGCGTCCGACTTGTGCTTGCCTGTATATACATCTGCGTATGAGCGGTTTATGTCAAATATATTTATCTTATACGTTATCTAAATGTTGTTTTTGCGGAGCGGATTACATTGTCAGCGGCAGGAGATTGCACAGTAAGTGAATTAAATGAAGTCGATAGCCGGTGAGATAAGCTGGTAGCAGCACGGCGGATAAAATTTAATACAATTTCGCCTGTTTGGTCGCCGGGCTGGAATCTGCGATAATCCCTTTTTACCTATCCAGATTGAGAAACCGATGCAGTACCCGATTAATGAAATGTTCCAAACCTTGCAGGGCGAAGGCTTTTTTACCGGCGTTCCGGCCATTTTTATCCGTCTGCAGGGCTGCCCGGTAGGATGCAGCTGGTGCGATACCAAACATACCTGGGAAAAGGAAGCCAATCGGGAAGTGGATATGCAACGGATTCTGGTGAAAACCGAAGAGAGCGATGCCTGGGGCAGCGCCAGTGCCGAGCAGTTACTGGCAGTCATTCGCCAACAAGGCTACACCGCTCGCCACGTGGTGATCACCGGCGGCGAACCCTGCATTTACGATCTGACCCCGCTGACCGAATTGCTGGAAGACGATGGCTATGGTTGCCAGATTGAAACCAGCGGCACTCATGAGATCCAATGTTCGGCGAAAACCTGGGTAACGGTTTCACCCAAGGTGAATATGCGCGGTGGCATGAAGGTGTTGAGTCAGGCTTTGCAACGTGCTGATGAAGTGAAGCATCCGGTCGGACGCGAGCGTGATATTGAAGCGCTGGATGCGCTGCTGGCGACCCTGCACGATGAGAAACCACGGATTATCGCATTGCAGCCGATCAGTCAGAAGGAAGAGGCGACCCGCCTGTGTATTGAAACCTGCATAGCGCGCAACTGGCGCCTGTCGATGCAAACGCATAAGTATTTGAATATTGCTTAAGAACGGTTAAACCAGATCCCGAAATAATTGGAGTGGCATCAAGGCGGCCAGCAAACGAAGCCCGATGAGCTGACATCGGTCAGTGATTCGGGGGAGTGAGCGCAGCCAACACCGATGCCACTTCAAGTATGAAGGGGATCAGCCTTTATATACGCATCCTGCGGTACAAGTCTCTTTCACCATCACCGCAGTCAGTTCCGGCAACTGGGGTTTGAGCTGCTGCCAAATCCAGGCTGCAAGGACTTCGCTGGTGGGATTTTCCAATCCTGGAATATCATTGAGATAATTGTGATCCAGGCGCTCCCAGATTGGGGAGAACACGGCTTTAAGCTCGGCGAAATCCATCACCCAACCGGTGTGTGCATCCACTTCACCGGTCACTTCCAGACGCACCATAAACGAATGCCCATGCAGACGGCCGCATTTATGGCCCTCCGCTACGTTCGGCAAGCGGTGTGCGGCTTCAAACTGAAAATCTTTAAACAGCGTGGTTGCCATTATTACGGCCTCATTGACTCAAAAACCGCCGAAGTTTACCGGAAACGGAGCTTGCTTGCCATTTATACCGCTTTGGTCTATCGGTAGCGCGAGCAAAGTTGGCTTAACACTTTTTTTGTTTGGTATGAATGAGACCTATCGATTGGGGTAATGAGTGCTAAATGCGATTCATTCAACAATAGTCAAAAAAACGGTTTAATTTTCATGTGGATAAAAAAATCCGCTTAGCGCTTTAAGCACTATCCGTTACCAGAAAAACAGCTTAGTCATTTTAGTTATTATTTATTGCTATCCCTTATTTAATCGTTGCCAATCGGCTGGGTAACCTTACAAACTCTCCTGATCTTTTCAGGACCGCAGACCGAACGAAAAAAGGCGGCTGACACTGGCGAGCACCTGGCTGGATAGGTGCCATGTATAGGAAATAAGTACTGCAATGACGACTCAGGCACCTCCAACATCTTTGCTCCCGCTGACGCCCGAACAGCTCTCAAGCCTGCAGGCAGCGATTGGTGAATATTCATCAACGCAACTGGCGTGGCTGTCAGGTTATTTCTGGGGAATGGTAAATCAACAGCCGGGCAGCGTTGCCATTGCGCCGGTAGCTTCCGCTGCCGCCAGCATCACGCTGATCTCTGCTTCACAGACTGGCAATGCACGCCGTCTGGCGGAACAGCTGCGCGACGATCTGTTGGCCGCCAAGCTGAGCGTCACCCTGGTGAATGCCGGTGACTACAAGTTCAAACAGATTGCCCAGGAACGTTTGCTGGTGATCGTCGCCTCTACGCAGGGGGAAGGCGAGCCAGCGGAAGAGGCGGTAGCGCTGCATAAATTCCTGTTCTCGAAGAAGGCACCCAAGCTAAACGAAACCGCGTTTGCGGTATTCGGCCTGGGGGACACTTCCTACGAAAACTTCTGTCAGTCGGGTAAAGACTTCGATGGCAAGCTGGCCGAACTGGGGGCAGAGCGCCTGGTTGAGCGGGTTGACGCCGATGTGGAATATCAGGAACTGGCCACTGCCTGGCGTAAACAGGTAGTGGCAGTGCTGAAAGCACGCGCGCCGGCGGAAAATGCTGCACCGGGCGTGTTGGCCAGCGGCGCAGTTGATCTGCCGGGCAGCAGCCCGTACAGCAAAGAACAGCCGTTGACCGCGCAACTGGCGGTGAAACAAAAAATTACCGGCCGTGCGTCAGATAAAGACGTACGCCATATCGAGATTGATCTGGGCGATTCTGGTCTGCGCTACCGACCGGGTGACGCGCTGGGCGTCTGGTTCGATAACGATCCTGCGCTGGTGGACGAACTGGTACAACTGCTATGGCTGAAAGGCGACGAGCCGGTGGAGGTCGAAGGTAAAACTCTGCCGCTGGCGCAAGCGTTGCGCAGCCATTTCGAATTGACGCAGAACACTACGCTGATCGTCGACAAATACGCGGCGCTGTCGCGTGATGAGAAGCTGATTGGCCTGCTGGCAGATAAAGCTGCGCTGCAGCATTACGCGCACAATACGCCGATTGTCGATATGGTGCGTCAGGCACCGGCCGATCTCAACGCCGAACAGTTGATTGGCCTGCTGCGTCCGTTGACGCCGCGCCTGTATTCCATCGCTTCGTCGCAGGCTGAAAACGAAAACGAAGTGCACGTTACCGTTGGCGTGGTGCGATACGACATCGACGGTCGTGCTCGTGCCGGAGGCGCTTCCAGCTTCTTGGCTGATCGCCTGGAAGAAGATGGCGATGTGCGGGTGTTCATCGAGCACAACGACAACTTCCGCCTGCCGCCCAACCCGGAAACGCCGGTGATCATGATTGGCCCCGGTACCGGCATTGCGCCGTTCCGCGCCTTTATGCAGCAGCGTGACGCTGACGGTGCCGCCGGTAAGAATTGGCTGTTCTTCGGCAACCCGCACTTTACCGAAGATTTCCTGTATCAGGTCGAATGGCAGCGCTATGTTAAGGATGGCCTGCTGACCCGCATCGATCTGGCCTGGTCGCGCGATCAACAGCATAAAGTCTACGTACAAGACAAACTGCGCGAACAGGGCGCAGAGGTATGGCGTTGGATCCAGGAAGGCGCGCATATTTACGTCTGTGGCGATGCCAACCGCATGGCAAAAGACGTAGAAAACACATTACTGGAACTGGTGGCCGAGCACGGTGGTATGGATACCGAGCTGGCGGATGAATTTTTAAGTGAGCTGCGCCTTGAGCGCCGTTATCAGCGAGATGTTTACTGATGAGTGATAAACACCCAGGGCCTCTGGTGGTTGAAGGCAAATTGGCCGATGCCGAGCGTTTGAAGAAAGAAAGCAACTTCCTGCGCGGCACCATCGCTGAAGATTTGAAGGATGGCCTGACCGGTGGCTTTACCGGTGACAACTTCCTGCTGATCCGTTTTCACGGCATGTACCAGCAGGACGACCGTGATATCCGTGCCGAACGTGCCGAGCAGAAGCTGGAGCCGCGCCACGCGATGATGCTGCGCTGCCGTCTGCCGGGGGGAATTATCTCTCCTCAGCAGTGGCTGGGTATTGATAAGTTCGCGCAGGAAAGCACCCTGTACGGCAGCATTCGTATCACCAACCGCCAGACCTTCCAGTTCCATGGCATTTTGAAGGGCAACGTTAAGCCGGTTCACCAACTGCTGGGCCGCCTGGGGCTGGACGCGCTGGCTACCGCCAACGACGTTAACCGCAACGTGCTTTGTACTTCTAACCCGGTGGAGTCAGAGCTGCATCAGGAAGCCTACGAATGGGCGAAGAAGATTTCCGAACACCTGTTGCCGCGCACCCGCGCCTACGCAGAAGTGTGGCTGGATCAGGAAAAAGTGGCGACCACCGACGAAGAGCCGATCCTCGGTGCGACCTACCTGCCACGCAAGTTTAAAACCACGGTGGTGATCCCGCCGCAAAACGACGTTGACCTGCACGCCAACGACATGAACTTTGTGGCGATCGCCAAAAACGGCAAGTTGGTGGGCTTCAACCTGTTGGTAGGTGGCGGCCTGTCGATAGAACATGGCAACAAGAAAACTTATGCACGCCAGGCCAGCGAATTCGGCTACATCCCGCTGGAACACACGCTGGCGGTCGCCGAAGCGGTAGTGACCACCCAGCGCGACTGGGGTAATCGTACCGATCGTAAAAATGCCAAAACCAAATACACGCTGGAGCGCGTCGGGGTGGATATTTTCCGCGCCGAAGTAGAAAAACGTGCAGGTATCACATTTGAGCCGATCCGCCCGTACGAATTCACCGGTCGTGGCGATCGCATTGGTTGGGTGAAAGGTATCGATAACCAATGGCACCTGACGCTGTTTATTGAGAACGGTCGGTTGTTGGATTACCCGGGGCGTCCGCTGAAAACCGGCGTTGCCGAGATTGCGCGTATCCATAAAGGGGATTTCCGCCTGACTGCCAACCAGAACTTGATCGTCGCCGGTGTGCCGGAAAGCGAGAAGGCGAAGATCGAAGCGCTGGCGCGGGATCATGGCCTGATCGACGATGGGGTCAGCGTACAGCGCCAAAACTCGATGGCTTGCGTATCCTTCCCAACCTGCCCGTTAGCCATGGCGGAGGCCGAGCGTTTTCTGCCTGAGTTCGTCACCAAGGTGGAAGGGATCCTGCATCGGCACGGCGTGGGGGACGAGCATATCGTATTGCGCATCACCGGCTGCCCGAATGGCTGTGGCCGCGCGCTGCTGGCGGAGATTGGCCTGGTGGGTAAAGCGGTAGGTCGCTATAACCTGCATTTGGGCGGTAACCGGGAAGGCACGCGTATACCGCGTATGTATCGTGAAAATATTAACGAAGAAGAAATTCTGCGTGAGATTGACCAACTGGTAGGCCGTTGGGCCACTGAGCGCACGGCAGGCGAGGGCTTTGGTGATTTCACCATTCGCGCCGGTGTGGTCAAGCCGGTGGTTGATCCGGCGCAGGATTTCTGGGACTGACGCCATTTGGCCCCGCTGATACAAGGGGCTGGATCTGCGCGGTATGATTCAAGCATCAGGAGGCAGGCAACATGGCTGAATTCAATCTGGCGGAGCTCAATGCGCTGCCCAAATCAGGGCAGGCGTTGGCACTGGCGGTGGTTAATGGTCAGTTGGAAACTCTTTCTGCCGAGCAACGTGTCGAATGGGCGCTGGAGCATTTGCCGGGCGAGTTTGTACTCTCCTCAAGCTTTGGCATCCAGGCGGCGGTGTGTCTGCATTTGGTAACCCGGATCAAGCCGGATATCCCGGTGATCCTCACCGATACAGGCTATCTGTTCCCGGAAACCTATCAGTTTATCGATCAGTTGGCCGACAAACTGAAGTTGAACCTGCAGGTGTTCCGTGCCGAGCAGTCGCCTGCCTGGCAGGAGGCACGCTACGGCAAACTGTGGGAGCAGGGCGTTGAGGGGATTGAGAAATACAACCAAATTAACAAGGTTGAGCCGATGAACCGCGCGCTGGAAACCCTCGGCGGGCAGACATGGTTTGCCGGCCTGCGTCGCGAACAATCAGGCAGTCGTGCTCACCTGCCGGTGTTAGCGGTACAGCGCGGGGTGTTCAAGATCCTGCCGATTATCGACTGGGACAACCGCAAGATTTATCAGTACCTGACCGAGCACGGCCTGAGTTATCACCCGCTGTGGGAACAAGGCTATCTGTCGGTCGGGGATACCCATACCACGCAGAAATGGGAACCGGGCATGAGCGAGGAAGAAACCCGCTTCTTCGGCCTGAAGCGCGAGTGCGGCCTGCACGAAGGCTAATATCCGATTAAACTGACCAAAGGCTCAGCATTGGCTGGGCCCTTGGTGTTTCTGTGGGGGATTACTTTTTCTTTGCTGCTTTCGGCGGATGCGCTCGCGCCAGCTCTTTGATCAGCGGCAACAGGATCTGCACGCTCTCGCGGCTGCGCTTGTCGATTCGTCCTGGCAAATTACGCTCCAAGTATTGCAGATTATCGTACTGTGGGCGGTGCCAACTCATGCCCTGTGGGAAGTGTGGGCTGACGGCACGTTGCTGATAGCCGTCTTTGTTGCCCAGCGACCAGTTGGTGGCTTCTACGGACAGCACCGGAATAGCGGCTTTATCAAACACTTCCTGATCGGAACAGCAGCCGGTGCCTTTCGGATGCTCCTGGCTGCCCGGGTTAGTGGCGGCGGCAATGCCATAGCGGTGGGCAATGTCCAGTGCACGATCGCGGCTTTGTTTCGCCAGCTTCGGTGGCGTGTTGCGACCGGTGTTGAAATACAGGCGATCGCCGGTGATCAGGCTGTCGAGGTTAATCACCAGCACCGTATTGCGTTTTTCTTCCGGGCTCATGCGCTGCAGATAGTTCTGCGCCCCCAATGAGCCGATCTCTTCCGCGCTGGTGGCAACAAAGCGCAGGCCGTAAGTCGTGGGAATGTTCTTCAGGCGCTCTGCCAACTCCAGCATTACGCCGATGCCGGAGGCATTGTCATCGACCCCCTGTAGCGTCAGGCCGCCGAGGTTGTTATCCAGATCGGCGTCGCTTTGTGGCGTATAGGTATCAAAATGCGCCACGATCAGAATTTGCTGCGGATTGCTGCCATTTTTAGCGGCGATCACTGAGCTGGCGGTAACATTATTCCAGTTCTTTTTGCCGTCTTTAGTGGTGTAGAGATAGCGGGTATTGAAGCTGCGGATATCGCTCTGATAATCCATCTTGCTGAACTGCTGGTTGAGATAGTCTGCGGTGAGCAACTCGGCCGGGCTACCTGCCATACGGCCGGGGAAATAGGTAGCGATATGACGGATTTGGTCAGCGGCGAATTTACCCATCGGGAGATCTTTCGCGGTTTGTGTGGCGGCAGAAGCGCTGAAAACACCGCCGAGCACTGCCATCAGCAGGCCGGCCTTCAGATAAAAGCGGGAAAACATACCGAAAAATCCTTCTTTTTAATGTCGGTAATACCGATTCTTTTTGCGGCCCTCAGTATGAGACTCGGCGGCAGATTAAACAATTTCCAGCGCTCTTAAATTTACGCGGCACAGGCAAAATTTCGGTACGGTGTGCAACTTATGATGTCTAACTTTGTTCCGAGCAAAATACTTTGCGAAATGCCGGGCATTTTACGGGAATTGATATTTAGCCATGATTATAGTGTGGTTTTTTCTCCAAAGGTAAGGTTCATACGGATCGAAGGAGAAACCCCGATGCTGGACAAGTGCGATAACAGGAGCAGTCTGGATAATGACTGCGGTCTTGCCAGCGTGAAACCGCCGCAAACCCTGACACTGCGGCCTATATTCCATAAAAGAACTAGTCATTCCTTTTCGTCATTTCAGAGGCTAAATCTCAGCCCGTATAGTCACACTATCCTTCTGCATAGATGAAAAGGCTGTTGTGGACTATCTACCTATATTTGCCGACCTAAAACAACGTCCGGTGTTGGTCGTTGGCGGCGGTGAAGTGGCTGCGCGCAAAGTTGACTTCCTCCTGCGTGCCGGGGCTGAAATACGGATAGTTGCGCAGTCACTCTCACCGATACTCGAACAACTGCGTCAGCAGGGGCAAATCTACTGGCTGGGGCAGGCTTTTGCCGCTGAGCAACTCGATGAGGTGTTCCTGGTGATTGCCGCCACCGATGACAGTGCGCTGAATGCCGAGGTGTTTAGCGAGGCGGATAAACGCCGGGTGCTGGCCAACGTAGTGGACGATCAGCCGCGCTGTTCGTTTATCTTCCCGTCGATTATCGACCGTTCACCCTTGGTGGTAGCCGTCTCTTCCAGCGGTCAGGCACCGGTGCTGGCACGCATGCTGCGTGAAAAACTTGAGGCCTTGTTGCCCGCCAGTCTGGGACAGATGGCTGAGGTCGCCGGGCGCTGGCGCGGTCAGGTGAAGCAACGGCTGCATGCCATTGGCGAACGCCGCCGCTTTTGGGAAAAAACCTTTGGCGGCCGCTTCGCAACGCTGGTGGCCAATGGCCAAACCGCCGAGGCGCAGCGGCAACTGGAGCAGGACTTAGAGCAGTTTGCACAGGGCAGCGAAGGCACTCAGGGCGAAATTGCCCTGGTGGGGGCCGGGCCGGGCGAAGTGGGGTTACTGACCCTGCGAGGGCTGCAGGTGATGCAGCAGGCCGACGTGGTGCTGTACGACCATCTGGTCAGCGATGAAATCCTTGATTTGGTTCGGCGCGATGCCGAACGCATCTGCGTGGGTAAACGCGCCGGTGCACACTCGGTGATCCAGGAAGAAACCAATCGTCTGCTGGTGGAACTGGCACGGCAGGGCAAACGTGTGGTGCGGCTGAAGGGGGGCGATCCCTTTATCTTTGGCCGCGGTGGTGAAGAGTTACAGGTGGCCGCCGCCGCGGGTATTCCGTTCCAGGTGGTACCGGGAGTAACGGCCGCCGCCGGGGCAACCGCCTATGCCGGTATCCCGCTGACGCACCGCGATCACGCACAAAGCGTTACCTTTATCACTGGCCACTGTCGTCCCGACGGCGATGGGCTGGACTGGGCAGATTTGGCGCGTGCGCGCCAGACTCTGGCTATCTACATGGG
The DNA here is from genome assembly GCF_052691735.1 of Serratia sp. NA_13. Taxonomy (NCBI): domain Bacteria; kingdom Pseudomonadati; phylum Pseudomonadota; class Gammaproteobacteria; order Enterobacterales; family Yersiniaceae; genus Serratia; species Serratia sp. NA_13. Next base: position 94,406 of record NZ_JBQZFV010000015.1, read on the forward strand.
CACCATGAAGGCGGCGGATATCAGCCAGCGCCTGATAGCTCATGGGCGTGCGGCCACAACGCCGGTGGCGGTAATCAGTCGTGGCACCCGTGCGGATCAACTGGTGCAAACCGGCACGTTGCAACAACTCGAACAATTGGCTCAACAGGCACCGTTACCGGCGCTGCTGGTGATCGGCGAAGTGGTGGAATTACATCACCAAATCGCCTGGTTTGGGCATCAACCGCAGGCGGAAGGGGTATCACGCCCAGCCGTCGTGAATTTGGCTTAAGGATCTGTTATGGACGAAAAACGACTCACTCATTTGCGGCAATTGGAGGCGGAGAGTATCCATATCATCCGTGAAGTCGCCGCTGAATTCGGCAACCCGGTGATGCTTTATTCCATCGGTAAAGACTCTTCCGTGATGCTGCACCTGGCGCGTAAGGCCTTCTTCCCAGGCACGCTGCCGTTCCCTCTGCTGCATGTGGATACCGGCTGGAAATTCAGCGAGATGTACCAGTTTCGTGACCGCACCGCCAAGGAATACGGTTTTGAGCTGCTGGTACACAAAAATCCGGAAGGCGTGGCGATGGGCATCAACCCGTTCGTTCACGGCAGTGCCAAGCACACCGATATCATGAAAACCGAAGGCCTGAAGCAGGCGCTGAACAAATACGGTTTTGATGCCGCCTTTGGTGGCGCTCGCCGTGACGAAGAAAAATCACGCGCCAAAGAGCGAATCTATTCTTTCCGCGACCGCTTCCACCGTTGGGATCCGAAAAACCAGCGCCCGGAGCTGTGGCACAACTACAACGGTCAGATCAATAAGGGCGAGAGCATTCGTGTGTTCCCACTGTCGAACTGGACCGAGCTAGATATCTGGCAATACATTTTCCTAGAAAAGATCGACATCATTCCTTTGTACCTGGCGAAACCACGCCCGGTGGTAGAACGCGACGGCATGCTGTTGATGGTGGACGACGATCGCATTGATCTGCAGCCGGGCGAAGTGATCAGCCAGCGCATGGTGCGCTTCCGCACCCTGGGTTGCTGGCCGCTGACCGGCGCGGTGGAGTCCGAAGCGCAAACGCTGCCGGAAATCATCGAAGAGATGTTGGTATCCACCACCAGTGAGCGCCAGGGACGGATGATCGACCGCGATCAGTCCGGCTCGATGGAGCTGAAAAAGCGTCAAGGGTATTTCTAAGGAGCCGCCGGATGAACAACGCAATTGCACAACAAATCGCTGAACAGGGCGGGGTCGAGTCTTACCTGTACGCGCAGCAACATAAAAGCCTGTTACGATTCCTGACCTGCGGCAGCGTCGATGACGGTAAAAGCACCCTGATCGGCCGCCTGCTGCATGATACCCGCCAGATCTACGAAGATCAGCTGTCCACGCTGCACAGTGACAGCAAGCGCATTGGCACCCAGGGCGAAAAGCTCGATCTGGCATTGCTGGTCGACGGCCTGCAGGCCGAGCGCGAGCAGGGCATCACCATTGACGTGGCCTATCGCTATTTCTCGACTGAAAAGCGCAAATTTATTATCGCCGATACCCCTGGGCATGAGCAGTACACCCGTAATATGGCGACCGGTGCTTCCACCTGCGATCTGGCCATTCTGCTGATTGACGCGCGTAAAGGCGTGCTGGATCAAACCCGCCGACACAGCTTTATTGCCACGTTACTGGGCATTCGCCATTTGGTAGTGGCGGTCAACAAGATGGATCTGGTGGATTACAAAGAGTCGGTATTCGAGCAGTTCAAGCAGGATTATCTGACCTTCGCTCAGCAGTTGCCAAAGGATCTGGATATCAAGTTTGTCCCGCTGTCGGCACTGGACGGCGATAACGTGGCCAGCGAAAGCATCCAGATGCCTTGGTACAACGGCCCTACGTTGCTGCAGGTATTGGAAAGCGTGGATGTGATTAGCGAGCGCGAAACGCAACCGCTGCGTTTTCCGGTACAATATGTTAACCGTCCGAACCTGGATTTCCGTGGCTATGCAGGCACCCTATCGGCCGGTGTCGTACGCGTGGGCCAGCGCGTGAAGGTGTTGCCTTCCGGCGTGGAATCCACCGTTGCACGTATTGTCACCTTTGATGGTGATTTACAGGAAGCGGTACCGGGTGAGGCGATAACCTTGGTGCTGAAGGATGAAGTGGACATCAGCCGCGGCGATTTGCTGGTCGATGCCGGGGAAACCCTGCAGGCGGCGCAAAGCGCACTGGTTGACGTGGTGTGGATGGCCGAGAAGCCGCTGTTACCGGGGCAGAGCTACGACATCAAGGTCGCTGGCAAAAAGACTCGTGCACGGGTGGAAGGCATTCGCCACCAGGTTGAAATCAACTCGCTGGCCCAGCATCAGGCCGACACCTTGCCGCTGAACGGCATTGGCCTGGTGGAACTGACCTTCGACGAGCCGTTGGTGCTGGACAGCTATCAGCATAATCATGACACCGGTGGATTTATCTTTATCGATCGCCTGAGTAACGTTACGGTTGGCGCCGGGTTGATCCGCGAAACCTTGCAGGACGCTCAGGCAGCCACTGGCGACTTCAGCGCATTCGAGCTGGAACTGAACGCCCTGGTGCGTAAACACTTCCCGCATTGGGGCGCACGTGACCTTATCGGGGGCAAGTAACGTGACCGACGTAGAGCAACGACCAACCGGGCCGGATGATGACAACGTGGTCTGGCATCCGCATGCGGTAGCGCGTGTGGATCGCGAAGCCCGAAATGGCCATAAAGGCGTGGTGTTGTGGTTTACCGGGCTGTCCGGCTCGGGTAAATCCACCGTTGCCGGTGCGCTGGAGCAGGCGCTGCATGCTCTGGGCGTCAGCACCTATTTGCTGGATGGCGATAACGTGCGTCACGGTTTGTGCCGCGATCTGGGATTCTCCGACGACGATCGGCGCGAGAATATTCGCCGTGTGGGTGAAGTGTCCAAACTGATGGTGGATGCCGGGCTGGTGGTGCTCACCGCGTTTATTTCACCGCACCGGGCAGAACGGCAGATGGTGCGCGAATTGCTCGATGAAGATCGCTTTATTGAGGTGTTCGTCGACACGCCGCTGGCGATTTGTGAGCAGCGCGATCCGAAGGGATTGTACAAAAAAGCTCGGGCCGGAGAGCTGCGTAATTTCACCGGAATCGACTCGGTTTACGAGGCGCCGCAACTGCCGGATATTCACCTTGACGGCCAACAATTGGTAACAAATTTGATTGCGCAATTGTTAGACGTGCTGCGTGGTCGGGCTATTATCAAACCCTGAATTCAGAAAAGCGTGTGGCGTTTTGTACCATACGCTTTTTACGCTAAGCCCGCCGGAGAGCGTGCCGAATAACCAGGGAACACTATGCAAAATGTCTCGCCTATCTTGATTGACTCAAACCAGGAGAAAGAGGAGCCCTCCTATTCTTTCCTGGGCGGCGTCTGCGGCTTTGTTTTCTACTGGCTGGCGTTCGCGGTGCCCTTTGTGGTCTACGGTTCCAACACGCTCTTCTTCCTGCTCTACACCTGGCCGTTCTTCCTGGCCCTGATGCCGGTATCGGTACTGATTGGCATCACGCTCAGCATGCTGTTGCGCAGCCGCCTGATCCTGACGCTGTTGCTGACCGGCGCTATCGTGCTGTGTCTGTTCTGGCTGGTATTCAGTTTTCTGACCGGTTGGTGAGAGAGTGGGCGCAGTTGCCTGCGCCCGAAGCATTGCAAAGCCGTGCCGAAGGTTACAAAACTTTGCTTAGAAAAGCCTGAGTGCGTGGGTTGGCAGGGTTGCTGAAAATCTGCTGCGGTGTGCCTTCTTCCTGAATGATCCCCTGATCAATAAACAGCACCCGATCGGCCACTTCACGGGCAAAGCCCATCTCGTGGGTGACCACCACCATGGTCATGCCTTCGTGTGCCAATGACTTCATCACCGCCAAAACTTCGCCGACCAACTCGGGATCAAGCGCTGAGGTGGGTTCGTCGAACAACATGATTTTCGGCTCCATTGCCAGCGCCCGGGCGATTGCTACCCGTTGTTGTTGGCCGCCGGACAGGCTGCTGGGATAGGCATCAATCTTGTCCAACAGACCCACTTTACGTAACAGCGCTTCTGCACGCAGGATAGCGTCGCCGCGCGACAGTTTTTTCACCCCCATCGGTGCCATAATAATGTTCTCCAGCACCGTCATATGCGGGAACAGGTTAAAGCGCTGAAATACCATCCCCACGCTCTCGCGCATTTTATTGATATCGGTTTTCTGGCTGTGAATGGCAAACCCGTTCACCAGAATTTCACCGCCGGAAAGCGTCTCCAGCGCGTTGATACAGCGCAGAAAGGTGCTTTTACCGGAACCGGACGGGCCGATGACGCAGACCACTTCGTTGGCTGCTATCTCGCAGGAGATACCACGCAGTACGTGGCTTTCGCCGAATTGTTTTTGCAGGTTATGTACGCGAATCACTTTTCCCGAACCTCTTTTCCATGTGTTGCACCATCAGCGAAAGCAGGAAGGTGAGGACCCAATAGACCAGCGAAATAGTCAGGTAGGGCTCCCAATAGGTGGCATAGGCACCGGAAACCGTCCGGGCTGCATAGGCCAAATCGGCCAGGCCGATGGCGGAGGCCAGTGAGGAGTCCTTGACGATGGCAATGGCGTTGTTGCCCAGCGGTGGCAGCATGCGACGGAAAGCCTGCGGCAGGATCACCTTGCGCATGGTTTTGCCGTAGCCCATGCCCAGCGAGCGCGAAGCTTCCATCTGACCGCGATCGATTGACTGAATACCGGCGCGGAAAATTTCCGAGACGTAGGCACCGGCGTTGAGCGTGATAGCCACCACGCAGGAGAGAAACGCGCCGTAGTCGGAGCGCAGCGAACGGGCGAAATCACTGCTCATCAGACCGTTGGTGACCAGCAGGCCGTCACGCGGGTTGATAAACAGCGGCACCAGGGCGAAATGCACCACCATGATCTGCACGAACAGCGGTGTACCGCGGAAGGCGCTGATATAAATGCGCACTGGCCACTGTACGCCGTAATGCAGTATCGGTTTCCAGATGCCATGCGGCGCTTGCGCCAGACGGCCTAATCCCAGGAGCAGCCCCCAGGTGGTGCCCAGTATCACGCAGATAATGGTGCATTTTATGGTCATCCAGGCACCTTCCATAAACAGCGGGGCATACTCCTGGATAATCTCCCAACGGAAATTCAAGGTCGGATCCTTCTTAAAAAATGTTCAGGCTACTACGCGTCGTCATCTTGGGATTGGGCAGTGCTCGCCATCCTCATGGACTGCGTGTCCACTCCGGTGGCTGTGCGCTGTCCGCACCCAATATGACTTAGCTCGTTACGCCTGCCGATCAGCAGGTAGGCGTCAGTTAATTCACTCGGCAGGCAGTGTCGGCACGTTGCTGTCAAACCAGGTCTGGTAAATTTTGGCGTAGGTGCCGTCGGCGATGATTTTCTTCAGGCCGGCGTTGATCTTGGCACGTAGTTCATCGTTGCCTTTGGCAACGGCAATGCCGAAATACTGGCGTTCGAATTTGGCGTCTGACACCAGTTTGAACTCTTTTTCCGGGTGGGTTTTGATGTAGAACTTGGCCACGCCAACGTCGCCCACGGCTGCGCCGATACCGTCTTCGTACAGTTCCTGCAGCAGCAGCGGGGTATTGTCGAAACGTTTGATGGCGGTGCTGTTTTTACCCAGCACGTCGGAGACCACGATGTCGCCAGTGCTGGAATTCACCACGCCAACTTTCAGCGCTTTCAGCGCGGCGATTGAGTTCACTCGAGAGTCTTTGGGGACCACGATGGTCTGCTCCGCCGGGAAGTAAGGCGCAGAGAAATCCACCATTTGCTTGCGTTTGTCTGTAATGGTGATGCCGGAAATAATGATGTCGCGATCGCCGGAGTTCAGCGTGGCAAAGATGCCTTCCCACGGCGTATTTACCAGTTTGACCTGAAAGCCCTCGGCCTTGGCGACGGCCTTGATGATGTCAATATCAAAGCCTTCCAGCTGTTTGCTGCTGTTTTCGAATTCGAACGGACGATAGGTACCGCCGGAGCCGACGACGTAAGTGGGTTCTGCCGCCAGGGCAGAGGCAGACAGGGTGGCGGCCAGGCAGGCACCAATCAGAACTAAGCGTTTTAACATCACTATCCCCGATAATTAAAAGTTATTTATTGGATTTATTTATGCACTATAAGTGCATAAAAATAACCCCCAATAAATAAAAAAACAACTCCTACATGGCGGTGTGATTTCCAATGGTGTTAAATATGCAATTGTTGAAAGTGCCTGGCAGAAGCGTTGGCGAAATGGCGGGGCAGTCAGTTTTTCTTGCTGCATAACCGATAGAAGAGTTGAGAGTGGTAATGCAGAGAGGTCGAGCGGTGACTTATCGGATGAAAGTGCTTTTTTTTGCCGCTTTCGGCGCGAATTTAGGTTATAAACTCAAGAAATTCTCATCCTACTCTGAATTTGGCGGTGAAATGCCGTTCCCAGTGTGGAGTCCAACGAAAAGTTGTGGGATGATTAGGCGGTTTTTCAGGGGGCGGAGATGGGAAAACTTACGCTGTTATTGCTGGCATTGCTCGGTTGGTTACAGTATTCATTGTGGCTGGGCAAAAATGGTGTTCACGATTACGTGCGGGTCAATGATGACGTTGTGGTCCAGCAGGGCAGCAATGCTAAATTGAAAGCGCGTAACGATCAGCTGTTCGCCGAAATCGACGATTTGAACGGCGGTCAGGAAGCGATCGAAGAGCGTGCGCGCAATGAACTGAGCATGATTAAGCCCGGTGAGACTTTCTATCGTCTGGTTCCTGACCAATCCAGACGCAACGCGGCGTCCTCCTCGCAAAATAACCTACAAAAGTAACGCATGAATCACTCCGCAGGAACCTTTCCACCGGTGATTGCCGTCCTGCCCGCTGCCGGTATCGGCAGCCGTATGCAGGCGGATTGCCCGAAACAGTATTTAACCATCGGCCATCAAACCATTCTCGAGCACGCGATCCATGCGCTATTGCGCCATCCGCGTATTCCGCAGGTGATTGTGGCGATCGGTCCCGATGACCAGCAGTTTCACCAGTTGCCTATTGCCCGAGATCCGCGCGTGCGGGTCACCGTCGGCGGTCAGCAACGCGCCGATTCGGTGATGGCTGGGTTGCAGCTGGCCGGTGAGGCCAAATGGGTGCTGGTACACGACGCGGCAAGACCCTGCCTGCATGCCGAGGATCTGGAACGCCTGCTGGCGATTACAGAACACAGTGAGGTGGGGGGCATTTTGGCCGCGCCAGTGCGTGATACCATGAAGCGTGCCGAACCTGGTCGCAGTGATATCTCCCACACCGTCGAACGTCAGGATCTGTGGCATGCGTTAACTCCGCAACTGTTCCCGCTGGCGTTGCTTAAGCTTTGCCTGCAGCGTGCGATGGATGACTGTGCGACGGTCACCGATGAGGCCTCTGCCCTCGAGCATTGTGGCTATCATCCGCTGCTGGTCAGCGGACGCTCGGACAATATTAAAGTTACGCGCCCGGAAGATTTGGCGCTGGCGGCCTTCTATTTAACTCAGTTGGACAATTAAGGAGCGCATCATGCGTATCGGTCACGGTTTTGACGTACATAAATTTGGTGGCGAAGGGCCGCTGGTGATCGGTGGTGTTCGTATCCCTTATGAAAAAGGTTTGCTGGCTCACTCCGACGGTGACGTGGCGCTGCATGCGGCGACAGATGCTCTGTTGGGGGCGGCGGCGTTAGGGGATATCGGCAAGCTGTTCCCGGATACCGACCCGGCGTTCAAAGGGGCCGACAGCCGTGAGCTGCTGCGCGAAGCCTGGAAACGCATTCGCGCCAAAGGCTATCGTCTGGGTAACCTGGATATCACCATTATCGCGCAGGCCCCTAAAATGGCGCCGCATATCCCGCAAATGCGCGTTTTCCTGGCGGAAGACCTGCAGTGCCATATGGACGACGTCAACGTTAAGGCGACCACTACCGAACAGCTCGGTTTTACCGGGCGCGGTGAGGGCATTGCCTGTGAAGCGGTCGCCTTGTTGATCAAGGAATAAACGCATGGATATGGCTAACCTGACTTGGCTGTATGGCCAGCCGCAGAGTACTGGCGTGTTGAAAGCCAACCCGGAAGATTTCGTGGTGGTGGAAGACCTGGGCTTTGAGCCGGACGGCGAAGGCGAACATGTGCTGGTGAACATCCGCAAGAACGGTTGTAACACCCAGTTTGTCGCCGATTATTTGGCGCGCTTTGCCGGTATTCATGCCCGTTCTGTCAGCTACGCGGGTCTGAAAGATCGTCATGCGGTGACCGAACAATGGTTCTGCCTGCATCTACCGGGCAAAGAGACACCTGATTTTACTCAGTTCTCACTGGAAGGCTGCGAAGTGCTGGCCAGTGCCCGCCATCTGCGCAAAATGCGTATTGGCACGCTAAAAGGCAATGCCTTCACGCTGGTTCTACGTCATATCTCTGACCGTCAGGATGTCGAGCCGCGCCTGCAGGCGATTGCGACCGGCGGCGTGCCAAACTACTTTGGCAGCCAACGTTTTGGTCGCGGCGGCAATAACCTGGTGATGGCGCGCCGTTGGGCGAATGATGAGATCCGGGTTAAAGAACGCAGCAAGCGCAGTTTTTATCTTTCCGCCAGCCGCAGTGCGCTATTTAACCTGATTACCAGCCGACGTTTGGCCAATCAACAGCAACATACCGTGCTGGAAGGCGATGCCTTACAGCTCAGCGGCCGTGGCAGTTGGTTTGTAGCCCAGCCGGAAGAGTTGGCAGCGCTGCAACAGCGGCTGGATGCCGGCGAATTGATGATTACCGCTCCTTTGCCGGGCGATGGCGAACCCGGTACCGCCGGTGAAGCGCTCCATTTTGAACAGCAGTGTTTACTGGAGCAACCGGAGCTGATGGCGCTTTTAAAGCGTGAGCGTGTTGATCCGGCCCGCCGTGCGCTGTTGTTACAACCCAAAAATATGCAGTGGGACTGGTGGGATGATGCTACCGTTGAACTGCGTTTTTGGTTGCCGGCCGGCAGTTTCGCCACCAGTGTGGTGCGTGAAATTATGCGGCAGGACAGCAGTGATGCGGATATTAGCGAGTAATGAAAAAACCTGCTGATGCAGGTTTTTTTTCGAATGTTTTAGCGCTGAGTGACAAACTTTTTTTCAGTTTTTAACTCATTGATATTGGACTGTACCTGACCGGAAAAGCGTTTTTTTAACCATTCGTAACAGGGTTTCTCAAAGAAACGATGAGTAAGATGTGAAAGCACTAGTGTCAATGTGAGAAAGACGGTGAACTTTACTGCGAAGGGTAAGTTCAGTGGTGCGAGCACAGACCCCATAACCAGAATAATGGGGGTGTGTATCAGATAAACAGAATAGCTGATATCACCAAGCCAGCCTGGAATTCTACTGCCGATAATTTTATTAAACCATGAGTTCAGTGTAGCCAGACTTAACATCAGCAACGCAATTAGAGGGATCGGTAAGAAGCTGAGTTTTCCAATAGGCGTTTTTTGATAAACCAGGTACACCACGGCTGCGAAAAGAATCATGTCAAGGCAGCCAATAATAGATTTCTGCATATGGTTGAGCCCTGTCTGCCCCATACCCTGCCCCATACGACAAACAGCGATCCCCAGCGTGACGCCAGCGATGCATCTGACAAAGCCTGAGGTGACGATGCCATACATCATTTCATGAGCGACCATCAGCGAGCCAAAGGATGTATATAAAGCGGTGTAGCACATTAAAGCTATAAATAATAGTTGGTTGGTTTTAACTCGACGGATACACCAGGGAACTAAAAAAACAGAAACCCAAAACTCAGCAGATATTGACCAACTAGGGTCATTCCAGCTCCAGTTACTGACAAAACCCATATTTTGCAGAAGGAATATATTGGCGATGCCAGAAAAAAATGGCTCGTCAAAAGGAAATGCACGTTGCGTCAACAGGTAAATGATACCCACTACGACCATAGTGACAATGTGCAAAGGGTACATACGCGCGAAGCGATAAAAAATAAATTTCCTATCGTTCATCAAGCCTGAGGATAGGGCTTGGCCGTAAACGTGAGACAGTACAAAACCCGAGAGAATAAAAAAGAAATCAACGGAAATATAGGCATTTTGGAATGGGTAGTCATGCCAGCCATATTGGCTGCCAAAAAAATGGCTTAACGCTACGGTCAATGCAAATATACCGCGTAAACCATCCAAATATTTTAGTCTTGTTGTTGGCATTGAGGGGATAAACCTTGCAATCAGCGAGTCGCGATCTTACTAAAAAATCACCATATTGTCAGCTTTTCGTAAGGATTGTGTGATGATATTTAGGTCTTATCTGCTGCATCGGGTCATGGGTGTAAGCTGTCTTTCCCTTGGTGACTGGACATGTCGGGGGGAGTAAACATAATATCTGCTGGTTAAGCCCCTCCTTTTGGGTGTTGATTCCGAGTATTTAAATGCCAGGCCGCGTTAAAGGCGTTCTGATTGAGAGATAAAAAAGAAGACAATCTTTTATGCGGATATTGCTGAGTAATGACGACGGTGTGACCGCCCCAGGCATCCAGGTGCTGGCGGCGGCATTGAGAGAGTTCGCCGAAGTGCAGGTTGTGGCACCCGATCGTAACCGCAGTGGTTCTTCCAATGCGCTGACGCTGGAATCTCCATTGCGCACCCTGACGATGCCCAATGGAGATATCGCCGTCCAGCAGGGAACGCCGACAGACTGCGTGTATCTGGGAGTGAATGCCCTGATGCAGCCTGCGCCCGATATCGTGGTTTCTGGCATCAATGCGGGCCCCAATCTGGGCGATGACGTTATTTATTCCGGCACCGTGGCTGCTGCCATGGAAGGACGTCATTTGGGATTGCCTGCGCTGGCCGTGTCGCTGAACGGCCATCAGCATTATGCGACTGCTGCGGCGATCACCTGCCGGGTGCTGCGTGCGTTACAGCGCGAACCGTTGCGAACCGGTAAAATTCTGAATATCAACGTGCCGGATTTGCCACTGGATCAGATCAAGGGCATTCGTGTGACCCGCTGCGGCAGTCGCCATCCGGCTGACAAAGTGTTCTGCCAACAAGATCCGCGTGGGCAAAATCTCTATTGGATTGGGCCGCCCGGTGATAAGTTTGATGCTGGGCCGGACACGGACTTCGCTGTAGTAGAACAGGGTTATGTGGCCATCACGCCACTGCAGGTGGATTTAACCGCCTATGCGGCCCAGGACGTGGTAAAAACGTGGTTAACCAAAGCAGGGGTTGGCGGGGAATGGTGAACAAGCGTATGCAAACATTGCTGACGCAGCTGCGTCAACAGGGGATCCGGGACGAACGGTTGCTACAGGCGATCGAAGCGGTGCCGCGTGAACGCTTTGTTGATGAGGCACTTGAACACAAGGCTTATGAGAATACTGCGTTACCCATTGGCTCCGGCCAAACCATCTCTCAACCTTATATGGTTGCACGAATGACCGAACTGCTGAACCTGACGCCAACCTCCAGGGTATTGGAGATCGGTACCGGTTCTGGCTATCAAACCGCTATCTTGGCGCATTTGGTACAGCATGTTTGCTCTGTTGAGCGCATCAAAGGGTTGCAATGGCAGGCCAAACGCCGGCTGAAACAACTCGATCTTCACAATGTTTCCACCCGTCACGGTGATGGTTGGCAAGGCTGGGCATCGCGAGGGCCGTTTGATGCCATCATCGTCACGGCAGCTCCGCCGGAGATCCCGCCAGCGCTGATGGAGCAGTTGGACGATGGTGGTATTCTGGTGTTGCCGGTCGGCGAGCAGGCCCAAACGCTGAAGTATATTCGGCGTCAGGGCAGCGAATTTGTTATCGATACCGTCGAAGCGGTGCGTTTTGTTCCCCTGGTTAAGGGGGAACTGGCCTAGCGATTGTCTGAATTTTCGACAGGAAACGAAATCTGTTGCACTTTCATCACCTCCGGTTAAGGTTTTAACGTTTCAATAAAACTAATTTTCAATACAATTGCCTTTCTGCGTAGTTGTCTTATGGTGCAGCAGCGCTAATGTGGTTAGCATTGGCGCGCTGTTTTGAGGCTCCGGCATGAGATTTCCTGACGTTCAGGGATCGGCTGTGGGCACCTTTCAGGGTAGAAATCGAGAGAATGTTAAAAGCTCAGCTACCATGTAAAGGGTATTTGGATATATCGCTGATATTGCTGTCATGGGGGAAGCATGAGCACGGGAAGCCCAATGATTACATTACGCCGGGTTGCGGTGTGTACGATGGTAAGTTTGTGGTTGGCAGGTTGTACGAACACTGAATCGACATCGGCCCCTATTAGTAGTGTGGGCGGTGGCGGAGCTGCCGCATCCAGCAATGCTGGAGCACAGGCTAACGCTGAAGGGCATATTGTTTACAACCGCAGTTACACTTCGATCCCCAAAGGGAGCTACAGCGGCAATACCTACACGGTAAAACGCGGAGATACGCTGTTTTACATCGCCTGGATCACCGGAAACGATTACCGTGACCTGGCCCAGCGCAATAATATCCCTGAGCCATACAGCCTGAATGTGGGTCAAAACATTCAGCTTGGTAATGGTTCCGCCAACGGAAACGGCGGTATGCTGGCGGCAACAGATGCGACCAGCGGCGGTGTTCCTAAGCCACCATCGACCTCTCAGATACAAACTGCAACGGTTGATTCTCCATCAACTAACGCGTATTCTGATAATTCGGGTAAACAGAATGTAGGTAAGATGTTACCTGCAGCAGGCGCAGTGGCGGCAACTACCGCAACGGCACCTGTTACCGCACCGGTCGTTGCTCCACCAGTGAGCAGCACCGTCAGCAACAGCGCCCCAGTAAGTACCTGGAGATGGCCAACTGACGGTAAGATTATTGATAACTTTTCCTCATCAGAAGGTGGGAATAAAGGTGTCGATATCGCCGGGACTCGTGGGCAACCTATCTTCGCTACCGCCGATGGTCGTGTAGTGTACGCAGGCAACGCTTTACGGGGTTACGGTAATCTAATCATCATCAAACACAATGATGATTACCTGAGCGCCTACGCTCACAACGACACAATGCTGGTCCGGGAACAACAAGAAGTGAAGGCGGGTCAAAAAATAGCCACCATGGGTAGCACCGGAACCAGTTCAGTACGTTTGCATTTTGAAATTCGTTACAAGGGGAAATCCGTAAACCCGCTGCGTTATCTTCCGCAGCGATAGATTGGGCAGAATACGCTGTATTCTGCTCGCGGTATCACGGGTAGGAGCAGCTATGAGCCAAAATACGCTGAAAGTTAACGAGTTACATGACGATGCGGATTTCGACGAGAACGCAACGGAAGCGGAATCATTCGACGAAAAAGCACTGGTTGAAGAAGAGGCCAGTGAGAGTGATCTAGCGGAAGAAGAGTTGTTGTCACAAGGCGTGACCCAACGCGTATTGGATGCGACGCAGCTCTATCTTGGCGAAATCGGTTATTCTCCGCTGCTGACCGCAGAGGAAGAAGTTTATTTTGCGCGGCGTGCACTGCGCGGTGACGTGCCGTCCCGCCGCCGAATGATTGAAAGTAACCTGCGGCTGGTGGTGAAAATCGCCCGCCGTTACAGCAATCGCGGCCTGGCGCTGCTGGATCTGATTGAAGAGGGTAACCTCGGCCTGATCCGCGCAGTGGAAAAGTTTGACCCAGAACGCGGTTTCCGTTTCTCGACTTACGCAACCTGGTGGATCCGGCAGACGATTGAACGGGCGATCATGAACCAAACCCGTACCATTCGCTTGCCTATCCACATAGTCAAAGAACTTAATGTCTATTTGCGCACCGCGCGCGAGCTTTCTCATAAACTGGATCATGAACCGAGCGCTGAAGAGATTGCAGAGCAACTCGACAAGCCGGTCGATGATGTCAGCCGTATGCTGCGCCTGAACGAACGTATCACTTCTGTCGATACGCCGTTGGGTGGGGATTCGGAGAAAGCCTTACTGGACATTCTGGCCGACGAGAAAGACAACGGACCGGAAGACACCACGCAAGACGATGACATGAAACAGAGCATCGTTAAGTGGTTGTTCGAACTGAACGCCAAACAGCGTGAAGTACTGGCGCGTCGCTTTGGCCTGTTGGGCTACGAATCGGCAACGCTTGAAGATGTGGGTCGTGAAATTGGCCTGACTCGCGAGCGAGTACGTCAGATCCAGGTTGAAGGTTTACGCCGTCTGCGTGAAATTCTGCAAATGCAGGGCCTGAGCATTGAGGCACTGTTCCGCGAGTAACCCAGGCAGTTGAATCGCATCAAAATAAAAACGGTGAGCACCATGCTCGCCGTTTTTTTATGCCTGCAATCTGCGAAGGGTCAGACCATATTCTTCAGGCGGTAAATCCACTCCAGCGCCTGACGAGGTGACAGTGAATCCGGATCTAGCGCCTCGAGCGCTTCAACCGCCGGTGAGGTTTCCTCATTCAGCAGCGTCATCTGGGTGGCATCAACGGTACCCGTCGCGGTATGGCTGGATATCGCTTCCAGCTCGCGCAGTTTTTGACGCGCACGTTTGATCACCTCACGTGGCACACCGGCGAGTGCCGCAACCGCCAGGCCATAGCTCTTGCTGGCGGCTCCGTCCTGTACGCTATGCATAAAGGCGATAGTGTCGCCGTGCTCCAGCGCGTCCAGATGCACGTTCACCACACCTTCCATTTTCTCCGGCAGGGTGGTCAGCTCAAAGTAATGGGTAGCAAACAGCGTCATGGCTTTAATGCGGCTGGCCAGGTTCTCGGCGCAGGCCCAGGCCAGGGACAGACCGTCGTAGGTTGAGGTACCGCGGCCAACTTCATCCATCAGTACCAGGCTATTTTCGGTGGCGTTGTGCAGGATATTGGCGGTTTCGGTCATTTCTACCATAAAGGTAGAGCGGCCAGAGGCCAGATCGTCCGCCGCGCCTACTCGGGTAAAGATGCGGTCTACCGGGCCGATGATCGCCTTGCTCGCTGGCACGTAGCTGCCGATGTGTGCCATCAGCACGATCAGTGCCGTTTGGCGCATATAGGTACTTTTACCACCCATGTTAGGGCCGGTAATGATCAACATTCGCCGCTGAGGCGACAGCGATAGTGGGTTGGAAATAAACGGCTCGCTCAGCACCTGTTCGACCACCGGATGGCGACCCTCAGTGATGCGTACACCGGGTTGTTCGCTGATGGTTGGGCAGGCGTAGTGGAGCGTTTCGGCTCGTTCAGCCAGGTTGGCCAGCACGTCCAGTTCGGCCAATGCAGCAGCGCTTTGCTGTAGATCGCCCAGGTGCGGCAACAGCAAGTCGAACAACTCTTCGTACAGACCCTTCTCGATTGCCAACGCTTTCCCTTTTGAAGTCAGTACCTTGTCTTCATACTCTTTTAATTCGGGAATGATGTAGCGTTCGGCATTTTTCAGCGTCTGGCGGCGCACGTAGTGGATCGGTACCAGGTGGCTCTGCCCACGGCTGACCTGAATGTAATAACCATGCACGCCATTGAAGCCGACCTTCAGCGTATCCAGCCCCAGCTTTTCACGTTCGCGGATCTCAAGACGGTCGAGGTAGTCGGTGGCACCATCGGCCAGTGCGCGCCATTCATCCAGCTCGCTATTGTAGCCGGGTGCGATAACGCCGCCGTCACGCACCAGCACCGGCGGTGCTTCAACCACTGCGCGTTCCAGCAAATCCTGCAGTTCATCAAACTGACCGACCTGCGACAGCAGCTGTTGCACATACGGGGTTTCTACCCCTTTGAGTAACGCGTGGATATCCGGCAACTGTTGGAAAGCATGACGCATACGAGCCAGATCGCGTGGACGGGCACTGCGTAATGCCAGACGGGCCAATATGCGTTCCAGATCGCCCACCTGACGCAGCGAAGGCTGCAGATCGGTATACAGATCCTGCAGGGAGCCGATCGCCTGCTGGCGGTTATTCAAGACTTTGATGTCACGGGTTGGCATATGCAGCCAGCGCTTAAGCATACGGCTACCCATTGCCGTCACGCTGTGGTCGAGGATGGCCGCCAGGGTATTTTCGCTGCCGCCAGACAGGTTCTGAGTCAGCTCAAGGTTACGCCGCGTGGCGGCATCCATGATAATGCCGTCCTGCTGACGCTCCATGGTGATGCCACGGATATGTGGTAATGAGGTGCGCTGAGTATCTTTAACATATTGCAACAGACAACCGGCGGCGCGCAGTGCCTGATGGGCCTGTTCAACGCCGAAACCGGTCAGATCGCGGGTGCCGAACTGCAGGTTCAACTGCTGGCGTGCGGTCTCGGGTTCAAACTCCCACAGTGGGCGACGACGCAGGCCGTGACGCTGTTCAATAAGCGACATCTGTTCAAAGGTTTCAGGGTAAAGCAGCTCGGCAGGATTGGTGCGCTGCAACTCTGCCGCCATGGTTTCGATATCAGCGGGTTCCGCCACGCGGAAACGCCCGGAGCTGATGTCCAGCGTGGCATAGCCAAAACCGCGTGCGTCCTGCCAGATTGCCGCCAGCAGGTTGTCCTGACGTTCTTGCAGCAGAGCCTCGTCGGTGATGGTGCCAGGCGTGACGATACGCACTACTTTGCGTTCCACCGGGCCTTTACTGGTGGCCGGATCGCCGATTTGTTCGCACAGAGCGACGGATTCACCGAGCTGCACCAGTTTGGCCAGATAGTTCTCGACCGCATGGTGAGGGACGCCGGCCATGGGAATAGGCTCCCCCGCTGAAGCTCCGCGTTTGGTCAGCGATATATCCAGCAGTTGGGAAGCGCGTTTGGCATCGTCATAGAACAGCTCATAAAAGTCGCCCATGCGGTAGAACAGCAGGATCTCAGGGTGCTGAGCCTTGAGGCGCAGATACTGCTGCATCATTGGGGTGTGTGAATCTAAATTCACGTTGTCATTCAGTGACATAATCTATATATTCCATTGATTTTAAAGTAAATTGTGATTTTGTTGTTCTCGTTAGATATCACGTTGTCTCATAAAAAATCACCAAATCCCACTTGTAAGTGTAGGTCAAAGTGTAGGTTGTTATGTGGGTTATGGTATAATTGCACTAAATAAACTCACAACCTACACTTGGAAAGAAAAGCTGGGTTACAGCCTTAATAAATCAAGTGGTTAGCCATAAAATGGATCTTATATGACGGATAAACCAACAGGCAAACCTTTGTCATCCAAAGCGGTCGAAATGATGAAGCCTGGGGACAAAAACAAGGCTGATACGGGTGAGAACCGAGGCTTGCGTGTGACTTGTGGAGCTTCTGGTATCAAGACCTTTTTCTACCGCTATACTAGCCCAGTGACCAATAAGCTGTCACAGGTAAAAATTGGAAGCTTCCCGCAAACCTCGCTCGCAATGGCTCGTATGAAGTTGCAAGAACTCAAACTAATCAGAAGTGAAGGGCGTTGTCCGGCATCTGAGCTAAAAAATGAGAAGCAACGCCTACTAGAAGAGAACCAAAAACCGAAAGCGGCAGTGCTGACAGTTGAAGGGTTGGTTGAGTTGTATCTTACCGAGCGTATTGAGGATCGTAAGACGAAGGATGGGAGGATCATTCTCGGTGCCAGAAAGCCTAAAGGGCAAGCAGAGGTACGTCGCACTCTTTATGGTGATGCGGTTAAAACCTTAGGAACACGAAATGCTGCTGAGATTACGCGGCAGGATGTTATCAATTTAATTAATGGCATTGTTGCCAGAGGTGCAACCGTACAGGCTGGTAATGTTCTGAGGGAACTTTCACTCGCTTATGAGTTTGCTATTGGCCTTGGGCGCTTTGATGACAGTTTTGCGAATCCGGCGTTGTTAGCAAAATCCAGCTTACGACAGACCAGAATCAAGCTCACAAATGGTCGTGGAACACGGGTACTGAACGAGGCTGAGCTTGGCAAATTTCTAAAATGGCTTCCGGGTTCGGCTTATACGCCAACGATTAAAAACGTGTTGCGTCTGACGCTCTGGACAGG
The DNA here is from genome assembly GCF_052691735.1 of Serratia sp. NA_13. Lineage (NCBI taxonomy): Bacteria > Pseudomonadati > Pseudomonadota > Gammaproteobacteria > Enterobacterales > Yersiniaceae > Serratia > Serratia sp. NA_13. The sequence continues at coordinate 112,370 of NZ_JBQZFV010000015.1, forward strand.
GTGCCGAACAGGTGAAGTATGCAACATGGCCTGGGATGATGTTGATCTTGAAAAAGGCACCATCCATCTGCGGGAAACCAAGACAGGGGTAGAGCGCTACGTTCAGCTATCGGATCAAGCGATCGACTTTCTTAAGGTACTACGCCTTACCTCCGACAAATATCTATTTCCTTCGCAGGCGACTAAAAAGCCAATCCAGCAGAAGTATCTGACCGAGAATTCATGGCGTTTACGTGAAAGCGGCCAAATGCTTGATATACCTCATTGGACGCCGCACGATCTGCGTCGTACAGTACGAACGGGGTTATCTCGTTTGCAGTGTCCAAATGAGGTAGCAGAGGCCGTATTGGGGCATACAAGTGGCGGCGTTGAAGGGATTTATAATTTGTATAAGTATGATGCTGAGTGCCGGAAGTGGTTGCAGGTGTGGGCTGATTATATGGAGGAGCTTCTTTAGCATGCTGTTATGGAAATAGCAAAGGGTAATCAGATTTTTTTGTTTTTTTGGGCATGATTCCTAAAAAGATATCTCCTGTTTAGTTTCTTTTACACAGAGTTTATCATTTACTCTTTATGATCGTGTTTGTGTTTCTAACGGAGGATTACTTATGGAAACGGAAAATTCTTTACGTCTCTTAACATTAGGGGAAAAAATTCTAGCTCAGACAGTTTTCGGTAGTTCAATTCAATGGCATAAGGTATGGGTTCATTGTGAGAGTTATCTCCCATTCGGTTTGCAAGGGAAGTTTGTTGGGATGACACCAAATGGTGAAATGTATTTCAGAAAAGAAACATACCTTAAGGATTTCTCTTTGTCTTCAAAATCTAACCAACATTTTTTTATGCATGAAATGACGCATGTCTGGCAACATCAGCACGGAATGTGGGTTAGAACAAGAGGTTTATTTAGCTGGGCATCAACTTACAAATATACAATCGAGCCGAATAAAAAATTGAGCAAATACAGCATGGAGCAACAAGCGCAGATTATTGCTGATTACTTTTTATTAAAAAAATATGGTGTAAATGGTCTGAAAATCGAAATTGGCCGTCAGGCTGGCTTTCATGGAGTATTAGATAAAAATACTATTTCGCTATATAGGAAAATATTGCCAGCATCAATTTTATAAGAGGAAGATATGATGAGAAGCATAAGTGTATTTATTTCTGTTTTATTTATAACATCCTGCCACATGAATGATACTCGCCCAGAAAATCATCGTGCTAATGTAAGTGCTGTAGGCGATGGTGTTTGTGTTACACTGCCAGATACTGAAGGCGAAAGCATATCTTTATTAAGTGTAAGTGAGATTGGTAATAGTGAAAATATGATGGATAAACAATTCACTATTGGGAATGCACCTGCATTACATTCAAATAAATGCATCTCTAATTTCGGTTTTATCTTTGAACCAGGTAAATCATATGTATTTTCTATTAATGCGATACGGATAAAAGAAGATCACACTATGAAAAATGGGAATAGTTATAGTGTGACTTTTTCCGTGTGGGTAGATAAAGGGGAGTTAAAGGTGAAAGATATAAACTAACTATACCCGTGCTCCTTGATGATGCTTGGACTGACCCCACCCCGGTAGACGATCCTGCCCTATAGTTGGACTGACCCCACGACAGTAGACATATCCTGTCCTCACGACGAGGCCTGTTCGAAG
>NZ_JBQZFV010000016.1:0-113187 GCF_052691735.1 Serratia sp. NA_13
GCGGCCAATGCCGCCTCTTCTTGCAATGCAACAAGCAATGAAACCATCACAAGTCATGACAGTTTCATTACCCACTAGCGGGCAATGCGTGCAGCGTTATAGCAGGTGAGATCCACTTCAACTTTGCAATCCACCACTAAATCGGCCACCGCGCAGATACGCGCCGGGGGATGCGCGGCAAAAAACTCACGGAACACTTTATTGAATGACTGGAAGTAACGGGCATCGGTCAGAATGACCTTAACGTGCACCACGTCCTCCAGGCCATATCCCGCTTCCTGCATAATATCCAGGCAGTTTTGGATCGCCAGGCGCGATTGCTCGATAATGCCGCCCTCCACCACTTCACCGTCTTTCATCGGTGTCTGGCCGGAGATATACAGCCAACCACCAGCTTCTACCGCTCTGGAAAAGGGCAGGTGTTGCCCCCCCGTGCCGGTGCCACCATCAATACCGTATCTTTTGATTGTCATACCTTGCTCCTGTCGATTTATTTGCCCTGGCGGCACAAAAACCGCCCGGCGCGCAGGCCGGTCACGGCCTGATGTTGATAACTTAGTACGCCGTTCACCCACACCGCGTCAATCCCGGCGGCCGGTTGTTGGGGCTGGCTGAACGTCGCGCTGTCTTTCACTTTCAACGCATCGAACAATACCAGATCGGCGTAGTACCCCATTTTGATCAGCCCACGCTGCGGCAGTTGATAGCGCGCTGCGGACATGCCACTCATTTTGTGTACCGCCACGGTCAGGGGGAACAGTCCTTCGTCACGGCTGTAATGACCCAGCACGCGCGGGAAGGCTCCCCACAGGCGCGGATGCGGCATCGGATCGTTCGGCAGGCCATCCGACCCCACCATAGTCAACGGATAACTCAACACCCGGCGTACATCCTGCTCGTCCATATTGTAATAAATCGCCCCCGCCGGCATCAGCCGCCTGCCGGCCTCATGCAGGCTCATTGACCAAGCCCCGGCGATGTCCCGCAAGGATTGCCCCGCCATCTCCGGGTACGTTTCAGACCAGGTGATGACGATATCGAACTCATCGGTGATCTGTTTTAAATCCAGTGTCGATGAACTGGCGGAATAAGGGTAACAGTCGCAGGACACGTCCTGCGTCTGGCGCACCTTGTCGAACAGCTTGAGCGTTTCCTGCGTGCGGCCCCAGTTTTTGGCCCCGGCGCATTTATGATGCGAAATCACTACCGGCACCCGGCCGTGGCGGCCAATGCGGAAGGCCTCATCCATCGCCTCGAGGATAGGTTCAAACTCCGAGCGCAAATGGGTGGTGTAAATTCCCTGCTCACCCGCCAGCTCTTCCGCCAGTGCCATCACCTCTTGCGTGGGGGCAGAGAACGCCGAGGCATAGGCCAGGCCGGTGCTCAACCCCAACGCACCCTGTTGCAATGCCATGCGTAACTGCTCACGCATGGCGCCGATTTCCTCGGCATTAGCCGGGCGAAACAGGTCGTCCATCTGGTTACTGCGCAGCGTTGTGTGCCCGATCAGCGTCGCCACATTCACCGCCGGTGTGACGGCCTCGACCTGCTGACGATAATCGGCAATCGTTGGGTAAACGAAATGCTCTTTTTCTCCCAGCAGGTTCATCGGGTCGGGCACGCTGGTTTTGATCACCGCCCCGGCGGCGCTGATGCCGCAGTTGCCGACAATCACCGTTGTCACCCCCTGGGATATCTTCGGCAGCATCTCGGGCATGCGGATCACGTTGGTGTCGTCGTGAGTATGTACGTCGATAAATCCTGGCGACAATACCCGTTCGCGCCCCTCTATCACCACCTCGGCGTCGGCCTCGATGACAGGCGCAATCGCCGCGATGCGGTCGTCTTTGACCGCAACATCCGCCCGATACTGTGGCCCGCCGCTGCCGTCGATCACCGTGACATTTTTAAACAGATACTGATACCGCATGAATCATCATCCTTCCGTTAGGGTCTGTGGGATCCGGCTCAGTCACCCAGCGGCTGCCGATCGGCCCCCCCGCGATGGCTGTCCAGCGCCAACTTGATGCGGCGTAGCCGATCCCTGGACTGGCGTTTATTCGCCATGGCCAGCGCCGTCGCCAGCACGTCCACCATCGCCAGCATGGCGTAGCGCGAGCTGCTGGGTTTGTAGATGTAATCATTTTCCTGCACCACCAACGCCAGCAGCACGTCAGCCTGCGCCGCCAGTGGCGTTCCGGCAGGGGCAATCGCCACCACTTTAGCCCCGTACTGGCGGGCGATGGCGGCACTTTCCACCACTTCCTGCGTGTAGCCGCCCAGTGACAGCGCCACGATCACATCCTGCCTGCTCACCGCCGCCGCCATCATGCGCACCAGCAAGCCATCACTCTGTGCCGTCACCGGTAACCCCAGACGAAACAGCCGGTGCTGTACTTCAGCGGCACAAATGGTCGAGCCGCCGCCCATGCCAATGGCCAGAATTTGCCGCGCGTCGCTGAGCCACTCCACCGCCTTGGCCAGCGCGGCGTCATCGAGGGTCCGCCGATTAATATTCAGGACATTGATAATGCTTTCATAAATCCCCTGAATTCCTTCAAGGTCCGGCTCTTCGTGAATGAAACGTTGCCCCACCGCCAACGACTGCGCCAGCTTGACCTTAAGGTCCCGCACGTCCCGGCAACCCAGCGTTTTGGCGAAGCGCGTGATCGAGGCTTGGCTAACGTTGGCCTGCCGGGCCAATTCGGCAATCGGCAGGGCGGTCACCGTCTCCGCATCATCCAGAATGAATTGTGCGATACGTTTTTCGGTGCTGCTCAGCTCAATAAAACGCTCCGTAATGCGCGAGATAATGTCGATTTCAACACCCATCGCCTGACCTCATAGTGGTTAAATTTTGTCATTTACAATGCAAGAAAACAGTGGAAGACTACACAAAAAACAGTTCTAAAAATGATACTTTGTACCCAACTCACAATAATTAATATTTAAAAATCATTTAAATCAATAATTTTAGTAACGATACTCATTTCAAAAAAGATAGAGCACCTAAAGGATAATGTTATGAAATACCAAACAGATTTCACCGTTACCCACAAGGCCGCCGTGATGCACAGCGCCCCGAGCGGTCCGGCTAACCTGCTCAATGAAGATGTCTGCCTGCCGGCCGCCGCCATCAAGCGCAGCAGCCTGGAAAACAATATTACCTGGATGCAAAACTATGCCGATGCGCGCGGCGTCTCTTTAGCCCCACACGGTAAAACCACCATGACGCCGTGGATCTTCCAGCGTCAGGTAGCGCAAGGGGCCTGGGCCATTGGCGTCGGCTCCGCCTGGCAGGCAAAAGTGGCCATGGAAGCCGGCGTACCCCGGGTATTGATGGCGAACCAACTGGTCGGTAAGGCCAATATGCAACTGATCGCCGAACTCAAGGCACAGCACCCCGCTAGCGGTTTCTTTTGCTGTATCGACAGCCTGAACAATGCGCAAACTCTCGCGGCCTTTTTCAGCCAGCGCGGGCAAACGCTGGATGTGTTGGTGGAGTTAGGGGTCCCCGGCGGGCGCTGCGGTTGCCGCAGCGTGGCGCAGGCGCAGCAGCTGGCACAGGAGATAGCCGCGCTGCCGGGTTTGCGTCTGCACGGTATCGAGCTGTATGAAGGCGTGATGCACGGCGACGACGCCCAGAGCAAAATCGAACAATTCCTGCGTGAAGCCGCTGGGCTGCTGCGCAGGCTACACCAGCAAGGTTTGTTGAACGTTGAGCAACCGATCCTGACCGGTGCCGGTTCCTCCTGGTATGACGTGGTTTGTAACGTCTGGAGTGAAGAGGCGCTGCCGGCAAACTGTCGCGTGGTGATCCGCCCCGGCTGCTACATCACCCACGATCAGGGAATTTACCAGGACGCGCAAAATGCGGTGTTGGCCCGTGACAGCTACGCCTGTGATTTGGCGGGGGAATTAACCTCGGCACTGGAACTGGTGGCGCTGGTGCAATCAGTGCCTGAGCCGGGCCGGGTTATCGTCAACTTCGGCAAACGAGATGCCGCCTTCGACGCCGGTCTGCCGCAACCGATAGCCCATTACCGCAACGGGGTTCGCCAGCAAAGCGACACGCAGCACCTGATAACCCATGGCATCATGGATCAGCACGCCATGTTAAGCTGCCCGGCGGAGTTCCCGGTGCAGGTCGGTGATATTCTGGTGTTCGCCACGTCTCACCCGTGTTTGACCTTTGATAAATGGAAAACACTGTTTTTGATTGACGATAATTACAACGTTATAGAAACCATTGAGACATTTTTCTGATAACGGAAAAGGAAGCCTGATGAATAACCTGCCCACCGACAGTCTTTTATCGGTGCAGAATCTTTCCCTGGCCGGCCCAGGGAAAGCCCTTATCGGCCATCAAACCCCGGCAGCGCTCCCGCTCTATTGCCTTGCGCTGGCGATCGCTGGATGGCCTGCTGGCGGGCGTATTGGGCGCCATACTGCTCTCTGCCAGCGATCTGCTCAGCCGAGTCATTACCGCGCCACAGGAACTGCCTATCGGCATTATTACTGCCGGTCTCGGTGGTATTTTCGTGCTGGCTATTTTGCTACGACGAACCCAGTGATCGTCAATTGATACGGTCTTTCTCTAAAGGCCACCAGCCAATCGATTGCGAAAGGGCACAAATCGGCGCTTTAGCGCTTGCAGTGATCAAACGCGCGAGTATAATGCGCGACAATTTGCCAGGAGAAAGCATGAAAAACGACGCTTGTTTTGTTAGCCATAACCGACAAAACCGACTGCCAAGCGGCAGCCAACTGCCGTTGTTTCTCCTGTTGCTAAACCGATCGTTTCAAGCCCCTCGTTGAGGGGCTTTTTTTTGCCTGAAAAGTCCCGCGCCGCGGGCACGAGTCGAGGAGAGTGAAAAATGGCCAACCCGCTGTATCACAAACATATCATCTCTATTAACGATCTCAGCCGCGAGGATCTGGAGCTGGTGCTGCGCACCGCCGCCAGCCTGAAAGCCAATCCACAACCCGAGCTGTTAAAGCACAAGGTGATCGCCAGCTGCTTCTTTGAAGCCTCCACCCGTACCCGCCTGTCGTTTGAAACCTCGATGCACCGTCTGGGCGCTTCGGTGGTGGGCTTCGCCGACGGCAGCAATACCTCGCTCGGCAAGAAAGGTGAAACCCTGGCCGACACCATCTCGGTGATTGGTACCTACGTCGATGCCATCGTGATGCGTCACCCGCAGGAAGGCGCGGCGCGGCTGGCGACCGAGTTCTCCGGCGGTATTCCGGTGCTCAACGCCGGCGACGGTGCCAACCAGCACCCGACCCAGACGCTGCTCGACCTGTTCACCATTCAGGAAACCCAGGGCCGCCTGAACAACATCAATATCGCCATGGTCGGCGACCTGAAATACGGTCGCACCGTACACTCGCTGGCGCAGGCGCTGGCCAAGTTTGAAGGTAACCGCTTCTTCTTCATCGCCCCGGACGCGCTGGCGATGCCAGCCTACATCCTGCAGATGCTGGAAGAGAAAGGCATTCAATACAGCCTGCACAGCAGCATTGAAGAAGTGGTGCCTATGCTTGATATTCTCTACATGACCCGGGTGCAGAAAGAGCGCCTGGATCCTTCCGAATACGCCAACGTGAAAGCGCAGTTCGTACTGCGCGCGGCAGATCTGGCCGGGGCACGTGACAACCTCAAGGTGCTGCACCCGCTGCCGCGCATTGATGAGATCACCACCGACGTGGATAAAACGCCGTACGCCTACTACTTCCAGCAGGCGGGCAACGGCATTTTCGCCCGTCAGGCGCTGTTGGCGCTGGTATTAAACGCAGATTTGGCTCTTTAAGGGGGAACCGTCATGACTCACGATAACAAACTGCAGGTTGAAGCGATCAGGTGCGGTACGGTGATTGACCATATTCCGGCGCAGATAGGTTTTAAGCTGCTGACGCTGTTCAAGCTGACCGCCACCGACCAGCGCATTACCATCGGCCTGAACCTGCCTTCAGGCGAGCTGGGCCGCAAAGACCTGATCAAAATCGAGAACACCTTCCTGACCGAACAACAGGCCAACCAGCTGGCGATGTACGCCCCCAAAGCCACGGTCAACCGAATCGACAATTACGAAGTGGTGCGCAAACTGCCCCTCAGCCTGCCGGGCCATATCGACGGCGTGCTGACCTGCCCGAACAGCAACTGCATCAGCCGTAGTGAGCCAGTGTCCTCCAGCTTTAGCGTGAAATCCCACAACGGCAACGTATATCTGAAGTGCCGCTACTGCGAGAAAGAGTTCGAACATCAGGTGGTGTTGCAGGCAGACTGAAATATGCCTATTGACCGGGAACGGCGCTGTTAATCTGCTCGACACTCCCTATAATGGAATGCCGTAGGGCCGAATTTGTTCGCCCCTACGGCGAGCACACGCAGCCGACCACGCTGCGTTTTGAAAGACAAATGGTATACCCTAAATAATTGGAGTTGCGTCAAGGCGGCAAGGGAACTCATCCCGATGAGCTTACTGTAGTAAGTGATTCGGGTGGGTGAGCGCTGCCAACACAGAGGCAGCTTCAAGTATGACGGGTATATATCAGGAGAAAAAATGTCACGTAACATTAGCACTGAACTCGCCCCGGCAGCCATTGGTCCTTACGTGCAGGGCGTTGATCTGGGCAGCATGATCATCACTTCCGGTCAGATCCCGGTCGATCCTAAAACCGGTGCCGTTGCCGACGACGTGGCCGCTCAGGCACGCCAGTCACTGGAAAACGTTAAAGCAATCGTTGAAGCTGCCGGCCTGAAAGTCGCCGACATCGTGAAAACCACGGTCTTCGTCAAAGACCTGAACGATTTCGCCACCGTTAACGCCGCTTACGAAAGCTTCTTCACTGAGCACAACGCGCCGTTCCCGGCCCGTTCTTGCGTCGAAGTGGCCCGTCTGCCAAAAGACGTGAAAATCGAAATCGAAGCCATCGCCGTTCGTCGTTAATTCCACGACCACACACGCGCCCAACGGTCAGCCATCGGCTGGCCGTTTTTATTTTTCCATGAACCGCACAAGCCGTTCAACGCTGATAGCCGGTATTGGTTTTGACGTGGCGCAGTGGGAAATTTGGGCGGCATTGACCGTAGCGCTACGTTGTCTTTGCCGGAGGAAGAGACCCGCTTGCAGCCTTTTGCCCTGCTCGACTTCTTCGCCCACCGCCAGATCACCCATGCTTTGTACCCACGGTGTTGGTGGCTGAAATTGTCAGTGCGCCACAGCCGGAAAACCTGGCGTTGCGTTACCTGTTTACCACAGGGGAAAAGCTCAACCCGGTCAGCCTCAGCGGGGTGAGCTACCCGTAGGTGGATTACTACAGCCCGACGGAAGCTACCATCTTCGCCACCTGGAATTTGGTCAGTTGTGCCACTCAACACGCCCCTGCCACTATCGGTCGGCCTGCCGCTCGACGTGATGATCTACCCGCGCGACAGTTTCAGCAGCGCACAACAATACCGCATCACCGAAGATCATCCGCATTTCAACGCCATCCGCAAAGGCTGGGGTGAAGGACTGGTCTGCATTTTTAAACAGTTACCGCCGCTGCAGCTGTAAGTTGTTTTCGGGCTCAGTATACTGAGCCCTAAATCCTCCCTTATTCGATCGCGCAGGCACGCAACAACGCCTCCAGCGGGTAGCCCGCCGCAATCACCACTTCGTCTCTCTCTGCCAGAGGAGCGAAATCCAGCATCAAACCTGTTTTTTGCACAGACTGGCATCCATAACGCGTAATGGATGCTACTTCGGCTACTTTTCTTAAAAGGATATCCCCGCCATGTAATGATCGGCTGACATGTTAAAATTCATCAGTTAATCAAACAGGAAAAAGGGTCAAGGATGAGTAAGCGTAACGACATCATTGATGGCCGGGAATATGGCAGTCCCTATGATTACCTATTCGCAGTCTATGGTTGATCCGTTTTACACCATAAAAATGGGTAAATTTATTACCTGGCGTATTAAAAGAGGCCGTTCGTATTTCGAACGCCAGAGCATTGCACTTGCGATGATGATGTCGTTGGCCCGAAAATTTGAAGGACTCCAAGCCTCATTCCCAATCAATATCGTTACAGACAGTGGATTCAGCGGAGAGGATTTGGTTTCGGATCTGCTGGGCTTTTATCGCGTTGTGTCCATTCAAAATCCCTTTGAAATGTTGCGGCCAGTCAGTAAGGCCCAAGCGCTAAAAAGATGGGATCACTACGGGAAGATCGGCTCCTGGAAAAACGATTCCTTTTCACCACTATTATTCCCCGCCCCTGAGAAGTTCCCCAACGCCAAGCCACGTAGAGGCATTCTGCCGAATTTTATGAAGACAGTCAGACCCTGGAGTGACTTCCATTCCGGAATCGTTGGTATCGCCAGCGCTGATGGCTCATACATTGATAAAGCGAAAGGGGGAACATTACCCTATGCGTAGATCACTTAAGCTACTCAGCGTCGTTGCTATCGTGAGTGCTGCTGCGCTCGCGTATATCTGGCCCTATATGCAGATGGAGTTTGCCGGCAGCGCGCACTATACCGAACAGAATAAACGGGAATATGATTTTTATACGCCCGAGATTCTGAGAAAAATTCCCCGTCTGACCCCCCGTTATGACTTCGATTTCGCCAACATCACGGGCCCTGCAACGCATGTGTATGCAGTGAAATTTTACGGTGCCGAGGATACCCATAAAATTGACGATTACCTGACATCAATCGGCTACGAACGCCAGGGCAACTGCAATATTGACAATGTATGCTGGCGCGGCACAGATCTCACGGAAACCGTGATGGTAAGAACCTTAAAGAGCGAAAAAGGTGTCATTGTGCAGGTTGTCTACAACTTCACATCGCAATTGGACGCTAACAAAATGACGGTGAATGGCAGCCGAAAAAGCGAATGAATGTGAGCCGACGGGGTGGATCACAGATGCCCTCTCCCATAGCGCAGAGAGGGCTTGAGAGATTACTGCCAGCCGTAACGGCGCACAAACCAGCCTTTCACACACTGGGTCAGCACCATATAACCGCACAGGATCAGCACCAACCATGGGAAGTAGCCGAGGGGTAACGCCTGCAACTGCAGGAAACTGGCCAGCGGCGAGAAGGTCAGGCCGATACCGGTGGCGATCACCAGCAGGGTCATGATGCACAGCGGCCACGAAGGGCGGCTCTGGATAAACGGAATTTTGCGCGTGCGGATCATATGCACAATCAGCGTTTGCGACAGTAGCCCTTCAACGAACCAGCCGGACTGGAACAGCGTCTGCATTTCCGGCGTATTGGCTTTAAACACCCACCACATCAGGCTAAAGGTCAGCACGTCGAAAATAGAACTGATCGGTCCAAAGAACACCATAAAACGCCCAATATCGCCGGAGTTCCAGCGCTGCGGCTGAGTTATCTGATCGTCATCGACGTTGTCGAACGGAATGGCGATCTGCGAAATGTCATACATCAGGTTCTGGATCAGCAGATGCAACGGCAACATCGGCAGGAACGGCAAAAAGGCGCTGGCGATCAGCACGCTGAAAACGTTACCGAAGTTGGAACTGGCAGTCATCTTGATGTACTTGAGCATGTTGGCGAAGGTGCGACGCCCCTCAATCACCCCTTGCTCCAGCACCATCAAGCTTTTTTCCAGCAGGATAATATCCGCGGCTTCCTTGGCTATATCCACCGCAGAATCCACTGAAATCCCGATATCCGCCGCACGCAGCGCCGGAGCATCGTTAATTCCGTCGCCCATAAAGCCGACCACATGGCCCTGCTGACGCAGCAGCTTGACGATACGTTCCTTATGCAGCGGCGTCAGCTTGGCGAACACCGTGGTACGCACCGCCGCCTGCGCCAGTTGCCGGTCGTCCATCTGTTCGATCTCACTGCCGCGCAGCACATTATCCGCTGCCAGCCCGACGTCTTTACATACCTTGGCCGCCACCAACTCGTTGTCGCCGGTGAGGATCTTCACCGTCACGCCGCTGTTTTTCAGCGCCGCCAGCGCCGGTTCTGTACTCTCTTTTGGCGGATCGAGGAAGGCCACATAACCTTCGAGGATCAGATCCGATTCGTCGGCCACACCGTATTCATAGACCCGCGCCGGCAGGATCTTGTTGGCCACCGCCACCACCCGCAGCCCCTGCTGGTTGAGATCGTCGGTAACGCGACAAATGCGTGCCAGCAACGTTTCGGTCAGCGGGATCACTTGATCTTCCTGCCGCACATGGCTGCAAATCGCCAGCATCTCTTCCAGCGCGCCCTTGCAGATCAACTCGTGATACTGCGCGTCTTTGGCCACCACCACCGACATCCGGCGGCGTTCAAAATCAAACGGGATCTCATCCACTTTTTGGTAATGCTGCAAGGCGTCCGGCTGTTGGCTCTGCTCCGCGCAGCTCAGCACCGCCACGTCGAGCAGGTTTTTCAACCCGGTCTGGTAGAAGCTGTTCAGCCAGGCGTAATGCAGCACCCGATCGCTGGCGACGCCGAACACGTCGGTATGACGCTCCAGCACGATTTTATCCTGGGTCAGGGTGCCGGTTTTGTCGGTACACAGAATGTCCATGGCGCCAAAGTTCTGGATCGCGTCCAGGCGTTTGACGATCACTTTCTGTTTCGACAGCTTCACCGCCCCTCTGGCCAGGGTAGAAGTGACAATCATCGGCAGCATTTCCGGGGTCAACCCTACCGCCACCGACAGCGCGAACAGCGCCGCTTCCCACCAGTCGCCCTTGGTGTAGCCGTTGATCAGCAGCACAATGGGCGTCATCACCATCATAAAACGGATCAACAACCAACTGACTTTACTGATCCCGCTTTGGAAGGCATTGGGTTGCTGATCCTGACCGATCACGCGCTGCGCCAGTTGGCCGAAATAAGTGTCGCCGCCGGTGCCAATCACCATCGCCAGCGCGGTGCCACTCACCACGTTGGTGCCCATAAAGCACAGGTTTTGGCATTCCAGCGGATCTTCCACCTGTTCGCGCAGCTCGGCGATTTTCTCCACCGGCAGGGACTCACCGGTCAGCGCCGCCTGGCTGATAAACAGATCTTTTGCCGACAGCACGCGCAGATCCGCCGGGATCATGTCGCCCGCCGCCAGCTTGATGATGTCGCCCGGCACCAGTTGTGAGATCGGCAGCTCCAGATGCCCGCTTTTACCGGTCAATGCGTCACTCCGGATCACCGTGGCGGTATTGCTGACCATCGCCTTCAGCGCATCCGCCGCCTTGTTGGATCGCGCTTCCTGAATGAAATTCAGCAGCGTGGAGATCACCACCATCAGCGCGATCACCAGTGCGCCGGTCAGATCCTCGGTGGCATAAGAAATCATGCCCAGAGCAGTCAACAGCAGGTTGAACGGATTGCGGTAGCAGTGCCACAGGTGCTGCCACCAGGCCTCTTGCTGCTGATCGTCAATTACGTTCTCACCGCAGCGTTCGCGTACCCGTTCCGCCTCATGGGCGGTTATGCCTTCCGGATGGCTTTGGAAACGCAGATAAAGCTCGGTGGTGTTCGCGGCTGCGCATTCCAGCCTTTGCTCTGCCAAACCGGCGGGCAACCCCTGCGCTTTGCCGCCAAGGCCGTCCAATAGGCTGTCACGGTGCACCAAACGGCGCGGTAAATTGCGGCTGAGCAGGCCCAGCAGCTGACGGGGGATGTTTTTCAGTTTCATTTTTTTGCACCTCGTCCCCCATTGCCTCACGGCAATGGGGGAACACGAGATCCTCCCCGGCCAGGCTTTCGGACACGCCAAAAAGCCTCTGCCGGGGCAGATCCTTACATTTTTAATAGCAGCAGGAGCGAACGACGGGCGCGCGCTACCGGTTACCGTTTATGACTTCACCGGTAAAACAGCAGCGCAAAGCGGGCAGGTTTTACCGGGAAGCCGAGTGGGTGTCTAACGGGGTCGGATCGGGATCCATATAGGTGATAACCTCCGGTAAATGAAAAGAACAAACGACAAGAGCGGCCGTTCCGCGCGATACGCAAATCCCTGCATAGCATCAAGATCCGTTGCGGAAAATAGGCTATGCTGACGGGCATTCAGCGTAGGCCGCCAGTTTACGCCTTTTAACCTCAATGAAAATTAAACCATGCAAAACCGGCTGACCATCAAGGACATCGCACGCCTGAGCGGCGTAGGTAAATCCACCGTATCACGCGTGTTGAACAACGAAGGCAGCGTGAGCCCACAGACCCGCGAACGGGTGGAAGCGGTGATCCGTCAGCAGGGGTTTACCCCATCCAAGTCGGCACGTGCCATGCGCGGCCAGAGCGACAAAGTGGTCGGCATTATCGTTTCCCGTCTCGACTCGCCGTCTGAAAACCAGGCAGTACGCACCATGTTGCCGCTGCTCTATCAGCACGGCTTCGATCCTATCGTGATGGAAAGCCAGTTTGAAACCCGCCTGGTGAAAGAGCATCTGCACGTTCTGCAACAGCGCAACGTTGACGGGGTGATCCTGTTCGGTTTCACCGATCTTACGGCAGCGATGCTCAGCCCATGGCAGGATAAAATGGTGGTGCTGGCGCGTGAATACGACGGTTTTTCCTCGGTTTGCTACGATGACGACGGCGCCGTGCGGCTGCTGATGGAACGCCTGCAACAACAGGGCCATCGGCATATCGGCTACCTGGGGGTGCAGTTGTCGGATGCCACCACCGGTATGCGCCGCCACCAGGCTTACCTCGACGCCTGTCAGCAACAGCAACTCATCCCAAGCGTGGCATTGGGCGAACTGAGCTATCAGAGTGGTTTCCAACTGGCCGCCTCGGTCATCGACCCGCAAACCACCGCGTTGGTGTGTGCCTCCGACACCATCGCCCTGGGTGCCATCAAATACCTGCAACAGCAACATATTGCCCCGCTACAGGTGTGCGGTATCGGTAATACCCCGCTGCTTAACTTCTTGTTCCCCGAAACTTTTTCGGTTGATCTGGGCTACGGCACGGCCGGGCTGCAGGCCGCCCAACAGCTGCTGGGGCAGCTCAGCGGCGAACAAGGCATCCGCCAGATTATCGTGCCAAGCCAACTCGCCTGAAGGCGGGTTGGTTGTTTAGCTCCCCATATCCTTCAGCCTGAAATCCCCTGTTGATGCTCACACCCAGTGAGCGTCACTTCATCGCTATTTTGTATCCGCCACCACACAACAACCGGTAATCGACCTTCCTCGCCCAGCCAAGTAAATTACTGTTTATGCATACAGTTGTTACTGTGTGTTTTAGCGGTTTTTCAGCACACGGAATGTGTACCTCCCCAGACCTGCCATTTAGGAGCAACGGAGGGCACCGGACGCTGTTAACCATCAGGAAACAGAATGTCGAAAAGGAAGATAATCATGACTGAAGAAAAGAAAAATGCTCAGGTGACTAACGGTGTTAATGACGATGTGACTGAGCTGAAATCACTGACCACCCTGCGTAAACGAGTCGTCAGTGACGGTGAAATTGTGACTAAAGCAGCAAACGGTTTCCGCCTGGCAAACGGCAATACCGGCGTGATGCTGCGTAACGACGGTAAGGATTTTTACGCCCTGACCACACCCAACGGCCAGGCACAGGACGGGCAGTGGAACACCCTGCGCCCCTTCTCTTTTAACCTGTCTACCGGCCGGGTATCCCTGCGTAACGGCGTGGATATCTCCGGCGGTGCCATGATCT
The DNA here is from genome assembly GCF_052691735.1 of Serratia sp. NA_13. Lineage (NCBI taxonomy): Bacteria > Pseudomonadati > Pseudomonadota > Gammaproteobacteria > Enterobacterales > Yersiniaceae > Serratia > Serratia sp. NA_13. The sequence goes on from NZ_JBQZFV010000016.1 coordinate 13,656, forward strand.
CGCACAATGCCGGTGTTTCCACTGCGACCACCGGCCCTGCACCTCTGATCGCAGGGCAAGTCTACTATGCTGCCGACGTCAGTACCGGTTTCACTAGTGGCAATGTGACCACCACCATGTTGATGGGATCACGCGTTATCGCCGGTAAGGAGGATTATGGCTTGCTCTCTTACCGTGACTGGCAGGGGAACTGGAACGAATTACAGGTCAGAGCCAACAGCGAGCTTTCAGTCGGGCAATTAATCAAACGCAATGCCGATGGTTGGATTGTAGCTGCCGGAAACTTTGACACCAATAACAATGCTGACCGTATTACCAACGCAATGCGTATACAGGGGAAAGGTAGCCTGTTTGCCGATTTCTACCATTATGAGCGTATTGGCCAACATCACTTTGTAGGATTACATGTTGCCAATGGCGGTGCACAGGGTTGGTACGAGTTCCGCAATGATGGCCACGCCTACGCTAACGGTGCCTGGCACAGCAGCTCAGATGCCCGCATGAAAACGGACATCGAGAAAATAGAAGGTGCGCTGGATAAATTAGGAAAAATTGGCGGTTATACCTACCTGAAACAGGGCGTGCCGGAAGCCGGGGTAATAGCCCAGGAAGTGGAGGCAGTCTTACCTCAAACAGTGACCAAAACTGAATTAAAACTGAATGACGGCAGCGTTCTGAAAGACGCCCGCGGAATTAATATCAATGGCGTGGTCGCCCTTCTGGTCGAAGCGTTAAAGGAAGAACGTGAGGCCCGGCTTGCGCTGGAGTCTCGGTTGTCGGTGCTGGAAGAGGCTATTTCAACAATTCGTAATTCATGAGCAACAGTTGATGGGGCCCTAATCTGGCAAGCATTTATCTCCAGGTTTCAGTAACGCGAACGCCCTGTCATAGGCCTGTGCTCTATCCATAGATATGAACTGTATGTAAACACATGGAGGTTATTTATGCCTGAAGAAATACTTACTGTGACTGCCAATCCCCCGCCAGTTATCGACAGTGGAACTAACCCCGGAGCACCCTTACCCGTTTACGTTCCTTGGCCAGGAATGGGTGGAGTGCGGCCTGGCGGCGGGCGTCCAGCATATGATCCGAACAAGTTGGCTTTTTCCGGGTTATCCAGACTCAGGGAAAGTCAGATGAAAATAAATCAATTTCTGGAAAATGCCATAAATGCCTATCCACAGAATGCAGAGAAAATCAGGGATGAGGCTAATGCGTTATTGACGGATTTAAGAAATACCGGACTCGGTAATAATCCTGAAGTTAATGCAGCAGCTTATGCATTGCAGGAAGCAGTTAACACGTTGCAAATGAATATCGATTTGAAAAATAATCAAGAGCATACCGTCAACAGCAAAGTTCAGGAGACAGAGAACACCTTTCGAGACTTTATGAATAACAATAAGCTCTCGAATTTTATCGACAAGACTGTTGGCATGATTGATGTGGCTATATCAACAACGGGACCATGGCTAATCAAATTATGGAATGAAGCCGTCCCACCTAAAATTAACGCGGAGATTGAGGAAAAAAATAAACTCATCGCATACCTTAACCGGGTAAAAATCCTTACGGGAGATATGACGGCCAAGAAAAACACCTTAAACGCAATAAAAAACAAGGTTGAAACGGAAGCTAGGATTAAGGCCGAAGAAGCCCGCAAGGCCGAAGAAGCAAGGAAAATGCAGTTCGCCAAAGCTGGGGTTTTGGACGCCCCGACTTACACCCCCGAAAAGGCGCAAGCAGCCAATGCTGCGTTAGCGACCGCAGGCGCAATGGTACTCAATCGTGCGCCTGGGATGCTACAGCTATCAACTGCCGCCGAAGGCGTTCTGACCACGACCAGTGAGTTAGCCGGTTCGATAGCAGGGGCTGTGTGGCGAGGAGCCATTGCGTTAGCTGAGGCCGCAACCGTCAGCACTGCAGGGGCAACTGTTGGCGCTTTAGTTATGGGCTTCTGGCCCACAGAAGCAGGGAAAGGCAGCGACAAGCTTTACGGACGCGACATTGTCATGTTTGGTTTTCAGGCCAATCTAATTGCTGCCGGCAAAGTCAGCATTTCGCCGGAAATGCACTCTGTCGACTTACCGGTTCGTGGCTCTTTAGTTATGGAGAATGGTCAGCAACAGGTCAGGCTGGTTAAAACGGGTATGGGTGGCGTACCTACAAGCGTAACTGTTCTAAAGGCAGCACGTGATGAGAAAACCGGGTTGGATAGGATTACGCTTCCTGCGGTGGGAGGTGCACCATCGCAAACCATCCTGGTTAACCCAGCTCCGGCTGGCCCGACAGCGCCTCCCCATACAGGAAACAGTTCGCCTGCCCCCGTCACGCCAGTGCATACTGGCACGACAGTAAAACAGGCAGACAGTATAGTTACCACCAGTTTCCCGGCGGATGACCTTAAAGAGCTGCAGGACTTCATCTACTGGCAGCCGGATGCTACGGGCAGCGGCGTCGAGCCGATTTATGTGATGCTGAGCGATCCGCTTGATTCTGGCCGCTTTACCCGCAAGCAGTTGGACAAGAAATTTAAGCACGCCAGTGATTTTGGTATTGCCGATACAAAAAAAAATAGAGTAACGTTGACTCAATATCGTGATGCAGTTGAAGCACACTTAAAGGATAGAGACACTGTGGAAAAAGGAACTTATCGACGGGAAAAGGGATCTAAGGTGTTCTTTAATACTAAAACAAACAATGTCGTCGTTCTCGATAAGGATGGCGAGTTTGTTTCTGGATGGAATTTAATTCCTGGTTCACCACAATATAACGGATATATTAACACAGGAGTTTTATAATGAGTCTAAAGTTAATTGAGTTGGCCAAAAGGCTAGTATCATCGCAATTAACTGCTGATGATTTCGAGTCACAATTCTTTAAGTTATGGAGAGAAGAAGGGAAGGCAGGACTGTTAGCCAAAGATAGTAAAGATGTTGGTGAGTGTGCATCTGAGATTTTTATCCTTGCTGACTGCTATACTTCCAATCCAGAACGAAGAGAAAGTGAATTGGACTCTGATGGGTTAAAGAGAGAAGTAAAAGAGACCCTGGAAAAATTTCACCTAATTTAATCCATCGATCTTTCTTATAACTCTATCTTAACCAAAGCCCAACAAACTCTCACTTGTTGGGCTTTTTATTAATACCGTCGTATTACTCTATCTATTTACCTGTACCATCAATATTCCATGAAGAGATAAATGGATGATATATCAGCACTACCCCTCACGGCCGCCCTTCATAGCCATCCCAGTAGGTGGCCACGGCGGAATCCAGCAGGATCTGGCGTTGTTTCTGCGGGTTATCCACGGAATATTCCTGATTGATAAATTTCCCCTTCCGCCCCAAATCACTGAGGAATTCAGGACTGCGGAAATGGGCTTCCTGCTGCTCTGCCTGCTGGCGCGTCAATCCCTTGGCCCGATCGGCTTTCCCCATTTGATAAAACTGGTCAAAGAACGGAATAGAGGCTTTTATCGAGTCCGGAATTTGGGTTCGCATTTCTGGGGAAAAATCCTCTCGCGCCATTTGATAAATCGCATGCCGGGCATGGCGTTCCGGGCTGCTTTTTTGGCTGGTACAGGCACTCAGCAACAGCGCGGTGAAAACCATAAGGATCCGGGGCAATGTCAACGTCATCATTCTTCCTTGAAAAAGTACGTGGTAGCGACGCTCATATAACGTATTGGACTAACGAGTCGCGCTAATTTCAATCAACTTATTGATTGTTAAGGGTGACAGTATAGCCGCCAATCCGCTAGTTCAAGATAATATTTCCGGATGTTTCGGCCGTCTCGCAAAATTCCCTGCTGTATAAATGGTCATTTTTTTATCGTTTTGTGATCCTCGCCCCAAACCGGGAACGTTCCCATTCCATAAAAAAAGCGGAGTGACTAAGCTTTGATCATTACTCCAACAACACCTCTGCGGCAGTCCCATACCAAGAAAGGTATCTAATAATGAGCAAAGTAAAACAGCAGGATATCGATCGCCTGATTGTGTTGGTGGGCGGGCGCGAGAATATCGCTACCGTCAGCCACTGCATTACCAGGCTGCGTTTTGTTCTCAATGACCCAGCTCTGGCCAAACCGAATGAAATCGAAGAGCTGCCAATGGTCAAAGGCTGCTTCACCAACGCCGGGCAGTTCCAGGTGGTGATCGGCCCCGAGGTCGGGGATTACTACCAGGCCCTGATCGCCACCACCGGCGTTAATGAAGCCGATAAAGAGCAGGCCAAGGTCGCAGCACGCCAGAACATGACCTGGAGCGAACGCGCCATCTCGCACTTCGCCGAAATCTTCTTCCCCCTGCTGCCTGCTTTAATCAGCGGCGGTTTGATCCTCGGTTTCCGCAACGTCATTGGCGACATCCCGATGTCCGGCGGCCAAACGCTGGCGCAGATGCATCCGGCGTGGAAAACCATCTACGACTTCCTGTGGCTGCTCGGTGAAGCCATCTTCATGTTCTTGCCGGTCGCCATTTGCTGGTCAACGGTAAAAAAAATGGGCGGCACACCGGTACTCGGCATCGTGCTGGGCGTCACGCTGGTTTCACCACAGTTGATGAACTCCTATCAGCTCGGTCAGCAGATCCCGGAGGTGTGGAACTTCGGCTGGTTCACCATTCAGAAAGTCGGCTATCAGGCACAGGTGATCCCTTCCATGCTGGCCGGTATGGCGTTGGGCTGGATTGAGACCCGCTTGAAAAAGATCGTGCCCGATTACCTGTATCTGGTGGTGGTGCCGGTAGTTTCCCTGCTGCTGGCGGTGTTCCTGGCGCACGCGTTTATCGGGCCATTCGGCCGTATGATTGGCGATGGCGTAGCCTGGGCGGTGAAAGCCGTGATGACCGGCAGCTTCGCCCCTATTGGGGCCGCGTTGTTTGGTTTCCTGTATGCACCGCTGGTGATTACCGGCGTGCATCAGACCACGCTGGCCATAGATATGCAGATGATCCAAAGCATGGGCGGCACCCCGGTCTGGCCACTGATTGCGCTGTCCAACATTGCGCAGGCCTCGGCGGTGTTGGGCATCATTATTGTCAGCCGCAAGGCCAACGAGCGTGAAATCTCGGTGCCAGCGGCCATCTCCGCCTACCTCGGCGTCACCGAACCAGCGATGTACGGGATCAACCTGAAATACCGCTTCCCAATGCTGTGCGCAATGATCGGCTCCGCCTTTGCCGGGCTGATCTGCGGCCTGGACGGCGTGATGGCTAACGGTATCGGCGTCGGTGGTTTGCCGGGCATTCTGTCAATCAAACCACAGTTCTGGATGATTTACACGGTGGCGATCCTGGTGGCGGTGGTGATCCCGCTGGTACTGACCATCATGGTTTACAAACGCAAGGCCAGCCGCGGTGAGCTGCCGGTCTGATTGAAATGTAGGGGCCTGGTGCGCCGGGCCTGTTAAGGTATTTATATGAGCAATCCAATCCCCTGGTGGCAGAACGGCGTCATCTATCAAATCTATCCGAAGAGTTTTCAGGACAGCACCGGTAACGGCTACGGCGATCTGGCCGGTGTGACGCAGCGGCTGGACTATCTGCAGGAACTGGGCATCGACGCCATCTGGCTGACGCCGGTGTATGTCTCACCGCAGGTGGACAACGGGTATGACGTGGCAGACTACTGCGCCATCGACCCCGCCTACGGCACCATGGAGGATTTCGACCGCCTGATTGCCGCCGCCCACCAACGCAGCATCCGCATCGTGATGGACATGGTGTTCAACCACACTTCGACCGAGCACCCGTGGTTCAAAGCCTCGCAGGATCCTGACAGCCCGTTCCGCCAGTTTTATGTCTGGCGCGACGGCGAAGGCGACGTCCTGCCGAACAACTGGCGCTCCAAGTTTGGCGGCAACGCCTGGCAGTGGCACGCCGACAGCGGCCAGTATTATCTGCACCTGTTCGCCACCGAGCAGGCGGATCTCAACTGGGAGCACCCACCGGTACGCGCAGAGTTGAAGAAGGTTTGTCAGTTCTGGGCCGACAAAGGCGTCGACGGTCTGCGCCTCGACGTGATCAATCTGGTCTCCAAGCAGCAGGATTTCCCGTCCGACAGCCAGGGTGATGGCCGCCGTTTCTACACCGATGGCCCACGCATTCATGAATTTTTGCAGGAAATGAGCCGCGACGTGTTCCAGCCGCGTGGCCTGATGACCGTCGGTGAAATGTCCTCCACCACGTTGGAACATTGCCGGCAGTACGCGGCGCAAAGCGGCGAAGAGCTGTCGATGACCTTCAACTTCCACCACCTGAAGGTGGACTATGCCGATGGCGAAAAATGGACGCTGGCGGCGCCGGATTACGTCGAACTCAAACAGATTTTCCGCCACTGGCAACAGGGGATGCATAACCAGGCGTGGAACGCGCTGTTCTGGTGTAACCACGATCAGCCGCGCATCGTTTCACGCTTCGGTGATGAGGGTGAACTACGGGTGCCGGCCGCCAAGATGCTGGCGATGGCGCTGCATGGCATGCAGGGCACGCCTTATATTTATCAGGGCGAAGAGATCGGCATGACCAATCCGGGCTTTAACGCCATAGAACAGTATCGCGATGTGGAAAGTCTGAACATGTACGCCGAACTCAGTGCGCAGGGGAAAAGTGACGCCGAGCTGCTGGCGATCCTGGCCAGCAAATCACGCGATAACGGCCGCACGCCAATGCAGTGGAGCTGCGCGCCAAACGCCGGTTTCACCCAGGGCACGCCGTGGATCAGTTGTGCGGAAAACTACCCGCAGATCAACGCCGAAGCGGCGCTGGCCGATCTGGATTCGGTGTTTTACGCCTATCGCCAGTTAATCACCCTGCGCAAGCAGTATCCGCTGCTGACTCACGGTGACTATCAGGATCTGGCCCCTGCCCACCCGGCGCTGTGGTGCTACCAACGTCGTTGGAACGGTCAACGCCTGCTGGTGGCGGCCAACCTCAGTCGCGAGCCGCTGGCCTGGCAGGCAGAAGGCGTCGAGCCTTCTGTTTTGTGGCGGCCGCTGATGAGCAACTACGCCGATGCACCTGCCCAGCCGCAGGCCACCACCCTGCGACCGTTCGAAGCGGTGTGGTGGTTGCTGGAAGACTAATGCTGTCGGGGCGTGGCTTGCCGCGCCCTACAGTTTTTTCAGCAGTGCCGCCACGCCGGCAGCCTCTTGTGCCAGACGCTCCTCACTGATATCAAACACCCCCTGAACCAGATACGGCGACAGGTAATCCATGCCGGTCAGGTTGGCCATCGCATGGAATGGGCGCAGCAAATCTGCCACCGGATAGCGGTTATAACCTTCTGGCGTATAAGCCTGCTGATTGCCGCCGGTAGTGACCACCAGTTGCAGCGGTTTGCCCTGCAGTTTAGTGCCTTCGCTACCGTAGGCGAAACCGTGGGTTAATACCGCATCCTGCCATTCGCTGAGGATCGCCGGGGAACTGTACCAGTAGAACGGGAACAGCATCACTACCGCATCATGACCCTGTAGCAACTCCTGCTCACGCGCCACGTCGATTTGATAGTCCGGGTAAGCTCGCATCAGCTCATGAACAGTCACGTTTGGCAAAGGACGTAGCGCTTCTATCAACGCTTTGTTGATACGTGAATCATCGGGAAAACGGTGGGCGGTTAAGACTAAAATGCGCGACATAAGAGATCCTTGATTAAAATTTGATAACGCATTTTTCCATTTCCCACGCACCGGGTGTAGGCTGTTGGTTGTCACTTTAATTTCAACTGAAAGTATCAACCATCATGTCGCTTCCCTTTGATGTCCACCGTCTGCTGCCGGCATTTCTTGCCGCCGCCCAGGCGCAGAACTTTTCCGCCGCCGCACGCCAGCTGGGTGTCACGCCGGCGGCCATCAGCAAAAATATCCGCGTGCTGGAAGAAAAGCTGGCGCTGCGGTTGTTCCAGCGCAACACCCACAACGTGGTACTGACCGACGAAGGGAAGGCGCTGTTACAGCAAGTGGCCCCCTTATGGCAGGCACTGTCCGCCACGCTGGAAACCGCCGGCAGCCCGCAGCAAACCCCTTCCGGCACGGTACGCGTCAGCATGATCCCCGGTTTCGGCCGCCAGATGCTGATGCCGTTGATCCCGCAGTTCCTTGAGCGCTACCCGCAGATCGACCTGGATCTTTCGCTGGATGCACGAGTGGTCAATCTGGTGGGGGAAGGCTTTGATGTGGGGATTGGCAGCCGGGTCGACCCCGACAGCCGGTTGGTGGCGCGATCCTTGTACCCGATGCAGATGGTGCTGGCGGCCTCGCCCGGTTATCTGGCGCAACATGGCATGCCGCAGGATCCGCCAGATCTGTTGCAGCACAACTGCCTGTTGCACCGCAACCCGGCCACCGGTCGCAGTGTAAAATGGCCGTTGCAACAGCACGGCGAAGCCAAAACGCTGGAGCTGCAGGGCCGTCTGGTTGCCAGCCGCCCGGAGATGCTGCTGGATGCGGCTCTGGCCGGGCTGGGCATCGTCTGCCTGGCGCGCTGGTATACGGAGCCTCATTTTGCACAAGGCACCCTGCAGCCGGTGCTGGCGGATTGCTGGCCGCGGCCGACCCAGCTCTGGTTGTATTATGCCTCCGCCGATCTGCCGCCACGGGTGCGCGTCTGGGTTGAGTTCCTGCTCGAGCATTTCCGTCACCGCCCGGCCTGATTTTTCAGGCCAAAAATTCAGGCTTGTACAGCTAACGCCCGCTCTTTCCATTTCCTTGTTCTACGTCAAAAGAATCTCGCCAATATCTATATATAGTGTGTTGAGAAACACTAGAACCCATATATAGTATTTATCCACAAAATCATCCACACGTCGCCTCAGCCCTTGTGCGCTGCGGCATTGCCCTGTGGATAAGCCGAAATCATACCGATACCCAACGGCTTTTAGCCTGCCGGGCATCTGCGCTCCCTCGGGGAACAAGGAGTAACAACGTGAAACCAGTAGTGATTAAACGGGACGGTTGTCAGGTACCTTTTGACGAGGCACGTATTGGGCAAGCTATCGAGCGCGCCGCGCTGGCCGTCGGTATTGTCAATGCCGACTACTGCGCTACCGTCGCCCGCGTAGTCGCTCAACGGATGTCACAGCAGCAGCGCGTTGATATCCATGAAATTCAGCAGGCGGTAGAAAATCAGCTGATGGCCGGTGAATACAAGCAGCTGGCCCGCGCCTATATTGAATATCGACACGATCGCGACGTAGCGCGTGAACTGCGCGGTCGGCTGAACCAGGAGATCCGTGGCCTGGTGGAGCAAAGCAACATGGCGCTGCTGAACGAAAACGCCAACAAGGACAGCAAAGTGATCCCCACCCAGCGCGATCTGCTGGCCGGGATCGTCGCCAAGCATTATGCCAAGCAACACATCCTGCCGCGTGACGTAGTGCTGGCCCACGAGCGCGGCGAAATCCACTACCACGATCTCGATTACTCACCCTTCTTCCCGATGTTCAACTGCATGTTGATCGACCTGAAAGGCATGCTGACTAACGGCTTCAAGATGGGCAACGCCGAGATCGAACCTCCGAAGTCTATCTCTACCGCCACTGCGGTCACCGCCCAGATCATTGCGCAGGTTGCCAGCCATATTTATGGCGGCACCACCATTAACCGCATCGACGAGATCCTGGCACCGTTCGTCAGCGAAAGCTTCACCAAACATCGGCAGGTCGCCGAACAATGGCAGATCCCGGATGCGCAAGGCTACGCCATGGCACGCACCGAGAAAGAGTGTTACGACGCCTTCCAGTCGCTGGAATATGAAGTCAACACCCTGCACACCGCCAACGGGCAGACGCCGTTCGTGACCTTCGGTTTTGGCCTGGGCACCAGCTGGGAATCACGGATGATCCAGCGTTCAATCCTGCAAAATCGCATCGCAGGGCTGGGCAAGAACCGCAAGACGGCAGTATTCCCCAAACTGGTGTTCGCCATCCGCGACGGCCTTAATCACCAATACGGCGATCCGAACTACGACATCAAGCAGCTGGCACTGGAGTGCGCCAGCAAGCGCATGTACCCGGACATCCTCAATTACGATCAGGTGGTGAAAGTCACCGGCTCGTTCAAAACCCCGATGGGCTGCCGCAGCTTCCTCGGTACTTATGAAGAAGATGGCGAACTGGTGCACGACGGCCGCAACAATATCGGCGTGATCAGCCTGAACCTGCCGCGCATTGCGCTAGAAGCGGTCGGGGATGAAAGCCGCTTCTGGCAGTTGCTTGACCAACGTTTGCTGTTGGCGAAAAAGGCGCTGATGACGCGCATCGCCCGGCTGGAAGGCATCAAGGCCAGGGTCGCGCCAATCCTGTATATGGAAGGTGCCTGCGGTGTACGCCTGAAGGCGGACGACAATATCGCCGACATCTTTAAAAATGGCCGCGCGTCAATCTCGCTGGGTTATATCGGCCTGCATGAAACCATCAACGCACTGTTCGGTGACCAACGGCACGTCTACGACGACGAAGCACTGCGCGCCAAGGCGGTTGCCATTGTTGCCCGCCTGCGGGCCGCCACCGACAGTTGGAAAGAAGAGACCGGTTATGGCTTCGGCCTGTACAGCACGCCGAGCGAGAACCTGTGCGACCGCTTCTGCCGGTTGGATACCGCCGATTTCGGCGTGGTGCCGGGCGTCACCGACAAAGGCTATTACACCAACAGCTTCCATCTCGACGTGGAGAAAAAGGTTAATCCTTACGACAAGTTGGATTTTGAAGCGCCTTACCCCCCATTGGCCAACGGCGGTTTCATCTGTTACGGCGAATACCCGAACCTGCAGCACAACCTGAAAGCGCTGGAAGATGTGTGGGATTACAGCTACAGCCGCGTACCTTATTACGGTACCAATACGCCAATTGATGAGTGCTACGAGTGCGGCTTTACCGGTGAGTTTGCCTGTACCAGCAAGGGCTTTACCTGCCCGAAATGCGGCAATCACGAACCGTCCAAGGTCTCCGTCACTCGCCGGGTATGTGGTTACCTCGGCAGTCCGGACGCCAGGCCGTTCAACGCCGGTAAGCAGGAAGAAGTGAAACGTCGGGTGAAACACCTCGGCAACGGGCAGCTCGGCTGAAAAACGCCGTGCAGCCTATGCAGAAGCCTGTTCATCAGGCGTGATTGTCGCAACCAGTTTGCCTTCGGCCAGCGCGCACAAACCGGAGCGTACACGCAGTACGTGAGGATATTATTCGCGTTGCTCACCCTACGGGCCGCCCTCTATGAGGGCGTTCAAAATGCATGCATTTTGTGAACACTACCCGGAGGCAAAATGGCCAGTAAAATAGCCTGATGGGCAGGCCTCAGATGAATTATCACCAGTACTACCCTATCGATGTGGTCAACGGCCCCGGCACCCGCTGCACGCTGTTTGTTGCCGGTTGCGTACACCAGTGCCCCGGTTGCTACAACAAAAGCACCTGGCGGCTCAACTCCGGCCAGCCTTTTACCCAGGCGATGGAAGACCAGTTGATTGCCGATCTGAACGATACGCGCGTGCCGCGCCAGGGGCTGTCGCTCTCCGGCGGGGATCCGCTGCATCCGGCCAATATCACGGCGGTGCTGCAATTGGTGAAAAGGGTACATGCCGAGTGCCCCGGCAAGGATATCTGGCTATGGACCGGTTACCGACTGGCGGAGCTGGATGAACAGCAAATGCAGGTGGTGGATCGGATTAACGTGCTGATTGACGGCAAGTTTGTGCAGGATTTAAAAGACCCGGCGCTGATTTGGCGCGGCAGCGCCAATCAGGTGGTGCATAAGCTGCGTTGATCATCCCCTCACCCCGGCCTCTCCCCAAGAGAGGGAGATGCCACGTCCACCTACACCAGCCCCATCCCCACCACGCCGGTCAGTGCGCCGCACAGCGCCACCAGCGCGGCGGTCAGGCACAGAGCCTTGGCGGAAAAGGCTTTGTTCAGCATCAGCAATGAAGGCAGGCTGACCGCTGGCAGGGTCATCAGCAGCGCCAGCGCCGGGCCGGTGCCCATGCCCGCCAGCATCATGGTCTGCACAATCGGGATTTCCGCTGCGGTGGGGATCACGAACAGGCAACCGGCGATCGCCAGCCCAATAATCCACAGCAGGCTGTTGTCTATCGCGCCGTCAGCATGCGGGAACAGCCACACGCGTGCCGCGCCCAGCGCCAGTACCGCCAGAATGTAGATCGGAATGGTCGACCAAAACAGCGACCACAGCGCCTTTAGCCAGCGGCTAAAAAAGGGCTGCGCCTCGGTTTGCTCCAACGGTATCACCGGCATTTGCAGTGCGGCGGGTTGCGGGTCGTTGGCGGTCGCGCGCTGCACCAGCCAGGCAATGCCCAACACCATAATCACCCCAGCCACCAGCCGAATAGCGGCAAACTGCCAGCCAAGCACGAAGCCCATAAAAATCAGCGTCGCCGGGTTCAGCACCGGGTTACTTAGCCAGAATGCCATCGCCGCACCACTGGATACCGACTGACGGCGTAACCCGGCGGCAACTGGTGCCGCACAGCAGGTACACATCATGCCCGGCAGTGCGATCGCCGCGCCGAGCAAGGTGCCGGAGAAACGCGGGTGGCCCAGGGTGCGCACCAACCAGTCGCGTGGGATTAACACCTGCACCAGCGAGCCCAATACCACGCCGAGCACCGCCGCCTTCCACACCGCGGTGAAATAGACCAGTGCATAGTGCCAGGCTGCCAACCAGGGGCTGCTGTCGCCATTAGCCAGTATCGATTTGCCGATCGAGTGAGTATCCGCCGCCAGAAAAGCCTTGCCGTAATAGGGTTGCCATTTGACGTAGTAGAGGCCAACGGCCACCACCAGCAGAAACAGGATCGGTTTCCACAGCGGCCAGGGGCGGCTGCGGTGTTCGGTTGCGGTCAGAGGCTGTGGCATGGGGTTGGCTCGGTTCGGTGAACAATGACGTCAGCTTAGCGCGCCGCAGCCCCGAGCGCATCATCAGCCTGTCCCAAATAGTTCATCTGTTCGCCACTGACGCGTAACCAGATTGTCATTTAACCCCGGCAGAATAACGCCAACTTCACCAAAGGGTACAGACCATGCAACGCCAACCATCAGCATCCTGCAAATGGGTATTCTGCACGCCGAGGTTTTCATTATGATGGACTTATCTAGACATCCGACCAGATACCCCACCCGCTACCAACAAATCGCCGCGCAGCTTGAACAAGAGCTGCGTACCCAATACCGCTGCGGTGACTATCTGCCTTCCGAACAACAGCTGGCAGAGCGTTATCAGGTTAATCGCCATACCCTGCGCCGTGCGGTCGACCAATTGGTGGAGCGCGGCTGGCTGCAACGTCGACACGGCATCGGCATTCTGGTGCTGATGCGCCCCTATGACTATCCGCTGCATGCCAATACCCGCTTTAGCCAGAACCTGTGCGAGCAGGGAAGTCACCCCACCAGTGAGCGCTTACTCGCAGTATTACGCCCGTGTAATGGACATGTGGCCAGTGCACTGTCGCGTGAAGAAGGCGAAACGGTGATCCACCTGCGCACCCTGCGCCGGGTCAACGGCGTGCCGATGAGCCTGATCGACCATTATCTGCCCGATCTGGACTGGTGGCCGGCGCTGCAGCAGTTCCACAGCGGCTCATTGCATGAATTTATCGAACTCAACATCCACCAGCCGCTGACCCGCAAGCAGACGCGCATCAGCGCACGCCGCGCGCAGGCCAAAGAGAGTCGGTTGCTGGAAATAGCTACCCACGCGCCGCTGCTGTGCGTGCGCACCCTCAACGTCTGCAGCGGCAGTGACAGCGTGGCGGAATACTCCGTCAGCCTGGCGCGCGCCGACATGATTGAACTGACCATGGAGCACTGAATGCAAGCCTTACAGCCGAGACAACGCTGGATGTCGGTACTGGCGCACAGCCAGCCGGACCAGTTGCGCAGCCACTGGCAGGCGCTGAACCTCAGCCCGCGCTACCAAACCATTCGCGCGCCGGAGATTGGCCTGGCGCAGTTACAGGGCCGTATGGGCGCCACCGGCCGCCGCTTTGTGCTGGGCGACATGACCGTTACCCGCGCGGTGGTGCAGCTGGAAAACGGCGGTTACGGCTACAGCTATATTGCCGGACGTGACAAGGCCCATGCCGAACTCTGTGCGCTGGCGGATGCCCTGTTGCAGCTGCCGGAGCAGGCCGAATTGCTGCAACAGCAACTGATTGAGCCACTGGCGGCCTTGCAACATGAACAACGCCAGCTTCGCGCTCGGGCGGTAGCCTCCAGCCGGGTGGACTTCTTTACGCTGGTGCGAGGGGATTAACCAATGAGCCTACTGACAGGTTTTGCACAACCGATTGAACAATCGCAACAGGCTTTCCGCCTGATCCTTAAAGCATTAAGTGAACCGGGCCATATCGTCACACTGTCGACAAGCCCGGCCTGGGGCGCGCTGAACGCCGCCAGCACCGCCGCACTGTTGACCCTGGCAGACCAGGAAACGCCGATTCAACTGTCTCTGGCGTTAGAATGTGAGCAAGTGCTAACAAACATTCGCTTCCACAGCGGTGCGCCGCTGGCCAATAACAGCGAAGAAGTGTGCTTTGCCCTGTTCGATACGCAATTGCAGGCCGCTGATTTGCAGGCCTTACCGCACGGCAGCGAGATCTCCCCCGAGTTCAGCGCCACGGTAGTTGTCCAGCTCGACAGTCTGGAACAGGGCACTGCGCTGCGCCTGACCGGTCCCGGCATTGAACAGCAACGGGTTATCTCGCCGTCATTGCCGCAAGCCTTACTGGATTACCTGATTAACCGTCCACAGCGTTTCCCGCTGGGGCTGGATTTCCTGCTGACCTGCGGTGAGCGCCTGCTGGCGCTGCCACGGACCACCCATGTGGAGGTGTGCTGATGTACGTTGCCGTTAAAGGGGGCGAAAAAGCCATTGAGGCAGCCCATCAGTTACAGGAACAACTGAGGCGTGGCGACGACAGCGTACCGGCGCTCGGTACCCAGCAGATTGAACAGCAATTGGGGTTGGCGGTAGATCGGGTAATGACCGAAGGGGGTATTTACGATCCTCAGTTGGCGGCGCTGGCCATTAAGCAGGCGAGCGGCGATCTGGTCGAAGCCATTTTCCTGCTGCGCGCCTACCGCACCACTCTGCCAAGGTTGGCGGTCAGTGAGCCATTGGCGACCGAAAATATGCGGCTGGAACGCCGTATCTCGGCGGTTTACAAGGACTTGCCCGGTGGGCAGGTGCTGGGGCCGACCTACGATTACACCCACCGGCTGCTGGACTTTGCCCTGCTGGCCGAAGGCGAAGCGCCACGCGCGCCACAGGCCGACGAACCGCTGCCGGAAAACTGTGCCCATGTGTTCGACTTACTCAGTCAGCAGCAGCTGGCGCTGGCGGAACAGGATGACGGCAGCGCGCCGGATGACATCACCCGCAATCCGCCGGTTTACCCTTGTTCCCGTTCGGCACGCTTGCAACAGTTGGTGCGCGGTGACGAAGGTTTCCTGCTGGCACTGAGCTACTCCACCCAGCGTGGTTACGGCCGTACCCACCCGTTCGCCGGTGAGATACGTACTGGCTATGTTTCGGCGGAGATAGTGCCTGAAGATCTGGGTTTCGCGGTAGATATCGGCGAGATCCTGCTGACCGAGTGTGAAATGGTCAACGGCTTTATTGACCCGGTCGACCAACCACCGCATTTCACCCGCGGCTATGGCCTGGTGTTTGGTCGTGCCGAACGCAAGGCGATGGCGATGGCGCTGGTGGATCGCGCCCTGCAAAGCCCCGAGTACAACGAAGGCATCGCCAGCCCGGCGCAGGATGAAGAGTTCGTGCTGGCCCACGCCGATAATGTTGAAGCCGCCGGCTTTGTTTCCCACCTTAAATTGCCGCACTACGTCGATTTCCAGGCCGAGCTGGAATTGCTCAAACGCCTGCGGCAGGAATTCAGCGAACGTCAGGAGGCCCGCGATGAGTGAAGTATTAACCGGTTATAACCTGGGCTATCTAGACGAACAGACCAAACGCATGATCCGCCGCGCAATTTTGAAGGCGGTGGCAATCCCTGGCTATCAGGTGCCGTTCGGCGGGCGTGAGATGCCCATGCCCTACGGCTGGGGCACTGGCGGCATTCAGTTGACTGCCAGCGTGATTGGCCGCGCCGACGTGCTGAAGGTGATCGACCAGGGAGCCGATGACACCACCAATGCGGTTTCCATCCGTCGCTTCTTCCAGCGCGTTGCCGGCGTCGCCACCACCGAGCGCACGCCGGAAGCTACGCTGATCCAGACCCGGCACCGCATCCCGGAAACCGCGCTGCGTGAAGACCAGATCCTGATTTATCAGGTGCCGATCCCGGAGCCGCTGCGCTTTATCGAACCGCGCGAAACCGAGACCCGTAAAATGCACGCGCTGGAAGAATACGGCGTGATGCAGGTGAAACTGTATGAAGACATCGCGCGCTACGGCCATATCGCCACCACCTACGCCTATCCGGTGAAGGTCAATGACCGCTACGTGATGGATCCGTCGCCGATCCCGAAATTCGATAACCCGAAAATGCACATGATGCCGGCACTGCAGCTGTTTGGGGCCGGGCGCGAGAAGCGCATCTATGCCCTGCCGCCGTTCACTAAGGTGGAGAGCCTGGACTTCGACGATCATCCTTTCACCGTGCAGCAGTGGGACGAGCCTTGTGCCCTGTGTGGTTCACGCCACAGCTATCTCGATGAAGTGGTGCTCGACGATCAGGGCAACCGCATGTTCGTCTGTTCCGACACCGATTACTGCCAGCAACAGCTGGCGCAACCTTCGCAAGAGGCGCAGCACTGATGGCTTCCACCCCTCTGAGCACCACGCCGCTGCTGTCGGTGACTAACCTCACCCATCTGTACGCACCGGGCAAGGGCTTTAGCGATGTCTCTTTTGATATCTATCCCGGCGAAGTGCTGGGCATCGTTGGCGAATCCGGTTCCGGTAAAACTACCCTGCTGAAGTCGATTTCCGCCCGGCTGGTGCCGCAACAAGGGCAGATCCTTTACCGCCCGCAGGCCGGGCAACAGCACGACCTGTACGCGATGGCGGAAAGCGATCGCCGCCGCCTGCTGCGTACCGACTGGGGCGTGGTGCATCAGCATCCTCTCGACGGGCTACGCCCCAAGGTTTCTGCCGGTGGCAACATCGGTGAACGCCTGATGGCTATCGGCCAGCGTCACTACGGCGACATTCGCCGTCAGGCCGGCCAATGGCTGGAAGACGTCGAGATCCCGGTATCGCGCCTGGATGACCTGCCGACCACCTTCTCCGGTGGCATGCAACAGCGGTTGCAGATTGCCCGCAATCTGGTGACCCACCCAAAATTGGTGTTTATGGACGAGCCCACCGGCGGGCTGGACGTTTCGGTACAGGCACGTCTGCTCGATCTGCTGCGCACGCTGGTGGTGGAAATGCAGTTGGCGGCGGTGATCGTCACCCACGATCTTGGCGTGGCGCGCCTACTGGCGCACCGGCTGCTGGTGATGAAACAGGGCGAGGTGGTGGAAAGCGGCCTGACCGACCGGGTGCTGGACGATCCGCACCATCCTTATACCCAACTGCTGGTTTCTTCGGTGCTGTCGTAACGCAAGGTAATGACAAATGACTATTCAAATCCGGGTTGAACACCTCAGCAAAACCTTTGTGCTCCACCAGCAGCACGGCACGCAACTGCCGGTACTGCACGATGCCAATATGACGGTCAGCAGCGGCGAATGTGTGGTGCTGCACGGGCATTCCGGCAGCGGGAAATCCACGCTGCTGCGCTCACTGTATGCCAATTATCTGCCTGACAGCGGCCATATCTGGATTAATCACCAGGGTGAATGGCTGGATATGGTGCAGGCCGAAGCACGCCAGATCCTGGCGGTCCGCCGCCACACCCTCGGCTGGGTCAGCCAGTTTCTGCGGGTGATCCCGCGTATCAGCGCGCTGGACGTCGTGATGCAGCCGCTGCTGGAACAGGGCGTCAACCGCGCCGAATGCCGCGAACGCGCCGAGACGCTGCTCAACCAGCTCAACGTACCGCAACGCCTGTGGCAACTGGCCCCTTCCACCTTCTCCGGTGGTGAACAACAGCGGGTGAACATCGCGCGCGGCTTTATCGTCGATTACCCGATCCTGTTGCTGGACGAACCCACCGCCTCCCTCGACAGCCGTAACAGTGCGGCCGTGGTCGCGCTGATCGAACAGGCCAAACAACGTGGCGCGGCGATCGTCGGCATTTTCCATGATGAAGGCGTCCGTCAGCAGGTCGCCGACCGGTTATATGACATGCAGGTGCCACAGGCGCTGGAGATCCTCTGATGATCATCAATAACGTGAAACTGGTGCTGGAAGATCAAACGGTCGAAGGATCGCTGGAAATCAGCGACGGCATGATCCGCAGCTTTGCCGATACGCCCAGCCAGTTGCCGCAGGCATTGAACGGTGAAGGCGGCTGGCTGCTGCCGGGCTTGATTGAACTGCACACCGACAATCTGGACAAGTTTTTCACCCCGCGCCCGAACGTCGACTGGCCGGCGCATTCGGCCATGAGCAGCCATGATGCGCTGATGGTAGCCAACGGCATCACCACCGTGCTGGACGCGGTGGCCATTGGCGACGTTCGCGACGGCGGCCACCGGCTGGAAAACCTGCAAAAAATGATCGACGCGGTGATCCACAGCCAGCGCGCCGGGGTCAACCGCGCCGAACACCGGTTGCACCTGCGCTGCGAACTGCCCAACGAGAGCACCCTGTCGCTGTTCGAACAGTTGATGGACAAGCCTGGGGTGTCTTTGGTGTCGCTGATGGATCATTCGCCGGGCCAGCGCCAGTTCGCCTCGCGTGAAAAATACCGTGAGTATTATCAGGGCAAATATCACCTCAACGACCAGCAGATGAGCGAGTATGAAGAGCACCAGGTTGCGCTTTCTGCCCGCTGGGCTACGCCGAATCGCGAAGCCATTGCCGCCCATTGCCGGGCGCGTAAAATTTCGCTCGCCAGCCACGACGATGCTACCGCCGCCCACGTCAGCGAGTCCTGCGCGCTGGGTAGCGTGATTGCCGAGTTCCCCACTACCGAAGACGCCGCCCTGGCTTCGCACCAACAAGGATTGCAGGTGCTGATGGGCGCGCCGAACATCGTGCGTGGCGGCTCACATTCCGGCAACGTAGCAGCGCACCACCTGGCGGCGTTGGGCGTGCTGGATATCCTGTCCTCCGACTATTACCCGGCCAGCCTGTTGGATGCGGCGTTTCGCATTGCGGCCGACGAACGCAACGATTACAACCTGCCGCAGGCAGTGCAGATGATCACCCGCAACCCGGCCAGGGCGCTGAATTTGCAGGATCGCGGCACCATCGCCGAAGGCATGCGGGCAGATCTGGTGTTGGTACGACCGCACGGCGAGCACGTTTACGTGCACAACGTGTGGCGCCAGGGCAAGCAGGTATTCTGATGGCGCAGCTTATCTATCTGATGGGGCCGTCCGGCTCAGGCAAGGACAGTCTGTTGGCCGCACTGCGCGCCGACGTCGACAGCGCCCCACTGGTGGCGCACCGCTATATCACCCGGCCGGCAGACGCCGGCTGCGAGAACCATATTGCGCTTAGCGAACCGGAGTTCCTGCGCCGCCGCGCCAAAGGGTTGTTTGCCCTCGACTGGCAGGCGCATCAGCACCATTACGCCTTTGGCATCGAGGTCGATCTGTGGTTACTGCAGGGGATCGATGTGGTGGTCAACGGATCCCGTGCTCATCTGGCACAGGCACAGCAACGCTACGGTACACAGCTGCTGCCGGTGTGCCTGCAGGTCAGCAGCGATATTCTGCGCCAACGCCTGCAAAATCGCGGGCGTGAAAACGCCGATCAGATAGCACAGCGGCTGGCACGGGCGGCGGAATATCAGCAACAGCTGCCCGCCATTTGCTGCCGACTGGATAACGACGGAAACCTTGAAGACACTTTGGCAGCGCTGTTGGCGCTGCTGCCCGCTTCAGCCAAACAACCACAGGATGCCCTGCCATGAGTGATTTGGCACAGCCGAGAATCGGCGGCAACGTGACGCTTAACCGCAGCCGCCTCGGCCAGTATGTTCATCTGGCCGACGATGCGATCCTCGAAGAAGTCGAAATGGGCGACTATTCCTACACCGCCGGACATAACCAGATTTTTTACGCCACCATCGGCAAATTCGTGTCGATCGCCTCTTACGCACGCATTAATCCCGGCAACCACCCCACCTATCAGCGCATCGCCCAGCACCATTTCACCTATCGCGCTTCAGAGTACGATCTGGGGGAAGATGATGAAGCCTTCTTCGACTGGCGGCGCGAACACCACGTGAGCATCGGCCACGACGTGTGGATCGGCCATAACGCCATCGTGATGCCCGGCGTCAACATCGGCAACGGCGCAGTGATCGGCAGCGCGGCGGTGGTAACCAAGGATGTAGCCCCTTATGAGATTGTCGCCGGCGTGGCGGCCAAAAAGATCGGCATGCGTTTTGACGACGCACTGATCGAACGTATTGAACGCAGCCAGTGGTGGCACTGGGATCATCAGACATTACAGGAACGATTGGCGGATTTCCGCGATATCAACGCCTTTGCGGAGAAGTATCTTTAAGGCCCTTATTAATCTTACCCAATGAATTTCGCGTTGCAGCTAGGCGGCAAATGCGTGAATCCTCAGGAGCTTACTCAAGTAAGCGGCTGAGGTGCGCGTATGCAGCCAACAACGCTGCGGCGTGAAAGGCGAAGGGTAAAGGAGCAACTCATGCAATTGACGTTTCTCGGCACCGGCGGTGCCCAGCAGACTCCGGTGTTCGGCTGTGATTGTCTGGTCTGTCAGCGGGCGCGGCGCGAGCCGGCATTCCGGCGCAGGCCTTGCAGCGCAATGCTTAAATTTCAGGGGGAAACGACCTTGCTGGATGCGGGATTACCGTCGTTGGAACGGCGCTTTTCGGCGGGGGAAATTCAACGTTTTTTACTGACACATTACCACATGGATCACGTCCAGGGGTTATTTCCTTTGCGCTGGGGCTGCGGAAATTTTATTCCGGTGTATGGCCCGGCCGATGAACAGGGCTGTGACGACTTGTTCAAACACCCGGGTATTCTGGCGTTTCAGCCGCCGTTAAAACCCTTTGAAACGGTTGAACTGGGCGGGCTATGCATCACCCCGCTGCCGCTGCAACATTCGAAACTCACTCTGGGTTATCTGATCCAGGCCGCAGGGAAATCGCTGGCCTATCTGACCGATACCGTCGGTTTACCGCCGGATACCGAGGCTTTTCTGCGCGCAGTAACCCTGGATTTAATGGTTCTCGACTGCAGTTTGCCACCCCAGCCGCAAGCACCGCGTAATCACAACGATCTGACCCGCGCACGGGAAATCCAACAACGCTTGCAACCCGACCGCACACTGCTGACGCACATCAGTCATCATCTCGATCTGTGGCTGATGGACAACGAACTGCCGCCGGGTCTGGAGCTGGCGTTCGATAATCTCAGCGTGCACTGTGGTAACAATGCAGCCGATCGGACTCCAGCACCTTAACGCCGTTACCGGGGCTGAACGCCTGCTCCAACAGGGTCTGCGCCACATCTTTGGCGGCGACACCCCGCCATTTTCCGGGCAGCATCTTGAACAAGGGGGCGCTCAGGCGTTCCAGCAAACGTGGTGAAGCGCGTTCGCCCAGCAGCATCGATGGCCGCACCAGTGTCAGACGTGGCCAGTTCTGCTCACGCAGAGCCTGTTCCATTTCACCCTTGGTCCGGTTGTAAAGGAAGGTCGAGCGCGTGCTGGCCCCCAGCGCACTGACCACCAGACAGTGCTGCGCCCCCAGACGCCGACCGGTCAACGCACTTTCCACTACCAGGGTGTAATCGACGTAGTGAAAATTGGCGTCGCTGCCCGCCTCACGCCGCGTGGTCCCCAGACAACAGAACACCATATCGACCGGTTGCTCCTGCTTTGTCAGCAGCGCAAACAGGTCATCACCCACCGGGTTCTCCAACTTTTCATGCGCCGGCAGCGGCTTACGCGTCGGTGCCACGATCGCCGTGACCTGCGGATTGGCCTGCAGCATGCCCAACAGCTCGCGCCCCACCAACCCGGTAGCCCCTACCATGAATACCCGTGCCATATACCCTCCCGCCGAATGATCTCTATGAAAAGTATATACCCGTCATCTTTCAAGTTGCAGCGTTGTTACCTGCACTCAGTTATGTGGCCCGTCTATGGGCCACACCCCTAACGGGGCCGCTGCGAGCAGCGTTCAAATCTGCTCCCGGCAGATTTGTCACCCCAGTGACTTACTCGAGTAAGCGCCTGGGGATGAGCGAGCTGGCCGCCTAGCTGCAACTTGAAAGCTATAGGCTAGAGTTTATTACGTCAGGTCCGCGTCCAATGCAGTTTCTTGCCGAAGCCGAGGGTGTTATCGGTCATCTTCACTTCTTGCAGGCTCAGTTGCCAAACCGGCGCTTTCATCACTTTGGCTACCGGGAAACGCTTGCAGTAGCGTGCCCGTGCAAGTTGCTCTTCATCACCGCTCAGCATCACCGCTTCGGCGCGATACTGCACGCCGCGGATCAACGCGATGGTCTTAGGTTTTGGCGCTATGGTGCCGACCACCCGACTATTTTGCAGCATCAACTCGCCGTGGCGGGTATGGGTTTCGGTCATTAGCCACAGCGACATGCGTTCGGCATCAAAGACGTAAAAACAGTTGGCACACCACATGTCCATGCAGTTGCCAGCGCACAGTGTCAGCACATGTTGTTTGCTGAGGAAATGCGCAATTTGTTGCTGCTCTTCAGTCGTGTTCAATGTCGATTCTCCTTGCCTTTGCTCGCGTCATCTTACCTGCGTTGTTGAGGACGGTCACAAATAACGATAATGCCACCACCTCACCAGTATGATTAATCAATCAAATTGGACTGACCCCACGGCAGTGAACTTAGCGGCTTTTGTCCCTTGCCTTGTTCGATTTTCTAAGCTGCCTGTACGGCAGTGAACAGTGACAGCATCCGCCGCGTCCGCGTGAACGGTTTCTAAGCTGCCTGTACGGCAGTGAACCCCTTCTGATGCGCGGGAAGAAAGCCTTACAATTTCTAAGCTGCCTGTACGGCAGTGAACTGCTGTTAACGCTGCGGAAATTTCCAGTGTTTTTTCTAAGCTGCCTGTACGGCAGTGAACTGTTTTTGGCGTTCTCGGCTACGAAGCCCTTCTTTCTAAGCTGCCTGTACGGCAGTGAACGGTCACTGACAGACGCATTGAAAGTGATTTCATTTCTAAGCTGCCTGTACGGCAGTGAACCCGGTTTCCACGTCTATTATCGGAGTTGTCGATTTCTAAGCTGCCTGTACGGCAGTGAACTTGACGATCGGGCCGGATTCGGCTGCCGGCCGTTTCTAAGCTGCCTGTACGGCAGTGAACGTACGGGGTACGGCAGCGTGCGCGTGCCGCCTTTTCTAAGCTGCCTGTACGGCAGTGAACTGTAGCCACAAATTTTTTCGTTAACCCGTCCGTTTCTAAGCTGCCTGTACGGCAGTGAACTCAGGCAAGGAGACTGCCAAAGTATCGAAAGTTTCTAAGCTGCCTGTACGGCAGTGAACAACAAAGAAAAAGGGGCCGAAGCCCCTGTGTATTTCTAAGCTGCCTGTACGGCAGTGAACTTACTGGACGGTAAGGGCGTAGAAATTATGCGTTTCTAAGCTGCCTGTACGGCAGTGAACTTCCGAACCTTGAAGTAATACCCCGCGATGAATTTCTAAGCTGCCTGTACGGCAGTGAACCCGACCGGGGATATCACCCAGCGGGTGCGAGATTTCTAAGCTGCCTGTACGGCAGTGAACATCTTGTCAGCGTAACTTAACATGGCCTTCTTTTTCTAAGCTGCCTGTACGGCAGTGAACGGTGTCATACCCCAGATCAAGCCGCACCAGTTTTTCTAAGCTGCCTGTACGGCAGTGAACTAAAACGACAGTTACCAAGGCTTTTGAGGCTTTTTCTAAGCTGCCTGTACGGCAGTGAACATGAAATACGCGTATTATATTCACGGCATTGCTTTCTAAGCTGCCTGTACGGCAGTGAACCTTCACCGGTAAGCTGATACCGGGAACAGTCGTTTCTAAGCTGCCTGTACGGCAGTGAACACAGATTACCTCACACGCCTGGCCACCCTACATTTCTAAGCTGCCTGTACGGCAGTGAACCCGAGGCAAAACTATTTCCTGTAATGGGTACGTTTCTAAGCTGCCTGTACGGCAGTGAACCCTTTGATTTGGTTTTCTTCTTATGCCGCTTTTTTCTAAGCTGCCTGTACGGCAGTGAACGCAATTACCGGCACTGTAGCGGCGTGGGTGATTTTCTAAGCTGCCTGTACGGCAGTGAACCTGATTGGTGGTCCGGCTGGCGCGGCAATGTTTTTCTAAGCTGCCTGTACGGCAGTGAACGATTTCTTCCAGTAAAGGAGCCGCGCCTTTGTTTTCTAAGCTGCCTGTACGGCAGTGAACTAACAATAATAACTTTCATAGCGTCACATTCCTTTCTAAGCTGCCTGTACGGCAGTGAACTGTACATAAACCTCATTAACAAACTGATTATTAAAGAAAATAGTGGTTTCTTGATAGTTTTACCCTAATTTTTTGACGTGAGGCAGAGATAATGAAATCAATCAGTTATCTCTGCCTGAAAAAAGAGGGTCAGAACCACGGTATAGTGGCGGAGGGGCTTAAACCGTAAAAACTGAACCTTCCTTCCACCGGCGTTTCCCTCAGTTCTCCCTGCTTTACAAACAGACGAAAACTTTGCCCTGTCGAGAGGCTTTTCAACGCAATAAACGCAAGTGAAGAGCGTTGTTCATTAGCCCGCGGGATCTTTTCTTTGGCCTGTTCCTCTGTTAACCAACCTTTGCTGACCGCCCTTCTGCGTAGTCGTTCTACGCTACTCTTGACCTGAACTCTGCTGACCGTTCGATATTGAGCACCAGCCGGCACGGCCTGGATGGCACCGACGCCGGTATAGTCGCGTAATCCTTTCAGCCAGCCACTTTTCTGAAGCTCATTCAGCGCCTCATGACCACCGTGTAACCGCAACACCGCACCCGGCGTGCGTTGCATATCTGGAAAACTGACGCCGATTTTGCCCTGACCATCGGCAGCCAACGCCCGGTGAAGCTTGGCGAATAGAGCAGCCATTAACATAGGTTCGCTGAATTCAGGATCGGGTAATACGCAAATATCCTGATAATGATCCATGCCAGTCCCCTTATTCACCCTTCTCGCCAAACACGCCACCACGGATTAAAATCGCCATCACATAGTGCTGTTGCGCCACATCGGGGACCTTGCCTTTAGTGACCCAATTATCCAGTAAGGTGTAGAAATCCATTTTCTGTTTTGGCTGACGATAAGCTTGTCCACGACTGGTAACTGAACCATAAGGTTCCACTGCGATCGGCCCCAACCCCAACGTTTCAGCTTCGGGGTACCAGCTATCAATGGTGCGCAATGCATTACCAATTTTCTGTGAGTGCATGGCGGCAATACCCTCTACCTGATATAACACTTTGCTTTTCTTGCTGTTACTGTCCAAAACCAATTCTTGAGAAGGGAAAACTTCCTGCCCTTTACCCAGTCGGACTTCAGCATCAACGCTGAAGAATGAGAAACTTTCTCCAGACAAGCCCTGTTCAATTTCCTTGGCCAATTCAGCCAGTGCCTTATCCGGTTGGCTAAATTCACGTAAATTGTAATCGGTAGCGTTAAAATGCCAGGTTTTCTCTTTGCCCTTAACGGTAATAGCAATTTCGTCAACACCAACGCGGTTACGCCACAAAAAGCGCCCGTTCGCCAGATTTTCGGCATAGCGTCCTGCCAGTTCTTTAAACCCGTGTTCCTTGATATATCCCTGAATCACACTCGCTAATTCAGCCTGGTAATCCTGATCGTTACAGACCGATGGCCGAACCAAATTACCCAACACCCGCAGGGTAAAACTCACTTTCAAGGTATCGGCGTCAAACGGTAAAGCTGCGACATCCACCCGCTGCAAATTAGGCTTTTGGATTTCAGCATCCAATTTGGCGGGGTCGCTAGCGATAGCATTTTTTAAACGGTTAGAAATGGTGCCACGCACGGCTTTTTCCTGAATAACAATCGGTGTCCATTCAGATTGTTGCCAATTACCGGCGTACATAATGGCGTCAGAGTTTGCTAATTTACGCTCAAATGCCAATACAGAAGCGGTCTTTACAGTAGCCATATTCATTAATCCTTTAAATTATTCTTCATCGTTAAATTCGTAAGTTTCAATCGCGGCAGGTACGGCACTGCGACATAGGTAGTCATCGTCTTGATGGTGGTATTGCCATAACAACTGATTCAGATCGGTAATACGGTGCAGACTCCGCCACTCGCCAATACCGTAAACCGGCTCGGCAAAACGGAAGGATGTTGAAGGATCGCGCGTTTTTGCCACCTCACCCGGTGCGTAGAGCGAAGAGATCCCTCGATAGCCGGTTTGCATCGGGACCAAATAACCGGAAGCCGGTTTCGGCACATAATGCCATTGAGGCTCTTGTTCACTAACCGGTTGATATTTCACAGCGGCAAAATCCAGCCAGGCATCCAACAGCGTGGCCTGCGGATTGCACTCCCGCAGTCTTTGATAATGGTCGGCCAGCAGTTCGCTGCGATCAAGCAAGGCAAAACCAGGCAGCAAACGACGCATCAGCCTGCGCAAGTCCGCTGGCTTTTCAGGGGTGCCCATAACTTTGATCGCATTGATATCGGTAATCACACCACCGGCCAAACGCTGAGTTGGGCACAAATCGGCGAGGTGCGCTTCCAGAGCTCTGGCACCCTCATCACCATTATTGATGACGCCATGACACTCGATCAGCAAGGATACCGTCATATGCATCCGGCCTTCTTCATTGAACGCCGCCGTTTTAGCCTCTTTAGTCAAGGGATTACGTGTTAACGCAAAAGCATAATCACGCCCGGAGGAATGAGCGTGGAGCTGATACTGATGACAAATGACGCCACAGCCCGTCAGGGTCAAACCGTGGCTCTGCTGCAACTTACGGGATAACGCATGGGTATAGCCAAGGAAATGGGTGATTGCCGGGAAACCATAGGTCAGCCCGGCGATGGCATTGGCGTTCTCAACCCGAATATGGCGCAGTACGATTAAAGCTCCCATGCGAAGCCCCCCTTAAACTCTGCTTCAAATTCACGCAGGCGACGTTTAAACAAGGGGGCTGTCGACCATTCGCGCCGTTCAATTTCACTGAATTTCATCTCTTCGCTTTTTAGCTGGTGATTGAGCCAAACACCGAAATCCAGAGCGACCTCTTTTTTCCACCCACCGCCTTCGCGTTCAAAGCGAAAGCCTTCATCCTCATTAGTCCGCCAGGGATCGAGCCACAACTGTTGCGCGCGGGAAAGTTGGCACGCTTCACGCTGGCTCCAGCATTGCCAGTCTTCCCGGTTTTGAATACCAGCCACATAACTGAACAGAATATCAATAACCGCATCGACGTAAGCGCCACGCTGCTGACGGATCTCTGCATTATTCTCTGAAGACTTGTTCACATCGCGCAGATACTGTTTTAGCTGCCACACTGCATCCCTCGCCAACGCGGAGAACGTTTTACGTTCCTGAAAAATAGAGTTTTGGTTTAACGGCAGTTTGCTGACGGTTAACCATTCCGGCGCAGAACACGGCAGTAACCAGACACGACCGCCACGCACGCTGTTAAGGTAGGAAATATTCTGTGGCTTGGTCCCCCCCATATTTAACACCGCGGTTTTGGGGTAAATCACCCGCGGCACCGGATACCACTCAGTGGCCTTAAAGGCCTGGTAGCACTCTTTGGCTGTATCACTGAAACGCGCATCGCTGATGCGCTGGTGCATCGCCTGCGCCAACGACGAGGAGAATAACGGGCTCAGCAGGTGATACTCATCTGGCCCTACAGGGAAATAGAGCTGTTTAGCCAAGGTATGGGAGGAGAGGTTTTTATTCGCTAATACCTGTTTGAAACCCGCAACCCACAATTCCAGTTGCTGCGGGCTTTCGGCAAACGCCGCTAACGGGGTGCTATCGCCACGGCTCAAACACGCAATCAGCGATTCGCCTTCATATTCCAGTTGCAGTAGCTTCGCTACATCCAGCGCTGCGGCATTGCCGACGGCATCGATAGCCGGTTGGGATAAGCTCGCGCTCGAAAGCCGATCTGTAGCATGTGACTCGCTATCCGCAGCAAAAATACTGCTGCCTTTGGCGTCGCTGTGGGTAAATTTTAGTGCGTGAGTGACAAGGCTGATCTGCCCTGCACGGCTGGCGGCGTCGGTTAGCCAATGGCGTGGAGTATAATTTTTCTCTAATTCTTGCCGCTGTTCCAAAGCGCTTTGCCTGGCAACAGCGATCTCTTCAGCTTCAGTCAGCCCGGCAAGCTTTTTCGCAAGATCCTTTTCCAGCGCTTCCAGCTTGGGCTGTTTGCGGCTGGCGATATATTCGACGATCAACTCGCTAAATCCGTTGTTACTCATACGCCTCCTTATTACAACGTTATTCCGTCCTACTCAAGTGCGCCAAACACCCCTAGCAGCGAGTGGAAACGCCATTGATCGGCCTTCTCTTTCCTCAGATTGATTTCACCAAATTTCTGGCTAACCTCTGCCAGCTCCATATCCAGCCTCTCGGCCAGTTGTTGATAGAGACCGGAGTAGTCTGCGGCGAGCCAGGCACTTACGCCTTCAGCGAAGGTCACTTCAACCTGACGAATGTTATCGCTGGCTTTCCATTGGCCAGGAACGATATCCGGGAATTTAAAGCACGGCGAATCCCCTTCGTCCGCTATCCACAGGTAGTGTGGTTCCTCCTCGGTGGACTGGCGAAAGGGTGTCAAACGCTGTTGCTCACCGCACCAGGTTGCCTGTTGGCGCCACCAAAGCGCGGCATAGTATTTATCAAGCTGCTTTCGCCCCTGCAAAACCGTTCTCAGGCAGAAATGTTCCAGATCGACCAGATTAT
Source organism: Serratia sp. NA_13 (assembly GCF_052691735.1). Classification (NCBI taxonomy): domain Bacteria; kingdom Pseudomonadati; phylum Pseudomonadota; class Gammaproteobacteria; order Enterobacterales; family Yersiniaceae; genus Serratia; species Serratia sp. NA_13. The sequence continues at coordinate 42,676 of NZ_JBQZFV010000016.1, forward strand.
CGTGCGGCTTGAGTACCGATGCCTCCTGAACCCGAGGGATCGCACTAATCACTTTATATTGTTCAGGGCGTAATATTTCCGCCAAATCATGCTTTAGTAACTGGAGCTGATAGGTCGCCGATTCAAACCCCGGCCGACAATACGCCGGTTGGTTTCCTTTCAGTGCCTTAACGTTTTTTTGCAAAATATGCAGGTTCGGATACTCGCAAGGTTGCTGCCGGTGGCGTTGGATACGTCCTGCCAATTGGATCAACGAGCGCATTGAGCTCGGTTCGGCAATAGCCCAATCGTAATCATGATCGCGCCCGACCTCGGCAACAGAGGTAGCCAGCACCACAAACAGATGATGCTGCTGCGGATACTTCGCCAAAGCACGATCAATTTCCGCCATTTGCCAAAGTGCAGCTTCGGAATAACGCGTCAAGGTTTCATCCAACCGCTGTTCTATATACGAACGCATCGCCAACGGGTGCTGGCTGTGGTAGACGCAATAATGGATGCGGGTATTCTCGGGCGCCGCTGTATTTAATAATCGCTGTGCTACTGCTACTAGCGGATTGATGTTAGCCATACGGATCAAACCCAATGAGACAGTTTTACCCGTTGAATGCTTTTGATGATGGCGTGAATGCAATTGTTGCATCGACGCGAATAGCGTTTCCGTGACCCCATCCAATACCGCGCTTTCACGCAGGCTTGTCGGTTGAACGGCTACCAACTGCGCACGACGTAGTACCGGCACTCTTTGCAATTTTGCCACTCGCTTGCCGACAAAGGCTTCATGCGCCGCTATAAAACCTTTTGCCTCCTGAATATCATGCTGTACGGCATCATGCTCATCAAACCAGGCGCAGCAAATATTTAACGGCATACCGGGCAGGCCACATCCCTGTTGATAATCTGCTCGCCCAGATTTATAAGCATTGAACAGTGTCTGAACCAACCCAGGCGGTAAGGTTGCAGAAGAAAGCAAAACGCGGGAACCTAACATACCTGCCCAATTGACCACACGGCATAGCGCAGGGAGATCGGCAATATCAAAATCGTCTGGCTCATCCAGCACTAAATCAGCGGTCAACAAACGCAGCATCGGCGCTATTTGCTTGCCGCCGCGCACGCCTTCCGTCGCGCCGATCAGGTGATCAATGGTGGTCACCAATACCGGTGCACTCAGTAATTTATGCAATTTGTCGCTATCTTGCAGCCAACGGCTTAAACGCCCATCGTCCAGGCTGCCACCGTAACTGACATAATGATGCTCCGCGAACAACTCATCTGCCGAAGCGCTGCCAGTACCACGCCGCTCCAATTTATCATTATTGAGGTGATGTAATTGTCGTACCGCCGCAGAACCTACCAACACCGCCAGATCGTCATCTTCCAGAGTGAGTTTGGCCTTAAGCGCATCGCCAGTTTGTAGCGTTAAGGTCCGTAACCCTAATGCAACAGAAAAGCGGCACCCCGCCTTCTCATCGGCTAAACCATACATAATGCGCGCGTTGGCAAAGGTTTTTCCGCAACCGGTGGAAGCCATATTAACGCCAAAGAAACCCTGCTTAAACGAACGTTCACGCACCGCATACGTGAGATCGTAAGCTTTGTCCTGCCAACGAAACTTTTCGGTTTTACTGCGCTGTTTAAACCCTTTATGGCGCGTAATGGCCGGTAGCGTTGCTCTGAGATGCGACAGACTACGCCCCAGTAACAGTGCATTTTGCCCCACGCCGATATTGTGCTCGTCCAGTTGTTGCTTCAATTCACCGGTTTTGCGTTCAGTATTGGCATAGGCTTGATACCCGGTATCTTGCCAACCCGTCGTTGGTGGTAACGATGAGTAGTGATGGTCCGCCAGCATCAACACCAGACGTGCCATATGACTGGTGAAGCGTTGTTCCAATATGCCAAAATCCATCAATGAGGACTGCAGCAACGCTCGTTTAGCAAATTTATGCGCTTTTTCCCGCCAGATATTACTGCGCATCGGGGTGCCATGAGGGAAAAACCACACAGCATGGCGTTCATCGGGTGTCCAGCCTTCAATCTGGTGATTGGTCGAGTTCCACTCTGCGGTGAGTTGCTGCGTTAACCAACTGTCTATCGTCTTCAATGAGGGCGGCATCCCTTCAACGCGCGTTGGATAAGCCGGTAAACGGTGGTGGGAAACAATCAGCCAGGCAATCGTGGTTGCCAGCGGAGGTAGTGATATGAAAGGATTTATAAATTCATCGATAGCATCTTTTATCAGCCTTTCCAGCATCAACTTTTCATCACGCTCCTCGATCATTGCCAGGGCAGTAAGCCACTCTTGATCGCTTCGGTTACCTACCCAAGCACAAAATAGCCGTAATGATACCCACTCATGGCGATAGGGCTGGAAGCTTTTGCCAGCACCACGCAAACCATTCTGAAATAACTGGTTAGCCTTGCCGAAATCATGGAATAAACCCGCAATTGCGGCCAGTAAACTGATGCTCTCCAAATTGTGCCATTGGTTTTCACTGTGGCTTTTCAAAATATCACGTTCGGTCGTATTAGTGGGGACTGCGCCTTCGGGATTAAAACGACGTTGATTACCGACAATCCAGAGTAATTCTGTTTGATTAGCCCCTTTAATCCAGTGGCAAGCCACCGCCGTATTGCGCCGTGCGCTTTTTCGCAACAGTTTACGCAGGGTATTCAAACCTTCGAAGGTGATGGCGGTTTGCCAAGTGCGTTCGCCCTTGCGCTCAGCAAATTGATCTAATATCCGACGAGTTTCCGTTAAGGCACGTTTATTACACTGAGCAACCAAAAGTATATTCACCGCCCCACCTGACTTAACTGCTGGGCAGTCGTTTGCAGTGCCTCAATCATGACATCCAGAGCATCTGCCTTTTGAAAACCATTGATACAGCGCTGACGGAACTCTTGTTCCTCTTCCCCCTGCATCGCGGCAATAAACGCCTGCGGTAATACTAACGCGTCTTTGATCAGATCTGCGGTGTCAAATACCAAGCCACCGCGGCGCGTTTTGCCATGCAGCACTGCTAGCCCATGCGGCAACCCGATGACCCAGGTTGCCACAGCCGCCAATCCATAGGCCAGATAATTGCCATGGTCCAGAAAACGGTTTGCTATATCTACGCCTCCGCCACGCTTGGCACGGGTAAAATCACCGTATCCCACCGCTGTGGCAGCCAGTTTATACAATGCCTTGGTCATCACTGCTTCTTGCGTGAGTAAATCGGTACTATTACGGCAGGCTGTCAGATTATTTTCATATTTATCTAATAAGGCCAGCAAACGGCTTTCGTCTATGGCAAAACCGATTTGCCGCTCCATTCTGATGTTTAACCAGTGTCTTTTTATCTGCTCAATGCGTACACGTTGAAAAGCTATCGCCGCGGCTAAGCGCTGGTTATCGTCAAACCAGAAACTTACCCAATGTTGCAAATACTCTGTTGGTCGATATTCGCTTTGTGAACATAACCAGGAAACGGCAACTTCCACTTCATTGCCCGCATATAAAGGTGTGCCGGCACCGCCGCAGAAGCCAACCAATACCCCCGCCTTGGCAAATTCGCGCATTGCTGCTTGTGTGATTGAAGTCCCCGTCCCGAGCATGACAACAGAGGTATTGGCAATGGGGATATTCCAATAAAGGGACTGTTTCCCCTCATCGGTGACATACTCAACTCGCCCGCCATTGACTAGAACACGACAATATTGCAGGTAATAGATATTGGCTCTTTTGGAATGCAAGATTGTTTTTAAGTCGGACGGTGAGAATGAGTCATTCATGTCTTGAATTATCCATAATTTAAATGATTATAAATTGTTCAATAGAGCAAATACATCACCGACTAACTGAACAATTTACGTTCTTATCATACAAAAAATAGAAAAACCGTTACCAACCGACAAAATATCATTTTTGATGGGAATTATTCTGCCTGTAACCCTGGTTATTAGTTGGTTCAGCGCTGATTTTCAGGAGCGATATTCCGGCAACCTGCCCGGTAAGAAACAGGGACAGCGAAATACCGGACAGGACAAATGGGGACAGAAACGGCACCACAGGCGCCGTTTCTTGATTTCAGAGCCAGGCAGGTCACCGGGAACCTGCCCTGCCCTGCCCTGCCCATCAAATAAACAAATCAGCAGGGACGTTAAAACGTGTCGCCAGCATCTTAATATGTTGAACAGTCAACGCACGGCGACCGTTGAGAATGTTGCTGACATTACTTTTAGACCCCAGCTCATCTTCCAGATCGGCAGCTTTTAAACCATGCTGATCCATCAGTGTACGCAACGCAGCGACACCGGTAGGGATCTTTGCCAAGCGGCGGTTAAACGCCTCAAATTCCGGGGCACTGTTTTCATATTCTGCAATTTTGGCCGCAAGCGGTTCAAAAAGCGGGTTGCTCAACTCCCCGCGATCGACAAGATATTCAATCAGCTCAAGGGCTTTTTTATATTCAGCCTCGCTTTTATTACCCGTCATCAAAGGAATGCATTTCACCGCGTTGGCAAATGTCGCGATCATGCCTTCGGCACTGGCGGCGTCGATATGAGTTGCAACAGTCATTCTTTATGCTCCCTATAATACTTGGTTAACTTGTCGTATTCGGCATGAGTCGCAATGTTTTTAACAAAAACCTTTTGCTTTTCAAAGTCAATGAAGGCAATAAGCCGCAACGTGTTACCGGATACATCGATGATCCACCACTTTTTGCGGTACTTGAAGTTATCCAGTGAAGGGATCGCTCTTTTCATCTCATCCGGGCTGTTGAAGATCTTTTTTTCCAGAACCCTCATCAGATCCAGAAGCGCTAACGCGCTATTAGGGTATTTCCCGGCAGCCTCATTAAATGGCTGTCTGCTGATCACATGCACCGCGGATCCCTCGCCCCTGTTTTCATCTTGAAAACATTGTAGCCTCTGACGGAATTGTTTTCAAGTTGAAAACAGATGTTTGCCGAACGGGCACGATTTCCCTCTTTCCCCCACACCTTGCATAGCCGTTTGTTTGGTATCAATAACGCATGGAATATCCGTCCACTGACTGCACCCTAGAGTTTCTAAGCTGCCTGTACGGCAGTGAACTTTAGTGAGGCATTCGGATTTAACTTCTTCGATTTCTAAGCTGCCTGTACGGCAGTGAACAATAATCAACACCTGCCACCGGGATTTCTGGATTTCTAAGCTGCCTGTACGGCAGTGAACGCATCTGCCAAGAAGCCCCAACCACTGCCTGTTTTCTAAGCTGCCTGTACGGCAGTGAACATCAGGAGATGTGCCGCATTGTGGGAGATGTGTTTCTAAGCTGCCTGTACGGCAGTGAACTTGCCGGTGTTGTTAAAGATGCTCGCCGTGTCTTTCTAAGCTGCCTGTACGGCAGTGAACACCGGCAAGAAAAAGCGGCGTCTGACGGATAATTTCTAAGCTGCCTGTACGGCAGTGAACTCGCAGCTCCCGCCGTTCTTCCTTGGTCATGCTTTCTAAGCTGCCTGTACGGCAGTGAACTGGCGGCCAGTTAGACCCGGCTCATTCCCGTTTTTCTAAGCTGCCTGTACGGCAGTGAACTGTTGATGTTGTGTTCCTGCGGGATATCCTCATTTCTAAGCTGCCTGTACGGCAGTGAACAGCCACTTCTCAACTGAAACCGTTGAGATGCTTTTCTAAGCTGCCTGTACGGCAGTGAACTCTCGCAGTGATGGTAATAAAAATCCATTTATTTTCTAAGCTGCCTGTACGGCAGTGAACTGCGCCTGCTCTTGGGTCAGGCCCAATTCTTTTTTCTAAGCTGCCTGTACGGCAGTGAACAAGGTAATTAATTTGCCTATTCGCACCATTTATTTCTAAGCTGCCTGTACGGCAGTGAACAGGAACTGGTTTACGTGATCTTCGCTGCGATTTTTCTAAGCTGCCTGTACGGCAGTGAACTTGTTGAGGCCCAGTTTTGCGGCCTCGACACGTTTCTAAGCTGCCTGTACGGCAGTGAACCCGAGGCAACACTATTTCCTGTAATGGGTACGTTTCTAAGCTGCCTGTACGGCAGTGAACTGGTGGAGGAAAAAATGCGTTCTGCATATAGATTTCTAAGCTGCCTGTACGGCAGTGAACTGTTGAAGACTAACGCTAATAAGCTGATTATTGAAGAATAACATCGCTAATTCGTCAAAAAGGCTTTTTTTCCTTACTCAATTAAAAATATTTAAAATCAATAAATTAAGTCATGGCCTAAAAAAAGGGTTCAGCGATAAGGCCGGGTTGCCTATACCCTATAGCTTTCAAGTTGCGGCTAGGCGGCCAGCTCGCTCATCCCCAGGCGCTTACTCAAGTAAGTCACTGGGGTGACAAATCTGCCGGGAGCAGATTTGAACGCTGCTCGCAGCGGCCCCGTTAGGGGTGTGGCCCATGGACGGGCCACATAACTGAGCGCAGATAACAACGCTGCAACTTGAAAGATGACGGGTATATAGTAACGCTCAATTCTTTGCGGAAACTTATATGACAAACACCAGTGTCTGGCACCTGTATATGCTGCGCATGCCCAGCGGCATGCTGTATACCGGCATAACTACCGACGTAACGCGGCGGCTGGCGCAGCATCAGGCAGGCAAAGGAGCCAAGGCGCTGCGGGGGAAAGGTCAACTGGTGCTGGCGTTTCACTGTCAGGTGGGGGATCGCTCAAAAGCGCTGAGGCTGGAATATCGGGTCAAGCAACTGAGCAAAACGCAAAAAGAGAGGCTGGTGAATCACCCGCCTCTTTCGTTGGATTATTTACTGCCGGAGGTTGCGGTTAAAGCCGGTTAAACGGCGCGGAGTATTCCACCGCCCCGCCAACGTCGACCAATGCATCTTCCGCCAGTGGGTAAACCTGGAACGCGGCCTCGGTATCTGGCCAGCGGCATTGCAGACCATAGGCAGCGGCCGGTTTAAAGCCAAAGCGCCCGTAGTAAGCCGGTTCACCCAGCACCACTACCGCGGCATAGCTGAACTCGTTCAACGCATCCAGCCCTTCGTATATCAGCTTTTCGCCCAGCCCCTGACGACGCAGACTTTCGTCCACCGCCAGCGGTGCCAGACCGACCCATTGGCGATCCTCACCGGCCACGTCCACCGGGCTGAACGCGGCATAACCCACCACGCCGCCTTCGTCGTCGGTGGCGACAATGCCCAGCGTCAGCAGGCCGTCTTCGCGCAGTTGCTGCACCAGATCGGCTTCATCATCTCGCCCAAAGGCGCTACGCAGCAGGGCATCAATGCCCGCCGCATCTACCGGAATTTCTACACGAATTAACATGTTGCCGGCACACGGGAAGTTTGCACCGTGCCCTCCTGCAGCCCTGCCTCCACAAACTCGGCCAGTTGCAGCAGGCCAATGCGCAACGGTGCAGGCATGGCTTCCAGCTCGATGGCGTCCATCAGATTTTTTACATACAGGCCCAATTCGGTGTCCCCTTCAATCTGCAGCCGACGCTGAAAGAACAGCGTATCGGGATCTTGCTTACGCGCTGCGATCAGAATCAGATCGTTGGCGTCGCCGCTGAAGCTGACATCAGCTTCGGCGTGTTGGCTGACAACCAGTTTGTCGTTTTCTACCGTCATAAACCAGTGTAGCGCCAGATCGCGAACTTCGATCTTCAACCAGCGCGATTCGAGAAATTCCAGATCGCCATCCGCCAGCGCCTGACGAAATTGCCAGCCCAGTACCTGTTCCAGAAGCTGACGCTGCAAGGCAAACGGCGTGAATTTTAGCGGTACACGCAGCAACGACGGCCCCTGGCGCACAATGCGCGCTCTTAATTGTTCCAACACTGTCGTTCACTCCTTTCAACACAGATACGCTATTTTGCCACAGTGATACGCGGCTGCCGCGCTCTATATCAACAAATAGTGTATTTCACCGCCAGCTTTATCAATACGCCAGAAGCTGCCTCAAATCAAAACCTGTTAAGCAGACTTTCACTAAAATTGCCTCCCGATTAGCGTTTGCCGGTTGAAAGGCTCACCGGCAACCCTTGGAGTCAGGATAAATCTATGGAGCTGCTTTGTCCCGCCGGTAATCTGCCGGCCCTGAAGGCTGCGGTGGATAACGGTGCCGACGCCGTGTATATCGGCCTGAAAGATGATACCAACGCCCGCCACTTTGCCGGCCTCAACTTTACCGAGAAAAAGCTACAGGAAGCGGTCAAGTATGTGCATCGCCATAACCGCAAACTGCATATCGCCATCAACACCTTCGCCCACCCTGACGGCTATGTTCGCTGGCAGCGTGCGGTAGATATGGCGGCACAACTGGGGGCTGACGTGCTGATCCTGGCTGATTTGGCGATGCTGGAATATGCCGCTGAACGTTACCCGCAGTTGGAGCGCCACGTCTCGGTGCAGGCGTCCGCCACCAACGAAGAAGCGATCCGCTTCTACCAGCGCCATTTCGATGTCAGCCGGGTAGTGCTGCCGCGCGTGCTGTCGATGCACCAGGTCAAGCAGTTGGCTCGTACCAGCCCGGTGCCGCTGGAAGTCTTCGCCTTCGGCAGCCTGTGCATTATGGCCGAGGGGCGCTGCTACCTTTCCTCTTATCTGACCGGCGAGTCCCCCAACACCGTCGGGGCCTGCTCACCGGCACGCTACGTGCGCTGGCAGCAAACGGCGCAGGGCATGGAGTCACGCCTGAATGGCGTGCTGATCGACCGTTATCGCGACGATGAAAATGCCGGCTACCCCACGCTGTGCAAGGGCCGCTATCTGGTCGATGACGTGCGCTACCACGCGCTGGAAGAACCCACCAGCCTCAATACGCTGGAACTGCTGCCGGAACTGCTGGCTGCCAATATCGCCTCGGTGAAGATTGAAGGCCGCCAACGCAGCCCGGCCTACGTGAGTCAGGTGGCCCGTGTCTGGCGGCAGGCCATCGACCGCTGCCAGGCCGACCCGGCCGCCTATCAGGCCGACGCCGGCTGGATGGAAGCCCTGGGTGCGGTGTCCGAAGGCACTCAAACCACGCTCGGTGCTTATCACCGTAAATGGCAGTAGCAGGAGGAAATATGAAATACGCATTAGGCCCGGTGCAGTATTATTGGCCGAAAACCGAGGTCGAAGAGTTCTACCGCCAGGCGGTAAGCAGCAGCGCGGAGATTATTTACCTCGGTGAGAGCGTCTGCACCAAGCGGCGCGAAATGAAGGTCGGCGACTGGCTGGCGCTGGCGCAAGAGATTGCCCGCAGCGGCAAACAGGTGGCTCTCTCCACTCTGGCACTGCTGCAGGCACCGTCCGAACTGAACGAACTGAAGCGCTATGTGGAAAACGGGGAATTCCTGATTGAAGCCAACGATCTGGGTACCGTGAACATGGCGGCCGAGCGCAGCCTGCCGTTTGTTGCCGGTCATGCGCTGAACTGCTACAACGCCTACACCTTGCGCCTGCTGCATCGCCAGGGCATGACGCGCTGGTGCATGCCGGTCGAACTGTCTCGCGACTGGCTGGCCAAACTGCTGGAACAGTGCGACGAACTGGGTTTCCGCCAGCAGTTTGAGGTGGAAGTGTTGAGCTACGGTCACCTGCCGCTGGCCTATTCGGCGCGCTGCTTCACCGCACGTTCAGAAGACCGTGCCAAGGACGAATGCGAAACCTGCTGCATCAAATACCCACAGGGACGAGTGATGCGGTCACAGGAACAGCAGCAGGTGTTTGTGCTGAACGGCATTCAGACCATGAGCGGCTACTGCTACAACCTGGGCAACGAGTTGACCAGTATGCAGGGGCTGGTGGACATTGTGCGTCTTTCGCCACAGGGCACGGAGACGCTGGCGCTGGTCGAGCGCTTCCGCGCCAATGAGCAAGGCACACAGCCGTTAACGCTCACCGATCAGGCCGACTGCAACGGTTACTGGCGGCGGGTTGCCGGTCTGGAACTGGTGCCGTAATCAAACATCCTGCCACAGGCAGGCAACGGAATGTTTGCAGGCCGGGTAAGCGTAACGACACCCGGCAATTAAGCAGGCAGCGGCAACGACTCTTTGAAGAACCAGTAACCCTGATTCATCAGCTCCGTCAGCTCCGCCACAAACGCCGGGTTTTGCAGTGCCTCACCCAATTCCTGCCGGCCCAGCTCGGTATAACGACACAGCGCATCGGCTGCGCGTGCATCTACGGTGTCCAGACGCTCGCTGTTGATAAAGAAGCTGTCGCCGATGTGCAGCACACGCAAGCCGCTCAAACGAGTCAGAGTTTCCCCTTCCATCAGCGCACTCAGCACCTCTTGCGCTTCATACGGCGGCTCCGCCATGGCGATATCCAGCTCATGACGCGGCGTGGTGGCAAAGCGGCCAAACCACTGCTTAAAGTCTTCCGGCTTGCTGATCATTTCGATCATCATTGTGCGTAAGCGCTCAAGTTCATATTCCTCTACCCGTCCCGGATGTTCACGCAGGGTTAAATCAGGATCGCTGTAATGCGTGCCACCCAGATCTTTTTCCAGTGCGTAGTCGGCAAAGCTGCTGATCAGGTCGCGGTCGTTTGGCCCACGGAAACCCACGGAATAGTTAAGCGCAGTTTCGTGGGTGAAGCCGTCATGCGGGAAACCCGGTGGGATGTACAGGATGTCGCCCGGCTCCAGATCTTCATCAATGATCGGCTCGAACGGATCGACGTGCAGCAGCGCCGGATGCGGGCAGAACTGGCGCATCGGTAAGGCATCGCCTACGCGCCAGCGACGGCAGCCCATCCCCTGAATGATAAACACATCGTAGTTGTCGATGTGTGGCCCCACACCGCCGCCCGGCACCGAAAAGGAGATCATCAGGTCATCCAGACGCCAGTCCGGCAAAACGCGAAACGGGCGCACCAGCTCGGCTGAGGGTGCATGCCAATGGTTTACGGCCTGCGCCAGCAAGGACCAGTTTGTTTCGCCGAGGTCATCGAAATGTTCAAACGGACCGTGGCTGGCCTGCCATTGCCCCTCTGTCTGGCTGACCAAACGGCTGTCTACTTCCGGCTCCATCGCCAGCCCTGCCAGTTCGTCTGGCGTGATAGGGTCAACAAAGTTCGGGAAGGCATTTTTCAAAACCACAGGTTTTTTCTGCCAGTACTTCTCTAAAAATTCGGGCCAGTTCAGGTTCAGTTGGTAAGCCATATCATCACACCGGTAAGAAGATCCACGGGCGTGATTATGCGAGAGCGCGGGCCTGCACACCTTGTTAAGGGTCAAGGAAATATGGCTTCAGGCCCCCTGAATTAACTTGCCCGTTTGCGGAGCAGGTTACGCAGCGCCACGCTGTTACGCATGAAGCCCACCCCGACTCCCAGCAGGGTGTAAATAATCCCCAACACCAACAACATCACCACGTCACCCCAGACTTCATTGAGCGACAGGCCCATTTGGTTAACCCCGGCAATGGCCTTGGTGGCCCAGGTGGAGGGAATGCAGTAGGAAATCGCCCGCACCCAGGCCGGCATCGCCTGCAGCGGCCAGATGGTACCGGAGAGGTAGAATATCGGCGTGGTGATAAACGCCAGCGTCAGGTAAATCATCTCTACACTGCGCAAGCATTCGGTGACCAACTTGCCCAGCCCCAGTACCGCCAACAGGAACGGGAAGGTCAGCAACAAAATTTCTGCAATGCCCGCCGTCTGACGATAGCCCAACACCCACGGCCACAGTACAAACAGCACGATGGACAGGAATAGCCAGATCGGTAGCAGCGCCGTCAGCCCGCCCAAATGGGCCGCCAACGGTGGCTTGCCACCGGGGATGCTCTTCATGGCAATGCTGACGCGGACGCAGGCAATCAATAACGAGTGCTGTAACAACATCACCAGCAAGCCGGGGAAGATGATCGCCGCAAAGCTGATCCCCGGGTTGAACACGTCCAGCGTTTGCCCTTGTATTGGCGTCAGGATCACCTGCGCCTGACGTTCGCTGAAACCGCTGCGCAGCAGTAAGCCGTTGTTGTACTGGTTCAGCAGTTGCTGATAGGCCGCAACCACGTCCTGCTGGATCTGGCCGTTGGCCAGCCGGTTGGTGGCATCGCCATAGACCGGCACCACGATATTTTGGCCACTCAGGATCTTCTTCTCCAGATCCACCGGCATGATGATCACCGCGAACAGCTGGCGCCAGCCCAGATCTAGCTTCGCCTGCTCAAGACTGTCGTAAGTCACGATGGATATTTTAGAGGTAGCGTCCAGTTGGCGGATCAATTGGCGGCTGGCGGTGCTGTGGTCCTGATCAATCACGCCGACCGGCAGATCCCACACCGTCCGGTTGGCATAGACCATACTCATGACGCACAGCGACAGGATCAGCATCAACCACATCGGCCTCTCCAGCATGCCAAGCAGCACCCGAACGAAGGTTTGCCAGTAGATTTTCATCCTGCTCCCCCTTCCTTCAGCAGCCGCGCCAACAGCCGGTTACGCACCAGGAATGCCGTTACCAACGGGTAGACGGACAGTAACGCGCAAACGCTGAAGATGGCGCTGGCCGGAACCTGTCGCAGGAATACGTCAAACATCGCGTACAGCGCGTGGGTTAAGGGTTCGATATTGGAGATAATTCGCGCCGGCAACGGCATCGACAATTCCGGTACCGCCATACCCGAGAAGGTCAACGCAATACTGACCAGGATGGCGATCAGGCTGTAGGCGGTGATAATGCTGCTGGTAAAGGTAAACAACAGCAGACCGATGCTCTGCGCTGCCATCACGTAAAAGAAGGCTATCATCAACATAAACAGTGGATTGCCGCTGACGCGGGCGTCAAAAATACCCACCAGCGCGGCAATTTCAACCATCAACAGGCTGGTGAAACACAGGGTGTATGGTGCCAATTTACCCAGCAGTGCCAGACCGAATGGCCGGGCCTTCAACAGTGATTTGCTGCGTGCCAACACGTAAATCATGCACGTCACCACAAACAGCTGCAGCAAATGGATAGTCGCGGCAAACTGTTGGTAATAAATATAACTGCCGCTGGCGTTGAATAAACTGCCGTACGACAGCGTCACGTTCGCCAATAGCGGCAGCGTCTTGCCCATCTCGGCGGCGATAATGCTGCGGTAGCCGGCATTGATTTCGGCCATCAGCCCGCTGAAATCCTGAGTGGAATACAGCCCGGCCCCGTAGAACAACGCGTTGTAATACATCACCACGCTCGGCTGCTTACCCGCCAGCGCATTGGCTTCAAAGTCCGGCGGTACGTACAACAGCGCGTAATCCTGCGCGCTACGCAGACGATACAGCGATTCATTCAGCCCGCCGTCATACAACTCGACATGAGCATGAGAGCCGGCATCCAGTCGGCGCGTCAGCGACTTGGACAACGAGCTGTGATCGTTATCCACCACCGACACCGGCAGATCCAGCAAGGTCCCTTCCGAAAAGTTGCTGCTGACCAGGCCAAACAGCATCAGCGGGAAAATCCAGCTCAGCCAGTGTATTACCGGGCTGCGGAAGGCGACACGGCACTCGTTGTCAAACGCGTGACTGAAGCAGCGCCAGCCGGCCCTTACTCTTTCCATAGCCATAAGCTGCTCATCCCTGGGCGCAGGCCTTCCACCGGCTGTGACGGATACAGACGCACTTCAAAGGTTTTCAGATCGAAGTCACCGGTAGCACGAGTGGCGCGTTTGGTGGCGTAATCGCCCAGCGGCGCGATGTAACGCACCTCTGCCTCAATCATTTTGTCCTTCAGCGCCGGTACCCGCATCTGCACCTTATCGCCCTTACGCACATGAGCCAAAATGTCTTCGCGCAGGTTAAAGACAAAGTAGGCATCCGGAACGCGGATCAGCGTCAACAATGGGCTGCCGGCATTCAACAATTCCCCGACCTCCGCCGGGATCGGCCCCACTTCACCGGCCACCGGGGCTAAAACCCGCAGATCGTCGGTCTGGGCTTTCACTTCCAGCAGGTTCTCTTCCTCCGCCCGCAGCGCCGCGGCATATTGCTGCCGTAGTTCGATACGGTCGCCATTCGTGCCTTCGTCCAGGTTGGCCTTGGCCGCCTGTACCTGTTGGAATGCGGTGTCGCGCGCACGGCGCGAGCTGTCCAGCTCGGACTTCGAAATATAACCTTTGCCGGAAACGCTCAGGTTACGGTTATAGTCGTTCTGCGCGTTGCGGTATTGCGCCTCGGCCTGCGCCAGGTTGGCACGCAGATTACGGATGCTTTCTTCACGCGTGCCGTGCAGCGATTGGTCGAGCTGCGCTTTGGCCTCATCGCGCGACGCCTGGGCGGAACGTAGCTGGGCCATCAGTTCCGGGCTATCGAGCTGAATCATCACCTGTTCGGCTTTCACGTCGTCACCACGCTCAACCAGGCGTTCAACTACCCGTCCCTTGGCCTTGGAGGCCACGATCACCTCCGGCGCGTCCACTTCCCCCTGCAATAACAAATCCTGATTATGTGCCCGGAACAAGATCGCCATGGCGATCGCCACCACCATCAACAATAAGGTAAACAACGTCTTTTTCTTCATTCTCTCAGCTCCCTGAGCGATAAGCGGCAGGTGGATTCATCACGTCCATATTTCAATCGGCCCCAAAAAAAACCATTTTTCTCATAAGGATATGGCAAGCACATATATCCTCTTTTATAACCATAAATTGGATTATGCTTTTAACACTAAAAGCACATTTTGCTTTGTAGTTTGCAGAATCCTGCAATCGCCCTTTAAGCGATCAACTCTTTGATGGACGATATCATGACTGAAAAAACTGCGGTGCCGGTTTCGGTACTGGATTTATCCCCCATTCCGCAAGGGGCCAAACCCCGTGACGCTTTTCACGCCTCTTTAGATTTAGCACAACATGCCGAAAAATGGGGCTATCAACGCTATTGGCTGGCAGAACATCACAATATGACCGGCATTGGCAGCGCGGCAACCTCGGTGTTGCTGGGCTATCTGGCCGCCGGTACCCAGAGTATCCGTCTCGGCTCCGGTGGCGTGATGCTGCCTAACCATGCGCCGTTGGTGATTGCCGAACAGTTCGGCACGCTGGAGTCGCTGTACCCTGGGCGTATCGATCTGGGCCTGGGCCGCGCGCCCGGTACTGACCAACGCACCATGATGGCATTGCGTCGTCATCTATCCGGTGAAGTGGATAACTTCCCGCGCGACGTGCAGGAACTGCAACATTACTTCGGTGAAGTACAACCGGGCCAGTCGGTGCAGGCGGTACCCGGCCAGGGGTTACACGTGCCGATCTGGCTGCTGGGCTCCAGCCTGTACAGCGCACAATTGGCGGCCCAGCTTGGCCTGCCGTTTGCCTTCGCTTCCCACTTTGCCCCTGAGATGCTGTTCCAGGCATTTAACCTGTACCGCGACAACTTCAAGCCTTCCGAGCAATGCCAACGGCCGCACGCCATGGTGTGCGTCAACGTGGTGGCCGCCGACAGTGATGCCGATGCACACTTCCTGTTTACCTCGATGCAGCAGCAGTTTATCAATCTGCGCCGTGGTTCGCCGGGCCCGCTGCCGGCACCGGTGGACAATATCCACGCGCTGTGGACCGCCGGGGAACAATACGGGGTTGATCAGGCACTGCGCATGTCAATCATCGGCAATGAAACTACCGTGCGTAATGGGTTGCAGACGCTGCTGAACGAAACCAGTGCGGATGAAATCATGGTTAACGGCCAGATCTTTGACCATCAGGCACGCTTGCATTCGTTTGAAATTGTCGCCGGAGTAAAAGACACGCTGGCGAAAGGGTAAGTCAACGGCGGGCCGCAGGGCAATCATTTCCCTTCACGCCCGCCTTGCAAAAAGGGGCTGTACAATGCGGCCCCTGACAGGTTAGCGCTGAATCAAATAGCGGATGGTGGGACCATCCTGCTGGATATCCAGTACCTTGTAGCCATGGTTGCGCGCATCAAGCGGGATGTTGTTGATCGACTGCGGGCAATCGCTGATCACCTCGAGGATCTCCCCCGGCTTCAACTGTGGCATCGCTTCCAGCGTCGCCACCGCCGGGTAAGGGCAAGGCTCACCCAGCATATCCAACCGGTAATCCGGCACTATCGCCGTTTGCTTCATGACACACTCCTTAAATTAACCACCTGCGCGTCGGGCTTGGCGCGGAAAAAGCGTTTCTCCCACCACAGCATGGCACCAAACGCCAATGCCAGCAGCAGGTAGGTCACCAACAGGCCGCCGACCGGGCCGAAGGTTTCCAGCAGGTTGACCTTGTCGTAGTCAGTGGCCAGCGTCGGGGACAAATCATCCCAATAATAAGCCAGCAGCGTGGCACCAATGATATTGCCCAACCCTACCCACCAGTAATGCACCTGCCCCTCGACCGCGCGGTACATCCAGCCGGTTTCACAACCACCGGCCAACACTATGCCGAAACCAAACAATAGCCCACCAAGCACGGCATTAGGACCGGCCCACATGATCTTCGGTGCCACACCCAGTTGAACGTAGCTGAAAATGCCGATGGCGCTGGCAGCCATGCCGAGAATAATGGCCTTCGCCATATGGGTGCGCCCGCTGATCCACAGATCGCGAAACGCCGAGGTGAAACAAATTTGCGCCCGTTCAATCAGCAGACCAAAACCGATGCCAAACAACATGGCAATACCCAGCTTCGGCGCGTCAAACAGCGTCCATAGCGACCAGGCGATTGCCAGACAGAAAACCACCATGCCCAAACGGAAGCGGCGACGCGCCTGCTCCGGTTTTTGAGTCAGCGGCGCAGCCGCCTTCACCTTCTGTAATTTGATCGGAATGCGGAACATCGGCAACAGGGTAAATTTGGCACCAAAATAAGAGCCGGCGGCGGTCGCCAGGGCAAAGAACCAGGCGTGCAGCGAGAACTGCGGAATACCGGTAAAGAATGCCGCCAGATTACACCCCATCGCCAGACGCGCACCGAAACCGGCAATGATACCGCCCA
Source organism: Serratia sp. NA_13 (assembly GCF_052691735.1). Taxonomy (NCBI): domain Bacteria; kingdom Pseudomonadati; phylum Pseudomonadota; class Gammaproteobacteria; order Enterobacterales; family Yersiniaceae; genus Serratia; species Serratia sp. NA_13. The sequence goes on from NZ_JBQZFV010000016.1 coordinate 59,562, forward strand.
GCAGCGCCTGCACAATGCGGATACGGCTCTGTGGCTGGCGCAGCTTGATGTTGTTAGCCCACAGCGCGGCGGCGATGCAGCCGGCAAACATGCCGATGATCATCCTGCCGTCGATGCGCTGCAGCGGTGTCCCCTCAAGCCCGATAACCTTGAAGTACCCCCACTGCTCAGGGTGCCCCCCGAACAGCTGCAATATATGACCGCCCCAGCGGGTGAATTCACCGGTCACCGCCCAGAAGGCCCCGGTCAAACCGAAATAGTAGGTTGAGAGGATCCCGGCGGCAATCACTGCGGGTAAAGGTGCCCAAAAGCGCACCAGATATTGAGACTTGAACTGCTGCCAACTCATGGCATCTCCCGTGCGTAGTATCCATAAGAAAAAACCTTATAAATGATACGCCATTTTCCTCCACTTAACGGTGAGTTTCAGGCATAAAAAAACCAGCCCGAAGGCTGGTCAGATTACTGACAAAGTTCTTTGCGGTTTAAAGTCCAGTTTTAAGGGCTAATAAAAACAAAGAATTATGTCTTCTGATTTATCCCAAACATCCGAAAACCACGTTTTTCGGGTGTTTGTCATCAAACTAACCAGCCCGAAGGCTGGTCTTTAGTCCAATTAACCGCGAACGGTCAAATTAGATGTTATGCATCACCGAAACGGCGACGTGGTGCAGCCGGAGCGGCGTCATCACGACGTGGTGCGCGTTGGCCGTCACGGTTGAAGTTACCGCCACGACGCTCGCCACCGTTGCCAGCAGGTGCAGCAGTACCGCCCTCACGACGATCACCGAAAGAACGACGACCTGGGTTTGCCCCTTCACGACGTTCGCCGTTGAATGGACGACCACCGCCACGACGTTCACCGTTACCGGCAGGACGCTCACGACGTTCATGCGGCTGTGCATCGCCCAGCAGTTGCATGTTCATCGGTTTGTTCAAGATGCGGGTACGGGTGAAGTGAGACAGGATCTCGCCCGGCATACCTTTTGGCAGCTCGATAGTAGAGTGCCCGGCAAACAGTTTGATGTTACCAATGTAACGGCTGCTGATGTCGCCTTCGTTAGCGATCGCGCCAACGATATGACGAACTTCAACGCCATCATCACGACCCACTTCAATGCGGTACAGCTGCATTTCGCCAACGTCACGACGTTCACGACGTGGACGCTCAGCGCCACCGTCACGGCTGTCTGGACGCGCGTCACGACGACGGTCGCTACCGCGATCGTCACGGTCGTTGAACTCACGACGCTGACGCGGCTTGAACACTGGGTCCGGTGGCAGGATCAGAGGACGTTCGCCCTGTGCCATTTTCAGCAGTGCTGCGGCCAGCGTTTCCATTTCCAGTTCTTCTTCGCCCGGCTGCAGTTTAGCCAGCAGGCCACGGTACATGTCCAGATCGCTGCTTTCCAGTTGTTGCTGTACTTTAGCGGCGAACTTGGCCAGACGACGCTCACCCAGCAGTTCTGCGTTTGGCAGTTCAACTTCTGGAATGGTCAGCTTCATGGTGCGTTCGATGTTGCGCAGCAGGCGGCGTTCGCGGTTTTCTACGAACAACAGTGCGCGACCGGCACGACCAGCACGACCGGTACGGCCGATACGGTGAACGTAAGACTCGGAATCCATAGGGATATCATAGTTTACCACCAGGCTGATACGCTCAACGTCCAGGCCACGAGCAGCAACGTCGGTCGCGATCAGGATATCCAGACGGCCACCTTTCAGACGCTCCAGGGTTTGCTCACGCAGAGCCTGGTTCATGTCACCGTTCAGAGCGGCGCTGTTGTAGCCACTGCGCTCCAGCGCTTCAGCCACTTCCAGGGTCGCATTTTTGGTACGAACGAAAATAATCGCCGCATCAAAGTCTTCAGCTTCCAGGAAACGCACCAGCGCTTCGTTTTTACGCATGCCCTGCACAGTCCAATAACTCTGGCTGATGTCCGGACGGGTAGTGATGCTGGACTGGATACGCACTTCCTGCGGCTCTTTCATAAAGCGGCGGGTAATGCGACGGATCGCTTCCGGCATGGTTGCAGAGAACAGCGCGGTCTGATGTTCAGCCGGGATCTCCGCCATGATGGTTTCTACGTCTTCGATAAAGCCCATGCGCAGCATTTCGTCGGCTTCATCCAGCACCAGGCCACTCAGGCTGGAGAGGTTCAGCGTGCCGCGTTTCAGGTGGTCCAGCAGACGGCCTGGAGTCCCTACTACGATTTGCGGGCCCTGACGCAGAGCGCGCAGCTGCACGTCATAACGCTGGCCGCCGTACAGGGCCACAACGTTAACGCCATGCATGTGTTTGGAGAAATCAGTCATTGCTTCAGCAACCTGAACCGCCAGTTCGCGGGTCGGTGCCAATACCAGGATCTGCGGTGCTTTCAGATCGGCTTTCAGGTTGTGCAACAGTGGCAGCGAGAATGCTGCAGTTTTACCGCTACCGGTCTGCGCCATGCCCAGCACATCACGGCCGTTCAACAGGTGAGGAATACACTCTGCCTGGATCGGTGACGGTTTTTCGTAGCCCAGATCGGTCAGGGCAGAAATGATTGGAGCAGACAGCCCCAGGTCAGCAAAAGAGGTTTCAAGCTCAGTAGTCATGTACACGTGCCTCATTAATAATGGCAGCCAGTCTACATAACTCGTCGAGAAAATTTTCAGTCATTTTCATTGAAAAGTGTGAACCGGCTCAAATTAGATTATAAAACGAACAAAAAAGCCCTCGCCCGTAAAGACGATAACTTTGGCTATAAACCAATGTATATCAGGCTGATTACCCTTCATCTTCCAAACCGCCGCTGTGTTGGCTGCTCTCCCTCACCCTCGTCACTTAGTGAACTAAGCTCCCAGGGATTCGTTCGATTGCCGCCTTGCCGCAATTTGAAATCTATTGGGTAGAGGTGTTCGTCAGCTATTGCTGGTCCGATTCCGATAGGTCGTCTTGTTCTTGGCCCAACAGCGCCAATTCCAACAATGCATAGCGGTGCTCAACGAAGTTATGAACGTTGTTAGCCACCGTCAGTTTGAACAGCGCCAAAGCGGTGTCCTTGTCCCCCAGACTTAGGTAATGCTTACCTAAATAGAAGTCAGTTTCACTGAGATGCTCAGCGAGCGAAGTGTTATCCGTTGCATCTGCCTTGAGCCTTTCCATCAGCGTTTTTTCACTGATGTTGCCCAGGTAGAATTCGACAATATTCCATCCCCATTGCCCTCGGTTCGCTTTGTCATAACGCTGCTGGAGCGCTACGTCAGCCTTCTTGGGATCGATTTCTCTTTCCACAAGATAAAGCCACAACGAACGGAAGGGATCGTTTGGGTCGTCTTGATAAAACGCCTGCAGATCATCCTGCGCCAACGGGAAGCGGCCGCCATAATAAAGAGCGATGCCCCGGTTTAAACGCGCGTAATTGTAAGTTGGATCAAGCTCTAGTACAGAATCAAACGCTTCATAGGCAGCATCAAAATTGCCTGCCTGCGTTAAGTAAATGCCCAGGTAGTTGAAAACTTCTGGCATATCAGGACGTATCGCCAGCGCTTGCGAGAAATCATTGCGCGCCAGTGCACGTAGCCCGAGGCTATCATACAGCACTCCACGCTCATATAAAAGCTGCGCACGCTCATCGTCCGTCAGTGCCCGGCTGGCAAGTATTTGTTCCATGCGCGCCAGGATCACTTCCTGCTGCAGTGTTGGCTGCAACGGGATAGCCAAAACTTCGTCTTTACGCCAATCATGGTTGCTGCATCCTGCCAGCATGAGTGCTGTCGCAACGTAAAACCAGCGCAAGAAAGGCTTCATTTCCCACTCCCGAAGACAAACATTGGATGAACATCCTTTCATCCGTTTGCAAATACGCAGACATCCTGCCCGCGTTATATGAACAGCCCCCAACCTCATGGCCGGGAGCTGTAAATCTATCTATACAGTTATTCTGCTTCAGGCGCAGGTGAACCTGCTTCTGGGGCAGTCGCTTCTTTGATGCTCAGACGCACACGGCCCTGACGGTCAACTTCCAGTACCTTAACCGGTACTTCCTGACCCATCTGCAGATAGTCGGTCACTTTCTCAACGCGCTTGTCAGCGATTTGAGAGATGTGCACCAGACCTTCTTTACCGCCGCCGATCGCCACGAATGCGCCGAAATCAACGATACGGGTAACTTTACCCTGGTAAATACGGCCCACTTCGATCTCGGCAGTGATCTCTTCGATGCGACGGATAGCGAATTTCGCTTTCTCACCGTCGGTAGCAGCGATTTTAACTGTACCATCATCTTCGATTTCAATGGTAGTGCCGGTCTCTTCTGTCAGCGCACGGATGACAGAACCGCCTTTACCGATCACGTCTTTGATCTTGTCCGGGTTGATTCGGATTGTGTGGATACGTGGTGCGAACTGAGATATATCGCCACGCGGGGTGCTGATAGCCTGTTCCATTACGCCCAGGATGTGCAGACGCGCGCCCTTGGCCTGGTTCAGTGCCACCTGCATGATTTCGCGGGTGATGCCTTCAATTTTAATGTCCATCTGCAGCGCGGTAATACCGTCACGGCTACCGGCTACTTTGAAGTCCATGTCGCCCAGGTGATCTTCGTCACCCAGAATGTCGGACAGAACAACAAAGTTGTCTTGTTCTTTCACCAGACCCATTGCGATACCGGCAACGGCGGCCTTGATTGGCACACCTGCATCCATCAGTGCCAGAGAGGCACCACAGACGGAAGCCATGGAAGAAGAACCGTTGGATTCGGTGATTTCAGAAACCACACGTACCGTGTACGGGAAATCTTCTGGCTTAGGCATCATAGCCAATACGCCACGTTTCGCCAGGCGACCGTGACCAATTTCACGACGTTTTGGCGAACCTACCATCCCGGTCTCACCAACGGAGTACGGAGGGAAGTTGTAGTGGAACAGGAAGCTGTCGGTCTTTTCGCCCATCAGCTCATCCAGGTTCTGCGCGTCACGGGCGGTGCCCAGCGTTGCGGTAACCAGTGCCTGAGTCTCACCACGGGTGAACAGCGCGGAGCCGTGGGTACGCGGCAGTACGCCGGTGCGTACGTCCAGACCACGGATCATGTCTTTTTCACGGCCGTCGATACGCGGCTCGCCACGCAGTACGCGGCTACGAACGACGTTTTTCTCAACGCTACCCAGGATGTCCTGAATTTCAGACACGTCCAGGGTTTCGTCCTGGGCCAGCAGGGTTTCAACAACGCTGCTCTTGATCGCATCAACCTGAGCGTAACGCTCTTGTTTTTCGGTGATGTGATAAGCGTCACCCAGGCGGCCTTCTGCCAGTTCTGCAACGCGCGCGTGCAGCGCTTCGTTGACTGAAGGTGCCTGCCAGTCCCACTTAGGCTTGCCGGCTTCGGCAACCAGGGAATTAATGTTTTCGATAACGATTTGCTGTTGCTCGTGGCCAAATACCACCGCACCCAGCATCTGATCTTCGCTCAGAACGTCAGCTTCGGATTCAACCATCAGTACTGCGCCAGCGGTACCGGCAACCACCAAGTCCAGGCTGCTTTCTTTCAGCTCATCGCTGGTTGGGTTCAACACGTATTGATTGTTGATGTAACCCACGCGCGCAGCACCGATTGGGCCATTGAACGGAATACCGGACAGGCTCAGGGCGGCAGAGGCACCGATCATCGCAACGATGTCCGGGTTAACCTGCGGGTTAAGGGAAACAACGGTCGCGATCACCTGAACTTCGTTCAGGAAGCTGTCCGGGAACAGTGGACGGATCGGACGGTCAATCAGACGGGAGGTCAGGGTTTCACCTTCGCTCGGACGGCCTTCACGACGGAAGAAGCTACCCGGGATACGACCAGCAGCGTAGGTACGCTCCTGATAGTTAACCGTCAGTGGGAAGAAGCTCTGGCCTGGTTTGGCTTTTTTCTGGCCAACTACGGTAACGAATACTGCGGTGTCATCCATGCTCACCATAACGGCAGCAGTGGCCTGACGAGCCATCATACCAGTCTCAATAGTGAGGGTATGCTGGCCATACTGGAATTTGCGAATGATCGGTGTCAGCAAAATTATATCCTTAGATTAGGCGCGCAATCGTATTGTCGACTCGACACGCCAGTGACTCGGTTTGCCTTCTCACTACATCCTCGCGACTAATGACAATCCTTATCTCAAGCCTGAGACAAAGCCTCTCATTAGCCGCGCGAACCTCTGTAACGGAAGAGCCTGTTTGGAAACATCAGTAATACATTAACCTGATTTGCTTATGCTTCCTAGAAGAAAGGGGCCAAAATAGGCCCCTTTCCACTGAAACTCGCTTGATTAGCGACGCAGACCCAGACGCTCGATCAGGCTGGTGTAACGTGCTACATCTTTACGCTTCAGGTAGTCCAGCAGCTTACGACGCTGAGAAACCATACGCAGCAGACCACGACGGCTGTGGTGATCTTTTTTGTGCTCTGAGAAGTGGCCTTGCAGATGGTTGATCTGCGCAGTCAACAGGGCAACCTGAACTTCGGAAGAACCGCTGTCGTTAGTACCACGACCGAAATCAGCTACGATTTTAGCTTTAGCTTCAACACTTAGAGACATTGTCTTACTCCAGATTATAGATAATAAATACAGGCGCCGATCTCTAATTCAGCAACCCAATGCATAAGCTGCGCCATTCTACCCTTAGCGCAGTGCGATCGCAAGGCAGTGCGTTTTCTACCCTTAGTCGAAATATTCAACTACCAGGCGGCGCGGCGCCACACGACCGTCATCGGCAATATCACCGACGCCGATAAATTTACGCTCTTCACCTTCAGTGATACGGACCATGCCCGAGGCAGGTGCACCAGCAACCTGAACCGGTTGCCCTTGCTTAACGTAACCGGCAACAACAGGCAGCAGATTCACTTCCGGGTAGTTCTCCACCGGACTGTCCATCGGCATCAACAACGGATCGAGTAGCTCGGCCGGGGCGATTCCCTGCCGATGGGCCTGCTCCAGCAATTCGTTCAACTGCTCCAGCGTGACCATGCGCTCGGTCGGGTAGGTCGCCACCTGCAGACGACGCAAATAGATCACGTGCGCACCACATCCCAGCAGCTCACCGAGGTCATCGGTGATGGTGCGGATGTAAGTGCCTTTTGAGCAGTGAATTTCCAGCTCCAGCTCATCCCCTTCCCAGCGAATAAACTGCAGTTCGTAAACGGTAATGCTACGCGCTTCACGCGGCACTTCGATACCCTGGCGAGCATACTCATAGAGTTTCTTGCCCTGGTATTTCAGCGCCGAGTACATCGAAGGCACCTGCTTAATATCGCCACGGAAACTGTCCAGCGCCGCATCGAGCTGCACCTGGGTGAAACTCACCGGCCGCTCCTGCACAATTTGGCCGTCAGCATCCGAGGTATCGGTACGCTGACCGAGCCGGGCAATCACGCGGTAGCGTTTGTCGGAGTCGAGCAGGAACTGTGAAAACTTGGTCGCCTCACCGAGGCAAATCGGCAGCATGCCAGTCGCCAGCGGGTCGAGCGCACCGGTGTGGCCCGCGCGATTGGCGTTATAGAGGCGCTTTACTTTTTGTAGGGCGTCGTTGGATGACAGGCCCTCCGGTTTGTCCAGCAACAGGACACCGTGGATATCACGGCCGCGGCGACGAGGGCGACTCATTAAGCCTCCTCGTCATCGCCTGATGCGGAACGGCGCTCGGCGTCATTCTTCACTACGTTGGTCACCAGGTTGGACATGCGCATGCCTTCAACCAGGGAGTTATCGTAAGCGAAGGTCAGCTCAGGTACTACGCGCAGGCGCATGGCTTTACCCAGCAGCGTGCGGATGTAGCCGGAAGCATCTTCCAGAGCTTTAATGCCTTTAGGCACCAGATCCGGATCGGCGTTTTCGGTCAATACGTTCAGGAAGGTGACGTAAACTTTGGCATAGGCCAAATCACGAGAAACTTCTACACCAGAAACGGTAGCCATGCCGACACGCGGATCTTTGACTTCACGCTGCAGAATGATAGCAATCTCTTTTTGCATCTCTTGTGCCACGCGCTGACCGCGGCTGAATTCTTTTGCCATTTTGGGGATTCTCCAGACAAATCGGGGGGCACAAGGCCCCCCAGAACAGACTTAAGCAGATGTGCTAGCGTTAAGCGATGGTGCGTTGGATCTCGATGATTTCGAATACTTCGATCATGTCGCCGACGCGCACGTCGTTGTAGTTCTTAACGCCGATACCACATTCCATGCCGTTACGGACTTCGTTAACGTCATCTTTGAAGCGGCGTAAGGATTCCAGCTCGCCTTCATAGATAACCACGTTGTCGCGCAGAACGCGGATTGGGTTGTGACGTTTGATGTTCCCTTCGGTAACCATACAACCTGCAATGGCACCGAATTTAGGTGATTTGAACACGTCACGTACGGCGGCCAGGCCGATAATCTGCTGCTTGTACTCAGGCGCCAACATACCGCTCATCGCCTGCTTCACTTCGTCGATCAGGTTATAGATCACGGAGTAGTAACGCAGATCCAGGCTTTCTGCTTCAATCACGCGGCGCGCAGAAGCGTCGGCACGGACGTTGAAGCCCAGGATGATAGCGTTGGAAGCCGCTGCCAGCGTGGCGTCGGTTTCGGTAATACCCCCTACGCCAGAGCCAACAATCTTCACTTTCACTTCGTCGGTAGAGAGTTTCAGCAATGAATCCATAATCGCTTCACAAGAACCCTGTACGTCGGATTTCAGTACGATGTTCAGCTCAGAAACTTCACCGTCGGTCATATTCGCAAACATGTTTTCCAGTTTGGATTTCTGCTGACGCGCCAGTTTAACTTCGCGGAACTTGCCTTGACGGTACAGCGCAACTTCACGCGCTTTCTTCTCGTCACGCACTACAGTCACTTCATCACCGGCAGCTGGAACGCTGGACAGGCCCAGGATCTCAACCGGAATAGAAGGACCTGCTGAGGTCACTTCGTGGCCTAGTTCATCACGCATCGCACGCACACGGCCGTATTCGAAGCCACACAGAACGATATCGCCTTTATTCAGCGTACCTTCCTGTACCAGCACGGTAGCAACCGGGCCACGACCTTTATCCAGGAAGGATTCGATAACTACGCCGCTGGCCATGCCGCTGCGTACCGCTTTCAGTTCGAGAACTTCAGAGCGCAGCAGGATAGCTTCCAGCAGTTCGTCGATACCGGTACCGGCTTTCGCAGATACGTGAACGAACTGTGCTTCGCCGCCCCACTCTTCCGGCATAACGCCGTACTGGGACAGTTCCTGTTTAACGCGGTCCGGATCGGCTTCCGGCTTGTCAATTTTGTTTACTGCAACCACCAAAGGTACCTTCGCTGCTTGCGCATGCTGGATAGCTTCGATGGTTTGCGGCATCACGCCGTCGTCGGCAGCAACGACCAGAACAACGATGTCTGTTGCCTGAGCACCACGAGCACGCATTGAAGTAAAGGCTGCGTGGCCTGGGGTATCCAGGAAGGTGATCATGCCGTTTTCGGTTTCTACGTGGTAAGCACCGATATGCTGGGTAATACCACCGGCCTCGCCTGCTGCCACCTTGGTGGAGCGGATGTAGTCCAGCAGAGAAGTTTTACCGTGGTCAACGTGGCCCATGATGGTCACAACTGGCGCACGTGGCTCAGCCGCAGCACCAGTATCACGGTCGCTCATCAGCGCTTCTTCCAGCTCGTTCTCACGACGCAGGATAACTTTGTGGCCCATCTCTTCGGCAACCAGCTGGGCGGTTTCCTGGTCGATGACCTGGTTGATGGTGGCCATTGCGCCCAGTTTCATCATCGCTTTGATGACCTGAGAGCCTTTAACCGCCATCTTGTTAGCCAGTTCGGCCACGGTGATGGTTTCGCCGATCACAACGTCACGGTTAACCACCTGAGCCGGCTTGTTGAAGCCCTGCTGCAGAGTACTTGGCTTACGCTTGCCTTTACCACCACGGGTCACGGCGCGCGCTTCTTCACGGTCTGCTTTAGACTCGGAAAGTTTGTTGCCTTTCTTCTGCTTGGTCGCTTTGCCGCCACGAGTGCGGGTGCGGCGTTCGCCTTCAACTTTGGCGTCGTTTTCGTCTTCGGCAGCACGGGCGTGCTGGGAAGTGGTGACATGATAATCGGCAGTTTCAACCGCTGCGCTAGCTTTCTCTGCAGCAGCCCATTCTTCGCCTTTTTCTTCGGCCATACGGCGCGCTTCTTCCGCTACGCGTTTGGCGTCTTCTTCAACCTTGCGTCGTACTTCCTCTTCCGCTTTACGTTTCAGTTCAGCGGCTTCGGCTTCACGGCGTGCTTTTTCTGCCTGAGCTGGCTTGGTCATTTCGTCGGTATGTTGATTCGTCACTTTTTCTTTTTCCGCTGAATTACGCTTAGCAATCTCCGCGGCCTCACGTTTGGCTTGCTCTTCGGCTGCGCGCTTTGCTTCTGCTTCGCGTTTTGCCAGCTCTTCTGCTGCGCGCTGTGCCTGCTCTTCCGCTTCACGCTGTGCCTGCTCTGCCGCTTCAGCCTGTTGGGCTTCTGGCGTATCGCGATTTACATAAGTGCGTTTCTTGCGGACCTCGATTTGCACCGATTTACTTTTACCGCCGGTGCTCGGAATATTCAAGGTGCTGCGCGTTTTGCGCTGCAACGTGAGCTTACCCGGTGCACTACCGTGTTCACGGTTCAGGTGCGCCAGTAAGGCTTCTTTCTCATGTTGGGTTACAGAGTCTGTCTCAGACTTGTTAATCCCTGCATCAGCAAACTGCTGTACCAGGCGATCAACTGGAGTCTGAATCTCTGCTGCCAGTGATTTTACGGTTACATCTGTCGTCATGCTGTTCCTTCCTGCTACAGTTTATTACGCGTTGTCGCCAAACCAACAGATATTACGTGCGGCCATAATCAGCTCGCCGGCTTGCTCATCGCTAAGCCCTTCAATATCAGCCAGATCGTCAACACCCTGCTCGGCAAGATCTTCCAGCGTACAAACCCCACGCGCGGCCAGTTTAAAGGCCATGCTGCGCTCAAGACCCGACAGGTTGAGCAAATCGTCAGCAGGTTTTTGGTCGCCCAGGCTTTCTTCTTGTGCCAGGGCCAGCGTGGTCAATGCAGCTTTGGCGCGATCGCGCAACGCTTCAACCATATCTTCATCCAGACCGTCGATTTCCAGCAACTCTTTGATTGGCACGTAAGCCAACTCTTCCAGAGTAGAGAAGCCTTCTTCAACCAGTACGGTGGCGAAATCTTCGTCAATATCAAGATGTTTGGTGAAGGTATCAATGGCGGCATGAGCTTCGGCCTGGTGCTTGGCCTGCAGATCGTCCGCCGTCATCACGTTCAGTTCCCAACGGTCATCGTCACGATGCTGTTTTAACAACTGGGATGCCAAACGCACGTTTTGGCCATTACGGCCGATCGCCTGTGCCAGATTGCTGGCTTCAACGGCGATATCCATAGTGCAATTATCTTCATCAACCACGATTGAGGCAACGTCTGCCGGCGCCATGGCGTTGATGACGAACTGCGCAGGGTTATCATCCCACAGGATGATGTCGATACGTTCACCGCCGAGCTCGCTCGAAACGGCCTGAACGCGCGCACCGCGCATACCTACGCAAGCGCCGACCGGGTCGATGCGTTTGTCGTTGGTTTTCACTGCAATTTTTGCACGGGAGCCAGGATCGCGGGCTGCCGCTTTAATTTCGATCACTTCTTCGCCGATTTCCGGTACTTCGATGCGGAACAGTTCTTTCAGCATCTCAGCGCTGGAGCGGCTGACGAACAGCTGCGCACCACGGGCTTCAGGACGAACAGCGTACAGGATACCGCGGATACGGTCGCCCGGACGGAAGTTTTCGCGTGGCAGCATGTCTTCACGGCCAATGACCGCTTCAGCGTTGCTACCCAGGTCCAGCGCAATGCTGTCACGGTTAACTTTCTTCACTACACCGGTGACGATTTCACCTTCGTGCTGGCGGAAGGCGTCAACCACCATCGCGCGCTCGGCTTCACGTACTTTCTGTACGATAACCTGTTTCGCGGTTTGAGTGGTGATACGGTCGAAGGTCACAGATTCAATCTGATCTTCGATGTAACCGCCCAGCTCAATACCTGGCTCTTCATACTGTGCAGCTTCCAGCGTGATTTCACGCGTTGGCTGAGTCACTTCATCTACAGCGACCCAACGGCGGAAGGTGTCGAAATCGCCAGTTTTGCGGTCAATGCTGACGCGAACTTCGATTTCCTGCTCGTATTTTTTCTTGGTGGCGGTGGCTAATGCGGTTTCCAGCGCTTCGAAAATCTTCTCACGCGGAAGGGATTTTTCATTGGAAACAGCTTCAACAACAGCCAGAATCTCTTTATTCATCCTAGTTGCCTCATCCAAACTTTAAAAGTGGGGTACCAGGTTCGCTTTCTGGATATTGCTCAGCGCGAACACTTCATCTTTCCCTTCCACAGCAACAGTGATCATCTCGCCATCGACAGACTTGATGATGCCCTGCCATTTGCGACGGTTCTGTACGGCCATGCGCAAGACCAGGCTGACTTCGTCACCGAGGAAACGAGTATAGTGCTCGGCGGTGAACATCGGGCGATCAAGGCCAGGAGAGGAGACTTCCAAGTTGTAAGCGACTGTGATTGGCTCTTCAACGTCCAATACAGCGCTGACCTGGTGGCTGACATCAGCACAATCGTCAACATTGATGCCGTTTTCACTATCAATATAGATACGGAGCGTCGATTGGCGCGCACGAATAAATTCGATGCCTACAAGTTCAAAGCCCAACGCTTCTACCGGTGCCGAAAGCATCTCTGTTAATTTTTGCTCTAATGTGGACAAGCCCACCCCCAAGACATAAAAAAAGGGCCTAATAGCCCAGTGATTCTGTTGCCAAATAACAAAAAACCCCGAAAATTCGGGGCTTTATGCAACTGGACCCTGTTTGCCGCTAAGCGGCTTCGGTGCAACTTTCTAGCAAGTGTCATTTTCAAATGTTGATCGAGAAAAGCGGATTTCAATCGAAAAGTGTATTTGAAAATAAACACTTAAAGGAAAGTGGTTGCGGGGGCCGGATTTGAACCGACGACCTTCGGGTTATGAGCCCGACGAGCTACCAGGCTGCTCCACCCCGCGTCCGAAAACGTGGCAAATATTACGCCGATAATCGCAAAATAGCAAGTTATCTCTGGGATTTGGTACCGAGGATGGGACTCGAACCCACAAGCCCGTTAGGGCACTACCACCTCAAGGTAGCGTGTCTACCAATTCCACCACCTCGGTACTGATTCTTACTGCTAACGGTTGTTATTTATATCGAGGTAACAACAACCGTTTTCAAACTCTGTTACTACTTGGCGCTTACTGTGGGATATCGCTGCTCGGCTTGGTTGGTGCTGCCGGCGCGGTAGTCTGCTCAGATTTCACTGGCTGACCCAGGTTTTCCCACTCGCTGCCCTTCTTGGTCTGGTTGGTGCTCAGATTGCCAAGGATCAGACTGATGACGAAGAACAACGTCGCCAGCACAGCCGTCATGCGGGTCATGAAGTTGCCGGAACCACTCGAACCGAACAATGTGCCAGATGCACCTGCTCCGAATGAGGCTCCCATATCAGCGCCTTTACCTTGCTGCAGCATAATCAGAGCTACCAGCCCGATTGAGATCAGCAGGAAAATTACCAGAAGAGCTTCGTACATAGTTGTACCTGTATCCTTGCGGCTTCACCGCGTGCCAAATGCTTCACACCCCATAGGCTTCTTTTCTAACAAGAAGTCGCAGGCGTTATATCAAACTGCCCACTGAAGCGGGTGTGAATACTAACCAAAGGTGCCAAACCACGCAAGGGCAATTTGCAGCCACCGGCGCGTTTGCGGAAAAAAACACCAATAAAATTCGCAGGCTGTGATTTTAGGGGGCAACTGCCGCCCCCGAACTCATCAATGGCCAATTAACCAGCGGATTTCACCGCATCGGCGATGCGATGTGCCAACGCAGTCACCTGCTGCTCATCTTCACCTTCCACCATCACGCGGATCAGCGGTTCGGTACCGGATTTGCGCAGCAGAACGCGGCCACGACCGGCCAATTCCACCTCAACCTGCTCGGTGATTTTGCGCACCTCTTCGGATTCCAGCGGGTTATGCTCGCCGGCAAAGCGCACGTTGACCAGAATTTGCGGCAACAATTTCATGCCACTGCACAGGTCGTGCAGACTCATACTGTTACGAACAATCGCAGTCAGCACCTGCAGGCCGGCAACGATGCCGTCACCCGTGGTGGTTTTGTCCAACAGGATCACGTGGCCGGAGTTTTCCGCACCAATACGCCACCCCAGTTCCTGTAGCTTCTCCAGCACGTAGCGGTCACCGACTTTCGCACGTGCAAATGGGATACCCAACTGCTTGAGTGCCAATTCCAGCCCCATGTTGCTCATCAGCGTGCCAACCGCGCCACCGCGCAACTGGCCCTGACGCAGTCCTTCACGAGCGATGATATAAAGGATTTGGTCGCCATCGACCTTGTTGCCAAGGTGATCAACCATCATCACGCGGTCGCCGTCACCGTCAAATGCCAGGCCGACATGGGCTTTTTCCTGCAGTACGCGCTCTTGTAATTGACGAACATCAGTCGCGCCGCACTTTTCATTGATATTCATGCCGTCCGGCTCAACACCGATGGCAATCACCGTGGCACCCAGTTCACGTAGTACGCTCGGTGCGATGTGGTAAGTGGCACCGTTGGCGCAATCGACTACGATCTTCAACCCTTTCAGGCTCAATTCGCTCGGGAAGGTGCCTTTGCAAAACTCAATGTAACGACCGGCAGCGTCGATAATACGGCTAGCTTTGCCTAGCTCGGCGGACTCCACACAGGTCAGTGGTTTTTCCATCTCGGCTTCGATCGCTTCTTCCACGTGATCCGGCAGCTTAGCGCCGTCGATCGAGAAGAACTTGATGCCATTGTCGTAAAATGGGTTATGTGATGCCGAAATCACAATACCGGCTTCAGCACGGAAGGTACGCGTCAGATACGCTACCGCCGGCGTCGGCATCGGGCCAGTAAACGAAGCTGACAGCCCCGCAGCGGCCAGCCCGGCTTCTAGCGCAGACTCCAGCATATAGCCGGAAATACGGGTATCTTTACCGATAATGATTTTACGAGAGCCGTGACGTGCCAGTACCTTACCCGCCGCCCAGCCCAGCTTCAGAACGAACTCAGGGGTAATAGGACTATCACCGACCTTGCCACGAATGCCGTCGGTACCAAAATATTTGCGTTCACTCATGTCTCTATCATCCCTTAGCTGAAAGTGTTGCCTCGACGACACGCATCGCCTCGACGGTTTCTTTAACGTCATGCACTCTGACGATCTGTGCGCCCTGCATGGCGGCGATCACCGCACAGGCCACGCTGCCGATGACCCGCTGATCGGGGGGCACGTTCAGCAGTTGTCCAATCATCGACTTACGCGACATCCCCACCAACAACGGCAGGCCGAAGTGATGAAACTCTGACAATCTGGCCAGAAGCTGATAATTGTGCGCTAAATTCTTACCGAAACCGAATCCTGGGTCGAGCAGCAATTTCTGATTTGTAATACCGGCGGCATTACAGCGCTCAATATGTCGCTGGAAAAAGGCGTTAACATCACCAATAAGGTCATCATAGTGCGGCGCCTGCTGCATGGTACGCGGTTCACCCTGCATATGCATCAGACACACCGGTAGCCCGCTTTCTGCGGCGGCAGCCAGCGCGCCCGGCTCCTGCAACGAGCGAACGTCATTGATCAAATGCGCTCCGGCCAGAGCCGACTCGCGGATCACCCCGGCTTTCGAAGTATCTACCGAGATAAAGACTTCAAAACGCCGGGCAATGGCTTCCACCACAGGCACTACGCGTGCGATCTCTTCGTCTTCGCTAACCTCTGCCGCTCCCGGTCTGGTCGACTCGCCACCCACATCAATCATGGTCGCACCGGCCGAAATCAGTGCATGGGCATGTAACAACGCCTGATTTAGAGTGTTGTGTTGGCCGCCGTCAGAAAAAGAATCCGGGGTTACGTTGAGGATCCCCATCACCCGCGGATGGGAAAGATCGAAAGTCGTGTCTCGCACGGTTAACTGCATTACTAATCCACCTTACTGTTGTCTGGTTCACTGCCCGCCGGACAATAAAAAACCCCGGCATGCCGGGGTTCGATGTTATTACACAGCCAAAGTTACTTGTCTAGCTGTTCAGACAGGGTATTGCCTGGGTTTGGCGTGCGTGGCTCATCTACCGGCGTAGGGGCTTTCGGTGTGCCGCCATTGTCGGAGTTGCTGCCTTTGCTCGCATCGTCCCAACCCGCTGGCGGACGCACGTCTTTGCGGTTCATCAGATCGTCGATCTGAGGCGCATCGATGGTTTCATACTTCATCAGTGCATCCTTCATCGAATGCAGGATGTCCATGTTTTCCATCAGCAACGCTCGCGCACGGATGTAGTTGCGTTCGATCAGGGATTTAACTTCCTGGTCGATGATGCGCGCAGTTTCGTCCGACATGTGTTTCGCCTTGGCCACGGAACGGCCCAGGAACACTTCGCCCTCTTCTTCCGCATACAGCAATGGCCCCAGCTTCTCTGAGAAGCCCCATTGGGTCACCATGTTGCGGGCAATCGAGGTCGCCACTTTAATGTCGTTCGACGCACCGGTAGAGACTTTCTCTGGCCCGTAAATGATCTCTTCTGCCAGACGACCACCGTACAGAGTAGAGATTTGGCTCTCCAGCTTCTGACGGCTGGCGCTGATTGCATCGCCTTCAGGCAGGAAGAAGGTGACCCCCAACGCGCGGCCACGAGGAATAATGGTTACCTTGTGTACCGGATCGTGCTCAGGAACCAGACGGCCGATAATGGCGTGGCCTGCTTCGTGATACGCGGTCGACTCTTTCTGCGCCTCGGTCATCACCATCGAGCGACGTTCCGCACCCATCATGATCTTGTCTTTGGCTTTTTCGAACTCAACCATCGACACCACGCGTTTGTTGCCACGGGCGGCAAACAGTGCCGCTTCGTTGACCAGGTTGGCCAGGTCAGCACCGGAGAAGCCCGGAGTACCACGAGCCAGTACTGAAGCATCAACATCCGGCGCCAAAGGCACGCGACGGGAGTGCACTTTCAGGATCTGCTCACGACCACGTACGTCTGGCAGACCAACAACAACCTGACGGTCGAAACGGCCTGGACGCAGCAAGGCCGGGTCAAGCACGTCCGGACGGTTGGTCGCAGCGATGACGATAATGCCTTCGTTGCCTTCAAAGCCGTCCATCTCAACCAGCATCTGGTTCAGCGTTTGCTCACGTTCATCGTGACCGCCACCCAGGCCGGCGCCACGCTGGCGACCGACGGCGTCGATTTCATCGATAAAGATGATGCACGGTGCCGCTTTCTTGGCCTGTTCGAACATGTCACGCACACGAGAAGCACCAACACCCACGAACATTTCCACGAAGTCGGAACCGGAAATGGTGAAGAACGGCACTTTAGCCTCGCCGGCGATAGCTTTCGCCAACAGCGTTTTACCGGTCCCTGGAGGGCCAACCATCAGCACACCTTTAGGGATCTTGCCGCCCAACTTCTGGAAACGGCTCGGCTCACGCAGGTATTCCACCAGTTCGCTTACTTCTTCTTTTGCTTCGTCACAACCAGCAACGTCGGCAAAAGTGGTTTTGATCTGGTCTTCCGTCAGCATGCGGGCCTTGCTCTTACCGAAGGACATCGCGCCCTTGCCGCCGCCGCCCTGCATTTGCCGCATAAAGAAGATCCAAACCCCGATCAGCAACAGCATTGGGAACCACGAAATAAAGATAGAAGCCAGCAAGCTCGGCTCTTCAGGCGGTTCACCAACAACTTTCACATTCTTGGTTAACAACGTATCCAGCAATTTCGGATCGTTGACAGGGATGTAGGTCGTGTATTTGTTACTGTCTTTCTTGGTAACGTTAATTTCACGTCCGTTGATTCGCGCTTCGCGAACCTGGTCCTGGGTCAGCTCGGACATGAAGGTAGAGTAATCCACCCTACGGCCATTCGACTCGCTGGGCCCAAAGCTCTGGAATACAGACATCAACACTACCGCGATGACTAACCAGAGAATTAGGTTTTTCGCCATGTCACTCAAGGGATTAACCTCATATTACAACTGTGTTAACAAACAGCGTTAGGGTACTACAGCTTGCGCCCTGTCGCTACAATGTACACTTCGCGCGAACGTGCGCGGGAAGCGTCTGGCTTACGAATCTTAACCTTCGTAAACAGGGAGCGAATTTCCCGTAGGTACTCGTCAAAACCATCTCCCTGGAACACCTTCACCAGGAAACTTCCGCCTGGTGCGAGGACATCACGACACATTCCTAGTGCTAATTCCACCAGGTACATCGATCTTGGAATATCGACGGCCGGGGTGCCACTCATATTCGGGGCCATGTCAGACATAACCACCTGAACCTTACTTTCACCTACTCGTTCCAACAGAGCCTTGAGCACCAGTTCATCACGAAAATCGCCCTGAAGGAAATCAACGCCAACGATAGGATCCATTGGCAAAATATCACAGGCGATGATGCGGCCGGAACCGCCGATCTGGGTCACGACATATTGCGACCAACCACCCGGTGCCGCACCTAAGTCCACTACGGTCATGCCGGGTTTAAACAGTTTGTCACTCTGCTGTATTTCATCAAGTTTAAACCAGGCGCGCGAACGCAGCCCTTTTTTCTGCGCCTGTTGAACATATTTATCGCTAAAGTGTTCTTGTAACCAGCGACTGGAGCTAGCAGAACGCTTTTTATTAGCCATCTCGTTTTCCAACTATCATAAAAAGAGTCTTAATGTCAGGTTCGCAGCTCACGTAGACTCACACCGGTGAAGACCGATTTGGTGATATACATGAGATGGCGGTAGAATGTACCGTTTTCAATCCCAACTTAAGCAAAAAAGACAATGAATCTGAATAATAAACAAAAACAGCACCTGAAAGGCCTGGCGCATCCGTTAAAACCGGTTGTCATGCTGGGTAATAACGGTCTCACCGAAGGGGTGCTGGCTGAAATTGAACAGGCTCTGGAGCATCATGAGCTGATCAAGGTAAAAATCGCTGCTGAAGATCGCGAAACCAAAACCCTGATCGCCGACGCTATCGTGCGTGAAACGGGTGCCTGCAACGTGCAAGTCATCGGCAGTACGCTTATTCTTTACCGCCCTTCTAAAGAGCGCAAGATCAGTCTACCGCGTTAATAAGCATTGGGTTAACGAAAAGGTGCCATGCACCTGATTCAGATAAAAGGCCGCGTGCGGCCTTTTTCCTTTCTTTACAAAACCCTGGCGATTTTCTGAACGAATGCAGAGCGATCAGAGATAATCAACCTTCAAGATCTCATAATCGACATCGCCACCCGGGGTTTTTATCACTACCACGTCATCAACTTCTTTACCGATCAAACCGCGCGCCATAGGCGAATTCACCGAAATCAGATTTTTCTTGAAATCGGCCTCGTCGTCGCCAACGATGCGGTAGGTCACTTCTTCTTCGCTATCGAGGTTCATCACCGATACGGTGGAGCCAAAAATCACGCGGCCATTGTTAGGCATCTTGGTGATATCGATCACCTGCGCGTTGGACAACTTGGCTTCAATTTCCTGGATACGCCCTTCGCAGAAACCCTGCTGCTCACGAGCGGCGTGGTACTCTGCATTTTCTTTCAAATCGCCGTGTTCACGGGCGTCAGCGATATCCGCAATGATTTTCGGACGGCGCACGCCTTTCAAATATTCGAGTTCTTCGCGCAGTTTTTCAGCGCCAAACAAGGTCATCGGAATCTGTTTCATAAGCTAAATACCTCTAAATCTTTCCTGTTCAAATAACCGTCATCCTGACGTGTTCGAATGAAAAAACGGTGGCTACATGCCCCCCGCATCCAGGCGACAAACAAAAGAAGCCTGACTCGGAACAGTTGCCCAAGTCAGGATCGATTTTGCATTTTGATACGCATTTTAGCCTAGAGTTCCTTGAGGGTCATCGTTTACTTTTTCCCTGAATGCACCGTAGTATGACGGCACGTTATCCAGCTGTTATCCCGAGATTATGCGTTTTTCACGAATTGTCAGTGCATTGGCTTGCGCATTTGTTCTAAATGCGAATGCGGCCCCGGTTGAAGATTACACACAATATTTGCCTGATGGGGCCAACCTTGCCCTGGTAGTTCAGAAGATCGGCGCAGACGCACCGACCATCGATTATCACTCTCAGCAAATGGCGTTGCCGGCCAGTACCCAGAAAGTGCTGACCGCGCTGGCTGCATTATTGCAGCTCGGCCCCGACTATCGCTTCACCACCACGCTGGAAAGCCAGGGTGATATCAGTGACGGCGTGCTGCGAGGCAACCTGATTGCCCGCTTCAGCGGCGATCCGACTTTTAAGCGCCAAAGCCTGCGCAACATGGTGGCGATCCTGAAAAAGCAGGGTGTACGCCAGATCACCGGCGATGTGCTGGTTGATACTTCAGTATTCGCCAGCCATGACAAAGCCCCCGGCTGGCCGTGGAACGACCTGACCCAGTGCTTCAGCGCACCACCGGCGGCGGCGATAGTCGATCGTAACTGCTTCTCAGTTTCGTTGTACAGCGCGCCAAATCCGGGCGATATGGCCTTTATCCGCGTGGCCTCGTATTACCCGGTCAATATGTTCAGCCAGGTGCGCACACTGGCCAAAGGCTCCGCAGATACCCAATATTGTGAGCTGGATGTGGTGCCGGGCGAGTTGAATCGCTTTACCCTGACCGGCTGTCTGACCCAACGCAGCGATCCGCTGCCGCTGGCCTTCGCCATTCAGGATGGTGCCAGCTATGCCGGGGCTATTTTGAAAGATGAGCTGAAGCAGGCCGGTATTCAGATCGACGGCCACCTGAAGCGTCAGACCCAACCAGGCCTGAAGGGAACGGTGATCGCACAGGCTCAATCAGCGCCGCTGCACGAGTTGCTGAAGATCATGCTGAAGAAATCGGACAACATGATCGCCGATACCGTATTCCGCACTATCGGCCATGAACGTTTTGGCGTGCCGGGCACCTGGCGTGCCGGTGCCGATGCCGTGCGTCAGGTACTTCGTCAGAAAGCCGGTGTCGATTTGGGCAACAGCATCGTGGTGGACGGCTCAGGCCTGTCACGCCATAACCTGCTGGCCCCGGCAACCATGATGCAGGCGTTGCAGTACATCGCGCAGCATGACAGTGAGCTGAACTTTATTTCAATGCTGCCGCTGTCTGGCTACGACGGTACCTTGCGGTACCGTGGTGGCCTACATGAAGCCGGTGTCGACGGGAAGGTTTCCGCTAAAACCGGGGCGCTGCAAGGCGTGTATAACCTGGCCGGGTTTATCACTACCGCCAGCGGTCAGCGTTTTGCATTCGTACAGTATCTGTCGGGTTATGCCGTACCGCCGGAAGATCAGAAACAGCGCCGTGCCCCACTGGTGCGTTTCGAAAGCCGTCTGTACCGGGATATTTACCAGAATAACTGAGGGTTACGATGAAACTGCTGATTGTTGAAGACGATGAGCTCCTGCAACAAGGCCTGGCCCTGGCATTAGCTGGGGAGGGCTATGCCTGCGACTGCGCCGCTACGGCGGCGGAGGCCAATGCTCTGCTCCTTACCAGTCAGTACAGCATGATTATCCTCGATCTGGGCCTGCCGGACATGGACGGCGCCAGCCTGCTTCGGCAATGGCGCCGTCAGCAAGTCGAGCTACCGGTGCTGATCCTGACCGCTCGCGATGCGCTTGAAGACCGTGTTGATGGGCTGGATGCCGGCGCCGACGATTACCTGGTGAAACCCTTCGCGTTAGTTGAACTGCAGGCGCGCGTACGCGCGCTGATCCGTCGCTATCAGGGCCATAGTGACAATCTCATGCAGTTGGATGATCTCCAACTCAACCTCTCCAGCCAGCAGGTGTATGTTCAACAACAGCCGGTGGAAGTTACCCCGAAAGAATTCGCCATCCTGTCACGTCTGATGATGCGCGCCGGACAAACGGTCAATCGTGAGCTGCTGCAACAGGATCTCTATACCTGGCAGGACGATTTGGGCTCCAACACGCTGGAAGTGCATATCCATAACCTGCGCCGCAAATTGGGTAAAGATCGCATCCGCACCGTTCGCGGTATCGGCTATCGCCTGGAGTCCTCATCATGATCAGCATGCGCCGCCGTCTGTTGTTGATGCTGGCGCTGATCCTTTTGGTCACCCAGCTTATCAGTGCCTTTTGGTTGTGGCATGAAAGCCAGGAGCAAATCAGTTTCCTGGTGGATGAAACGCTATCGGCCAAGGTCCGCACCGAGCGTGTCGATACGGAAATCGCCGAAGCGATAGCCTCACTGCTCGCCCCTTCATTGATCATGATGATCGTGACGCTGCTCGCCTCATTTTGGGCAATAAGCTGGATTATCCGCCCGCTCAATCAGCTGCAACAGCGGCTGGAGAAACGTTCCGCCGATAACCTGACTCCGCTCCCTCTTAACAGTGACAGCCTGGAAATGAAAGCGGTCACCACCGCACTCAATCAGCTTTTCTCACGCCTGGACAACACCATCCAGCAGGAGCGGCTGTTTACTGCCGACGCCGCCCATGAGCTACGCACGCCTCTGGCAGGGATCCGCCTGCATCTGGAATTAATGGAAAAACAGGGGGTTCCGCAAAGTGGGCCACTGATTAAGCGCATTGACCAACTGATGCACACCGTCGAACAATTGCTGATGCTTGCACGCGCCGGGCAAGATTTTGCCAGTGGACATTATCAACGCTTCGATTGGGTAAGCGACGTGATCCAACCGCTGCGGGATGAGCTCGAGGAGTTGGCCGCACAACGCGGGCAAAGTTTGCAATGGCACCTTCCTGCCGCTGCCCCGGTACATGGTGACCCGGTACTGTTACGCCTGCTGCTGCGTAACCTGGTTGAGAATGCCCATAGGTACAGCCCTGAGGGCAGTAGGATCCAGGTAGAACTTTCTGCGCAGGAACACGGTTACCGACTACAGGTGATCGATGAAGGTCCGGGCGTCAAAGAGAAAATAGCGGGTGAACTCACTCAGGCCTTCCGCCGTATGGATCAACGCTATGGCGGCAGTGGGTTGGGATTGAATATCGTAACTCGCATTGTGCAACTGCATCAGGGCCGTTTAACACTGGAAAACCGTCAGGATACCAGCGGACTCAAGGCGCAATGCTGGTTACCGGAAAACGTCCTGAAATAAAAAAAGGGCCCAGTGTTAACTGAGCCCCTATCTTCACAAGATTACTTCTGGTAAATGATTTCGACGCCTTCGTCGTCCTCTTCATCCCAGTCGTCATCCCAGTCGTCATCCGCTTCAGCTTCCACTTCAGCGATCTGTTCACGGTGATAATCATCCCACATGAACTCGACTTTCTCCGGCGCGCTTTCTTCAATGGCCATCGCTTTCGGTTGGGTGTTGATAAACTTCATCACGTCCCAGCACAGCGCGTTGACGCCTTCACGATTGACCGCGGAGATCATGTAGTACTTGCCTTCCCAACCCATGCCCTCTGCAATCGCCTTGGCACGTTCGGCAGCTTCTTCCTCACCAATCACATCAATCTTGTTGAAAACCAGCCAGCGTGGCTTCTGCGACAGATTCTCGCTGTACTGATTCAACTCGTTGATGATGACTTTGGCATTTTCTACCGGATCAGATTCATCGATCGGGGCAATATCCACCAGGTGCAACAGCACGCGGCAGCGCTCCAGATGCTTCAGGAAGCGAATCCCCAGGCCAGCGCCGTCGGAGGCACCTTCGATCAACCCCGGGATATCGGCAACCACGAAGCTTTGCTCGTGATCCATACGTACCACACCAAGGCTTGGCACCAGAGTGGTAAACGGATAGTCGGCAACTTTCGGCTTTGCAGCAGACACTGCACGGATAAAGGTCGACTTGCCGGCGTTCGGTAGGCCCAGCATACCTACATCTGCCAGCAGCAGCAGCTCCAGCAGGATGTCACGAGCCTCACCGGCGGTGCCCAGAGTTTTCTGGCGCGGAGCACGGTTAACGGATGATTTAAAACGGGTGTTGCCCAAACCGTGCCAACCGCCCTTCGCCACCATCAGACGCTGCTCGTGACGGGTCATGTCGCCGAGGATCTCGCCGGTGCCCTGATCCTGCACGCGAGTACCGACCGGAACCTTGATGGTAATATCTTTGCCACGCTTACCGGTACAGTCACGGCTCTGACCATTCTGGCCACGTTCAGCGCGGAAAGATTTCTCAAAGCGGTAGTCGATCAGCGTGTTGAGGTTTTCGTCCGCCAACAGATAGACGTCGCCGCCATCGCCGCCGTCACCCCCATCAGGCCCGCCGTTCGGGATATATTTTTCGCGACGGAAGCTGACGCAACCATTACCACCGTCACCTGCAACGACCAAGATCGCTGCTTCATCTACAAACTTCATTTACCGTCTCCGTAAATCATTCACCGGGTTGCTTCAAAGGAGCAACCAGGCGGGGTTCTGCCCGTCGCGGCCACCAACGGTGACCAATTGCGGAAAACATAGCGCCCGCTACCACCACGAAAGCACCGACATAGCCAACGACATTTAAGGTCGGGGTGGCGAATACCTGTGGCCAGGCCAGCGCCAATAAATCTGAAAACAGCAGGGTAAACAGCGGTGTCAGCGTAACTAACGCACTCACCTGTGCCGCCTGCCAGCGCGCCATTGCTTCAGCCAGCGCACCATAACCAATCAGCGTGTTGGCACCACAGAACAGCAAACAGGCTAATTGCCAGCCGCTGAGCTGAAAAATCCCCTCCGGCCTAGCCAAAGGAAATAACGCCACTGCACATAAAGTGTACAACATTACCAGAATTTGCGGCGAGGCTAATCGACGCAGCAACACTTTCTGCGCAACGCCATAAGTGACCCATACCATTGCCGCACACACCCCCAGCAACACCCCAAGAGTGTAATCTGTCAGGCGGGTGAAAATCTCAATCAGGCTGACGTTGAAAAACAACAGCAACCCGCAGATCAGCATCAGCGCGCCAATCACCTGAGTGATACGCATCCGCTCTTTTAAAATCAGCACGCTGGCAAACATCATGCCGACCGGCGATAATTGGCCGATCACCTGTGATGCTGTCGGGCTGAGATACTGCAGCGAAGAGCTGAAGAAAATAAAATTCCCCAGCAGGCCTGCGGTGGCGATGACCAGCATCAACAACCAGCGCGGTTGACGGAACAGGGTCACCGGCGGCAACTTGCCGCGCACGGCCAAAATCAGCCCCAACCCAAGTGCAGCCATGGTAAATCGATACCAAACGATGGTAAACGGATCCATCACTACCAGCACTTCTTTCATCGCAATCGGCAATGCACCCCAGCAAACTGCCGTAGTCACCGCCAGAGAAATGCCAATTCCGACCTGCTGTTTTGTTTCCATCTTACCTTTGCCAGCGCTGACGAGCCGATGCATGAGCAGCCCATAAATGTAAAAAGCCCCGCAACGAATTGCGGGGCTTACATCTATTTAGTAAGGCTCGAAAAATTATTCAGCTTCGATGCTGATAAATTTACGATTGCTCGGGCCTTTAACTTCGAATTTGACTTTACCGTCTTTCAAAGCAAACAGAGTGTGGTCTTTGCCGCAACCCACGTTGGTACCAGCGTGGAATTTAGTGCCGCGCTGACGAACGATGATGCTGCCTGCCAGTACTGCTTCGCCGCCAAAGCGTTTTACGCCCAGACGTTTAGCTTCTGAATCGCGACCGTTACGAGTCGAGCCGCCAGCCTTTTTGTGTGCCATTAATCTGCTCCCCTAACTTAAGCGCTGATGCCGGTGATTTTAACGTCAGTGAACCACTGACGGTGGCCCTGCTGCTTACGATGGTGCTTACGACGACGAAACTTAACGATCTTAATTTTCTCGCCACGACCGTGAGCAACGACTTCAGCTTTGATCTTACCGCCATCGACGTAAGGAACGCCGATTTTGATATCTTCGCCATTAGCGATCATCAGAATCTGGTCAAACTCAACTGCTTCACCAGTTGCGATGTCCAGCTTTTCCAAGCGAATGGTTTGACCTTCGCTTACTCGGTGTTGTTTACCACCACTTTGGAAAACCGCGTACATATAAAACTCCGCTTTCCGCGTGCCCAACTGTTTAGTACAGAGCGCGCTATAAATATTCACAATAGGGCGCGAATTCTACGCAATAATCCAGCGTATGACAAGAGCAGAATAAGACCAGAAGCAGAAAAAAGAAGAAAAAAAACACAGTTCCTTTCATGGCGTTTATCTGAGCCGTTTTTCAAGTACAATCAGGGGGACAGTTACCGCCATGTACCGATGTGAGCAGCGATCTCAACGCGGTGAAGAGAAACACAGCTGAAAAAAATACAATGAACCTAGAGCAAATTACCGAGTTAACCGCGCAAGATATGGCGGCCGTGAACGCAACAATTCTCGAACAGCTGAATTCCGATGTCACGCTCATCAATCAGCTTGGCTATTACATTATCAGTGGTGGCGGTAAACGCATCCGCCCGATGATCGCCGTTCTGGCGGCGCGGGCGCTGCATTATCAGGGTGATAAGCACATTACCGTTGCCGCGCTGATCGAATTCATTCACACCGCTACCCTGCTGCATGATGACGTGGTGGATGAATCAGATATGCGCCGTGGCAAGGCCACCGCCAATGCCGCCTTCGGCAATGCCGCCAGCGTCCTGGTCGGCGACTTCATCTATACGCGTGCTTTCCAGATGATGACCAGCCTGGAATCGCTACGCGTGCTGGCACTGATGTCTGAGGCGGTCAACGTGATTGCCGAAGGTGAAGTGTTGCAGTTAATGAACGTCAACGATCCGGACATTACCGAAGAAAGCTACATGCGGGTGATCTACAGCAAAACCGCACGCCTGTTTGAAGCGGCGGCGCAATCTTCGGCGATCCTGTCAGACGCAAGCGTTGCAGAAGAAAAAGCACTGCAGGATTACGGTCGCTATCTCGGCACCGCTTTCCAGTTGATCGACGATCTACTCGATTACAGCGCTGACGGCAGTACCCTGGGTAAAAATACCGGTGACGATCTCAATGAAGGGAAGCCGACATTACCGCTACTGCACGCCATGCATAACAGCGAAGGCGAGCAGAAAGCCATGATCCGCGGGGCGATTGAACAGGGTAACGGCCGTCATTTGCTGGAACCGGTGTTGCAAGCCATGCAGCAATGCGGCTCACTGGAATATACCCGCCAACGGGCTGAGGAAGAGGCTGACAAGGCCATTGCCGCGTTGCAGGTTCTGCCGGAATCGCCACATCGCTCCGCGCTGGAAGGATTAGCGCACCTTGCGGTTCAACGCGATTTTTAAGAAACTAAAAGCCTATTATTATTTCCACAGACCCGCACTGCGGGTCTGATCATTTCTGTGCTGAAATACGCGCCAGCAAGCTAGCGATCCCTTCTCGCGCCAGGAACGCCAATACCTTCTCACGTTCACTCTCTGTCAAGTGGTAGTAGTACTCAATCCACACGGCCAGCGGATCCTTGCGTTCAACCTGATATCTCGCAGGTTCTTCTTTTAATACCAGTAAATTACGCGTCCCCATAGGCAAGCTATCAATATGGTATTCCAGCGCTTTCCCCTGCACACCTTTACGCCGACGGCTGATCCAGCCTTCACGACGTGCCATCAAATTTATTCCCTGTGGTGAGGAGGGTAATCCTGCCACGCCTGTCAGTTCCTTGGCGGCAAACCACTCTTTTTTCATAGCCATGTTCTCTGGGAAAAGTCGGCAAATATCTTTTTTTGGAAATTTATTGGATATTTTTTTAGAAATTTGGTGGTATCCTAGTTTCCGTATAAGCGCTTCATGTTGTTCAAACGATTAATCTTGACCTGTTAGTTATACCACTAACAGAACTTTCGCTAATCAAAAAAGGAATGTAAACATGAACTCAAGGAACAAGGACTGGCATCCGGCGGATATCATTGCGGCACTACGTAAGAAGGGAACAACACTGGCGGCGGTTTCGCGCAAAGCAGGGCTTAGCTCGTCAACGCTAGCAAACGCGCTGTCGCGCCCCTGGCCAAAAGGGGAATGGTTAATTGCTGAAGCCCTTAACATTCATCCTGCGGAGATCTGGCCAAGCCGCTATTTCGACCCATATACCCATAACCTGCTGGATCGAAAAGCCCGCATCCGCACATAGCTACAGGCATAAAAAAACCGCCGGTACACTGTCCGGCGGCCTATGCATACTCATGCACTACTGAATGATCAGTTATTGATAAACTTTTCGCCCAGTTCGATATCTTTGTGCAGAACATCCAGCATATCTTCCAGCGCTTTCTGCTCGAATGCGCTCAAAGTACCGATATCTTTGCGTTCTTCAACGCCGTTCTTACCCAGCACCAGAGGCTGTGCGAAGAAGCGGGCATATTTGCCATCGCCTTCCACGTAAGCACACTCCACCACGCCTTTTTCGCCCTGCAGCGCACGAACCAGAGACAAACCGAAACGCGCCGCCGCCTGGCCCATTGACAGAGTTGCAGACCCGCCACCAGCTTTAGCTTCAACCACTTCGGTCCCCGCATTCTGAATGCGCTTGGTCAGATCAGCGACTTCCTGGTCAGTGAAGCTTACGCCCGGGATCTGTGACAACAGCGGCAAGATAGTCACGCCAGAGTGCCCACCGATAACCGGTACGTTCAACTCTTCCGGCTGCTTGCCTTTCAGCTCGGCCACGAAGGTGTTGGAACGGATAATGTCCAGCGAGGTCACACCGAACAGTTTGTTTTTATCATACACGCCGGCTTTCTTCAGCACTTCTGCTGCGATAGCCACGGTGGTGTTTACCGGGTTGGTAATAATGCCGATGCAGGCTTTCGGGCAGGTTGTTGCCACTTGCTGGATCAGATTACGCACAATGCCCGCGTTCACGTTGAACAAGTCTGAACGATCCATGCCTGGTTTACGTGCAACACCGGCAGAGATCAGTACCACGTCTGCACCGTGCAGAGCTGGAGTAGCGTCTTCGCCACTGAAGCCTTTGATTTTAACTGCGGTTGGGATGTGGCTTAAGTCGACGGCAACGCCTGGGGTAACGGGGGCAATGTCGTAGAGAGAGAGTTCAGAACCTGAAGGAAGCTGGGTTTTGAGTAGAAGGGCGAGGGCCTGGCCGATACCGCCAGCAGCACCGAGAACTGCAACTTTCATCCTATACTCCTTTATTATCTTAAATATATAAAGCGCCGTGAATATGTGGGTACGGACCTTAAATTATTACACCTTTAAAAACAATCCCTTAACAGTCCGTTTGAGAGCTGGTGCAATAAAGCGGCCGATATCGAGCGCATATCTTAGATTAAATCGCTTACTCATGAAGGGCATAGCGCACACTAATCAAAAATACTGCGAGGTTATTCACGAGCAAGTTAACCGGCGGTTACATTACACCCTTACATAACATCAGAACAACATCATTTTAATAACATTTTCTTTACCACCATGGACGGATCCTTCGGTCATGGAAAGGGCATATTCATGGGATACAGATTTTGTTAAAATGTCGCCCTTTCCCCATTGTCCGGCCATTATTATTTTTTCCGGACGTCCTTTTATTGCATAAAAATTCATTTATATGCATAATAATGACTTCTATTGTCAACATTCCACGGTGCAAAATGCGTAATCCCGCAAAGCAGGAAGATCTGATCAAAGCGTTTAAAGCGTTATTGAAAGAAGAAAAATTCAGTTCTCAAGGCGAGATCGTTTTGGCGCTGCAAGAAGAAGGCTTCGAAAACATCAACCAATCCAAAGTATCGCGCATGCTGACCAAGTTCGGCGCGGTGCGGACGCGTAATGCCAAAATGGAAATGGTGTATTGCCTTCCAGCCGAACTCGGCGTGCCTACCACTACCAGCCCACTGAAGAACCTGGTGCTGGATGTCGATCATAACGATGCCGTAGTGGTGATCCACACCAGCCCCGGCGCCGCACAGTTAATTGCCCGCCTGCTGGACTCGCTGGGTAAATCAGAAGGTATTCTCGGCACCATCGCCGGTGACGACACTATTTTCGTTACCCCGGCCAGCAGCTTTAGCGCTCGTCAGTTATACGAAGCCATCCTATCGCTGTTCGAACAAGAGTTATGATGCAGTGCGCTAACAAAATACGGCTAACGGTCGCGTTTTGTTAGCGCTTCTTTAACCCTATCCTTACCCTTCCCTCATTCCTTGCCACGTTTAAAACCAGAATCTCGTCGTGCTGCAGCACATTTCAATGACATTGGTCCGTAACCAGTAATAGCTACTGTTATCTTCCGCACTTTTGGTCAAAAGCACTTACCTTATTGAAATTACATAAATTTAACATCGAAAGATCGTTTTATAAGCGTTTTTTATTCCATCTGGTTATTAAAAATAAGGAACGCCATAATAAAGTTTCACAAGGAACTGTTAGCTAACTATTAATTTTTAGCGTTACTAGATGTATACTCATTTCCGTGACGTAAATCACAGTTCATTGGAACTGATAAAAGAATACGAAAAGGTGAGAACATGAAAATTAAAGCTACCATCGCAACCATGAGCGTTCTATCCATGCTTTCCTTCGGCGCATTTGCAGCACAATCTGTTGATGCAAATCAGGCTGCAAATATGCAGTCTGCAGGCACTATCACCGTCAGCGGCGTTGCCGGTGCACCTTCAGACATCCGTCAGGCACTGTCTGAAAAAGCCGATGCCAAAGGGGCAACCGCTTATCGTGTGATTGAAGCGCGCAACGAAGGCAACTTCCACGCTACCGCAGAAATTTACAAATAAGTACAAGGCGTTACCCGGCAACGGGCAATAAAACTCTGGAACCCAATACCCCGATAACGGCCTTCAAGTATAAAAACGCTGAAAAAGCCCTTCCAGGCGGTTATCACAACAGGACTTAATATCATGAGCATGAAAACTACCCTCGCCGCACTTAGCCTGCTGTCAGTCGTTTCTTTCGGGGCTTCTGCCGCTACGTTAATCACTAATGACCAAGCGACCAATCTTCAGTCTGTCGGAACCATTACCGCCAGCGGCATTACCGGCGCGCCTTCCGACATTCGTCAGGCCCTGTCTGACAAGGCCGACAAACAAGGTGCTAAAGCCTACCGCGTGATCGAAGCCTACGAAAACGGCAACTGGCACGCGACCGCCGAAATCTATAAATAACAATTCAGAGGACATGCTTACCGAACTGATTACCCTCGTCACTGCCACTGCCGAGTTCTGTCGTAAGCATTGATTCTCTGAAGAATTCGTCGTCCTATCCGACGAACCCCGTTGCCCTCGCTCGCGAGGGCTTTTTTCTGGGCGTAAAAAAGGGCCGCTATCGGCCCTTGGATTGCTGACAAAGCAGGAAATCAATAGGTGGCTTTTGGCTCCGGTTTATTGACCAACGCCTCCAGCAGCCGATCGTGAATCCCCCCAAATCCGCCGTTACTCATCACCAGAATATGGTCGCCCGGCTGGGCCGTTTTCACAATCATGTCCACCAGCGTATCCAGATCGGCGCTCCAGTGAGCCGGCTGTACGCAGGCTTCCGCCACTTCCGCCACCTGCCAGGGGATATGGTGCGGCTGGAACAGGAAGACTTCATCGGCACGGCCCAGCGACGGGGCCAGATCGTTCTTGCTGATGCCCATTTTCATGGTGTTGGAGCGCGGTTCGAGCACCGCCAGAATGCGGGCAGTGCCGCCCACCTTGCTACGCAACGCGGCCAGGGTCGCCAGAATTGCCGTTGGATGATGGGCAAAGTCGTCATATATCGTGACGCCATTGGCTTCACCACGCAGCTCCAGACGACGGCGGGCATTAATAAAGTCGCCGAGCGCACGACAGGCATCCTCAGGCAACACACCAACATGACGCGTGGCGGCAATGGCCATCAAACCGTTATGCATGTTGTGTTCACCGACCAGCGACCACTTGACTTCGCCCACCTGCTCACCATTAAGGAATACCGCATAATGGCTGGCGTCCGGCGTCAGCTTCTGTGCACGCCATACGCCTTCTTCCCCAACCAGCTCCTGCTCACTCCAGCAGCCCATCGCCATCACCTGCTTCAGGTGGCTGTCGTTGTCAGGCAAAATAATTTTGCCCTTGCCTGGCACCAAACGCACCAGATGGTGGAACTGTTTCTGAATCGCTTTCAGATCGTCGAAGATGTCGGCGTGATCAAACTCCAGATTATTCAGGATCAGCGTACGCGGGCTGTAATGCACAAACTTGGAACGCTTGTCGAAGAACGCGCAGTCATATTCATCGGCTTCGATGACAAAGAACGGGCTGCCCCCCAGGCGGGCAGAAACGTCAAAGTTGCCCGGCACGCCACCGATAACAAAGCCCGGCTGGTAGCCGCAGGCTTCCAGGATCCAGGTTGCCATGCCGGCAGTGGTGGTCTTGCCGTGGGTCCCGGCAACAGCCAGTACCCAGCGATCGCGCAGCACATAATCATGCAGCCACTGTGGGCCGGAAACGTAAGGGATACCCAGCTCCAGTACTGCTTCAACACACGGGTTACCGCGCGTCATGGCGTTACCGATGATCACCAGATCCGGTGCGGGATCCAACTGAGCCGGATCGTAACCCTGGATCAGTTCGATCCCTTCTTTCTCCAACAGCGTGCTCATCGGCGGATAGACATTAGCGTCAGAGCCGGTCACCTCATGCCCTAGCGAACGAGCCAGCGCCGCCAGCCCGCCCATAAAGGTGCCACAGATCCCAAGAATGTGAATGCGCATAGTTTTCTCATAGAGTACGTCGAATGTTGGCACATTCTAACGCTCAGAATCGTCCAGAAGAAATGGATTTGCCTATGAATAGCGTTCATCTTTGGGCTACACTGCTCGCGAATACGTTGGCGGTTTGTTAACAAACCGCTACCCATCCGTAGATTCAGGGATTGTGTCATGAAAACGTTAGGCGAATTTATCGTCGAGAAACAGCACGACTTTTCTCACGCCACCGGCGAGCTGACAGCGTTACTTTCTGCAATTAAACTGGGCGCCAAAATCATCCACCGCGACATCAACAAAGCGGGTCTGGTTGATATCCTCGGTACCAGCGGCATTTCCAACGTACAGGGTGAAGTCCAGATGAAACTGGACCTGTATGCCAATGAAAAGCTGAAAGCGGCATTGAAAGCGCGCGGTGAAGTTGCGGGTATCGCTTCTGAAGAAGAAGATGAAATCGTGATATTCGACGGCGAGCGGGCTGAAAATGGTAAGTATGTGGTGTTGATGGATCCGTTGGACGGTTCGTCCAACATTGATGTCAACGTCTCGGTCGGTACGATTTTCTCTATCTATCGTCGCATCACCCCGGTCGGCACTCCCGTGACCGAAGAAGATTTCCTGCAACCAGGCAGCGCCCAGGTTGCAGCCGGCTACGTAGTTTATGGTTCCTCGACCATGCTGGTGTACACCACCGGTTATGGCGTGCATGCCTTTACCTACGATCCGTCTCTGGGTGTGTTCTGCCTTTCCCACGAGAAAGTCCGCTTCCCGGCTACCGGCAATATGTATTCCATCAACGAAGGTAACTACATCAAGTTCCCGCGCGGTGTGAAGAAATACATCAAATATTGTCAGGAACAGGACGAAGCCACTCAGCGCCCTTATACCTCCCGCTACATCGGTTCGCTGGTTGCCGACTTCCACCGCAACCTGCTCAAAGGCGGCATCTATATTTATCCAAGCACCGCCAGCCACCCGCAAGGCAAGCTGCGCCTGCTGTATGAATGCAACCCGATGGCGTTCCTGGCGGAACAGGCAGGCGGTAAAGCCAGCGACGGTAAAAACCGTATTCTGGACATTACCCCGGTGAAATTGCACCAGCGTGCACCGTTCTTCGTCGGCACCAAATCCATGGTGGAAGACGCCGAGCGCTTTATCGCCGAGAACCCGGACGAATAACAGGTTCCTTGTGGGGGGCGCCTGTCGCCCCCTGCATTATAGTTTGAACGCCGCCATACTCTGGGCCAGCAACTGGGCCTGATCCTCCAGCGAACGCGTTGCCGCCGCCGACTCCTCGACCAAGGCCGCATTTTGCTGCGCCACCTGATCCATCTGTGCCACCGCCAGATTGACCTGCTCAATGCCGCTGCTTTGCTCACGTGTAGCCGCAGAAATTTCCCGCATCAACGCCGTCACACGCCCTACCTCACCGGTAATACCACTCATGGTTTTCGCCGCGGACTCGGCCATCTGCTCACCTTCCTGCACCCGGTTCTGCGACGCTTCGATCAACCCTTTGATCTCCTTGGCTGACTGAGCGCTACGCTGAGCCAGGCTGCGAACCTCACCCGCTACCACAGCAAAGCCGCGTCCTTGTTCACCCGCGCGTGCCGCTTCTACTGCCGCATTCAGCGCCAGAATATTGGTCTGGAACGAAATACCGTCCATCACGCTGATAATATCGGCGATGCGGCGTGAGCTATCGGTAATGGCCTGCATCTTGTCCATCACCTGGCTAACCACCTCGCTACCCTGATTGGCAATATCAGAGACGCTGAGCGCCAGCTGATTAGCTTGCTCGCAATTCTCGGCGTTCATTTTCACCGTCGAGGTCAGCTGTTCCATGCTGGCGGCGGTTTCCTCCAGCGAAGCGGCCGACTCTTCGGTGCGCTGCGCCAGATGCAGGTTGCCGGCGGCCAACTCGCGTGAACCAGTGTCAATCTGGCTGCTGGCATCACGAACCTTGCTGACCGAACTGACCAACGCCTGCTGCATCCGCTGCATCGCACGGATCAGACGACCCATTTCGGTTTCCCCTTCGCCGGTGATGTCGTGCGTCAGGTCGCCCCCGGCGATATATTCCAACTGGGCGATAGATTCATCCAGTGGACGCAGAATGATCACTCGCAGCGCGAACCAGGCCAATACCGCCAGCAACACGCTGAGCAGGCCGGCGATCAGGATCAGGGTAATCTTGGTACTGGCGTTGCTTTCCGCTTCGTTCACCCGCTGCTGGCCGATATTCATGGCAAAGCTGTGGAAGTCGCTGAGGTCTTTTTCGAAGGCGATGCTCAATGCAGAGATTTTGGTTTCCTGGATGTCGTAATAGTCATCAACTTTGCCGGCCTTGATGGCATCGGCCATCGGCCTGACGCCCTGTTCCAGATAGGCGCGGTAACTGTTTTGCAGGCGAGTGGACAGTTCGCGGCCACGTTCGGTCACAGTGCCGACGCTGACAAAGCGCGCCATTTCCTGCTTCGACTGTGCGAGGTAATCATAAATGCGCCCCACAGTGGCGTCGGACACCTCGAGCTGGCCGATTTCACGCTGGCGCACCGCCAGTGAGGCCGCCGTTCTGGCGCGTAGCGTCAGGTTGGAGCTACTGGCCAGCGACCCAAGTTCTTGCCCTAAAATCTGGTTCAGGGTGTGTAACGATCGCGACCCTTCGTTAATGGCATTGATGCCGATGGTGCTGACCATAATCAACAGCAGCGTCATCAGGCTCAGCAAGGCAATCAGCCCGGCCTTGACCGTAATCTTTTTTAACATGAGTTCTTCTCGGCTTCAGAAATAGTGAGTTCTAACGTAGAGGAGGTAAAACGCAGAGCCAGACTTCGCCGACTCATTATTATTTGATGACGTTATCGGCAACCGCGGGGAAAACTTAACGTCGTTGGAGGATTAATCTGGAAATTCAGTGGATGACTGTCTGCCGGGACTTGGGTGATGAAAAGGGCAGGAAATCACAAAAGAGTCCGCTATAATAGCCGCCACTCCATTTCTGGTTTGATTAAAGGAAACCGACATGAGCTTGCTTAACGTCCCTGCTGGCAAAGACCTGCCAGAAGACATCTACGTAGTTATCGAAATCCCGGCCAATGCCGATCCAATCAAATATGAAATCGACAAGGACACTGGCGCGCTGTTTGTTGACCGTTTCATGTCCACCGCGATGTTCTATCCGTGCAACTACGGTTACATCAACCACACCCTGTCTCTGGACGGTGATCCGGTTGACGTGCTGGTACCAACGCCATACCCGCTGCAGCCTGGCTCAGTGATCCGCTGCCGTCCGGTGGGCGTCCTGAAGATGACCGACGAAGCCGGTGAAGATGCGAAACTGGTTGCCGTTCCGCACAGCAAACTGAGCAAAGAGTACGATCACATCAAAGATGTGAACGACCTGCCAGAACTGCTGAAAGCCCAGATCTCTCATTTCTTCGAGCACTACAAAGATCTGGAGAAAGGCAAATGGGTGAAAGTGGAAGGCTGGGCAGACGCTGCCGCTGCCAAAGCTGAAATCGTTGCCTCTTTCGAACGTGCAGCCAAGAAGTAATTCTTAGCCGCCGTCCGATAAA
Organism: Serratia sp. NA_13; assembly: GCF_052691735.1. Lineage (NCBI taxonomy): Bacteria > Pseudomonadati > Pseudomonadota > Gammaproteobacteria > Enterobacterales > Yersiniaceae > Serratia > Serratia sp. NA_13. Next base: position 95,933 of record NZ_JBQZFV010000016.1, read on the forward strand.
AAAACACCGCTCAGTGAGCGGTGTTTTTTTTACTTTTCGTCGAGACGCCTCAGCCAGTCACCGCTGTTGATCCGCGGATAACCGTCCACACTGTGTTTATACAGGTAGATCCACGCACTTCCATAAGGCGTCTGAATCAGCTCGCGCTTATAGTCCTTGGTGTTGCTTTTCAGTTCGTCCAGCTCAGCCAAAATCGATGAGTTGATGCGATACACCTCACAATGTACCGTGCCCTCTCCAGGGATCGCCGCCGGGTAATGACCCAGATTATAAATCTGATAGCCTTCGAGCTCATGCTCGCCTAACCATTGGGCGTTAGTCATCCAATGGCTGTTTCCCTGTTTGCGTCGTAAACTGCCGTAGACAATTATTCGCATCGCTAAAACTCAAACTGATAGAGCAAATCTAATGCCTGGTCGAGACCAGACACCGCTTCAAGATACAATTTAGGCATCAGGCGGTAACGCAACGTCAGTGTGGCCAATGAGTCGAAAATGCCCACCCCATATTTTACTTGTAAGCCAGGGAGAACATAACCGCTGACGACAACCTGGGAACTGTCGCCAACCCCCTGAGTATCCAGGGCCAAGTTGCTTACGCCAAATGCCTCGCCGATTTTACCCACAAGTTGACCACTTTGTGCAACCCCCATCCCAATTAACATTGAGGTCATTGCGTTGCCATCGGCACCGGAACTGCCCAATCCCTGGCCACGCAGCAGATAAGACAGCGCTTCCTGCTGAGATTTGGCCGGATCCGAGAACACTTCCAGCTTCGGTGCATCCGCCAACCCGGTGACGCGTACCCCAGCGGTAACATCATCTTCGGTCGAGTCCGGATTACGGATCGCCTCGAGATTCAGCAACGGCTGGTCCGGCGGACCCGAGAACATCAACTGGCCCTTGCGGACAATCAAATCCTGACCATAAGCATGGAAGCGACCGGAAGGGATGTCAATCTGACCGTTCAGGCCCAAGCCGTTCTTATCCTGCACCACTTTCAGATCGCCCTTCAACCGCGCTTTCAGGCCAAAGGCATCCAGCCGCACATCGTTGCCAACGTGGATCATCAGGTTGCTGTTGATCGGGATCCCTGCGGTTTTCGGCGTTATCGGTTTAAGTTGATCATCCAGCATCACTTCGTCGGAAGAGACACCGACCGCGCTTTCCGGCAGCTCTTGTACCGTAATACGCGCCCACGGAATGTCTACTGAACCATTGAGTGAGAACAGCTGCGGCGTGGCTTCAAACACCAGATCCGGTGAAACGTCGATGCGGATCATCGGCGGCACCGTCACCCGCAATTTATCGCCCTTGGCGGTAATGCGTGCACGCCAGGCATTGATATCACGCCAATCCGCATCACCGAACAGATTAAGCTGACCGTGGGTGGTGCTGACCAGTCCTTCCAGCGTTGAGGTCATACCGTCGAAGTTCATCACCAGACGACCGTTGGTCATGTCGAACGGCATCCAGTGACCGTCAATATCGACCTTGTCCAACGCCATGCGACCATAAACCAAAGGTTTCTGAGCACTACCGCCCAGACGCAGGTTGGCGTTCAACATACCCGCCGCTTTTTCTCCCTGCATCAGCGCCGGGTTAATCATCGCCAGTGAAATATTGGTAATGTTGACGTTACCGCTGATATTGCGGCGCACCTGCGGATCGGCAACCTGTACGTTACCGTCAAACTGACCATTATTGGTCAGCTTGATCAACCAGTCGGCCTGCGCACGGCCATTGGTTAGCCCGGCGTTAAGGTTTAGCTTGTCGAAGGCGATCGGTAGCGCATTGCCCTGTACCCGCTGTACCACCTTCACCCCATTGCCCACCAGTGAGACTTTCGCCTCCGGCAGCGCACCGCCAGGTTTCCAGCTAACGTCCGCCCGCCCGGTGAACACGCCGCTCAGCGCCGTTTCCGGCCCGAGGAAAGGCTTGATCATCGCCAGATCAAAGCGGTTCAACACCACGCTGGCCTGTCCGCTCTGCCCGGCTTCGATGGTTTTCGGTACGCAGAGCTCGGCATTCGGGTTCTGCCAGCAGTGCGGCCCGATACTGATTTTCTGTGCGGTATTCAGATAATCAAGTGCGATAGCGCGGGTTAACCGCCATTCGCCCACCGGAGTATCGAAGCGAGTATTACTCAGGTTGCCGCGCCAGCGTTGCTGCTCGCGATCGAAACTACCCTGCAGCGCCAACTGGCCAGAGACCGGTTTGCCGTCAATTTTCAGCTGCAGTTGGTGCTGTTTCTCACTGCCTTTGGCAGTAAGCTGAAGCAAGTTGATGTCCAACGCATCTTGCTTCAGCTGTTCGACACGTACTGCCAGTTGCCCCTGGATCTGGTCACTGGAACGCACGTCGCCGTCAATTTTCACCCGGTTGATGCGCAATGCCTGCCACTGCAGGCCAGAAGCGGTCAGATCAGCCAGCAACTGAGGCGCCTGCATGTTGCCACGTAGTTTAAGCAGGCCTTTCGCCGTACCGCCCAGTCCAGGTAAAGCGCCGTCCAGACGTGGCGCATCAATGTTCGCATCCAGATTCCAGCTCTTCTCGTCCAGTTGCCCTTTGACGTTCAGCTGGTTGCGTCCCAGGGTCAGATCGATACCCGGAATTTTCCATTGGCCGGCAGCGTTGCCACTAAGCGTACCGCGCGCGGTGACCTTGTTTTGCTTCACGTTACCGTCGAGCTGCAGCACCGGTACCTGTAATTGCCAACTGCCACCGTGCAAACTGCCGCGAGTGGTGATCTTGCCGGTAAGCGTAGCTGGCCACTCAGGCCACTGTTTGGCGGTATTGATGCCGCTCAGCGTCAGCTGTGAATTCCAACTGATGGCCTTGCTCCAGTCCACCAGCGCAGTCAGGTCGGTATTACCCTGCAAGGCCGCCAACCGCAGGCGATCCAGTTTGAACTGTTCAACATTTCCTTTGCCGTCCAGCGTCAGCACCGCCGGGGGCAAGTCCTTGCCTTTGATATTGGCGCGGGTCGATAACGCATAGTCGGTTGCCTTGCCATTGAAGCGCAGGCGGAAATCGTTAATCTGGTATTGCGACTCACCGCTCAGCGGCCATTTCAGCTGTTTGCTTTGCAGCGTCAATACCAGCGGTAAACCGGCTTCGGCTAACCGGGTTTGCAGATCAAGCTGCGCGCCGACCGGGCCGGACAGGTTGAGCGCTACCTTGAGTTCTTCACGCAGCCCGCCGCCAATGTTCAGCTTTACCTTTTCGCCTTTCAATGGATCGATGTTCAACGTGCTGTTGGCCACCATTTCCACCGGCCAACTGCCGGTCAGCGTAGCTTGCCCCTGAGCCGACAGTGTGCCCTGCGGAGATTTCACATCAAAGTTGTCCAGTTGTATATGCTGATCCAGAGTACTGGCCTGCAGCAGCAGGCTGGTAATCAACATGTCGGTATCACCGGTCAGTCGCAGCTGTTCACCGCTGATCTCCTTGACGGTGATATCCAGCGGCAGGCGAATATCCGGCAGATCCGGCAGCAGCGGCTTGGCAAACAGTTCTTTCAGGGTTTCGCCCAGCGGCTTCTCTTCCGGCTGAGGGGCCGGCTTCTCGGGCTGATTGGCTTTTTCCTCAACCTTTTTCGCCACCTCAACCACCGGTTGCACCGCCTCCGGCAGTGGGTTCTGCGGCGTTTTCGGCAGGGCTATCAGCAAGCCGCTGATTTTAGTTGGCAGCAGGGTCAGAGCACGTTCTTGCCACTGTGCGCCAGTACGGAACTCGCCAAGAGAAATGGCCGTATCGTCGACGCTGACCTTAACGTTGTTCAACGCCAGCAGGCGCAAAGTGATAGGGTACGGCGTGCTCAGGTTGGTCGTGGGCTCGCTGGTTTCTGCCACCGGTGCGGACGGCGTCATTTCTTTGGTTTTCACCACTACATCCACGTCCTGCGCGGTCAGGGCGTTAACGCACAGCGAGCTGTTTTTAAAACAGGCCAGATCGAGCGACAGATGGAACTGCCCGGCATTTACCGTCACGCCCGGCATCTGGTATTTCACGCCTTTCAGCGTCAGGTCACGCCAGCCGCCAGTGACGCTGGCAATATCCAGCCCCGGCACCCAGCGTGCCGCACTGTTGATAACCAAATGCAGACCACTGGTGGTCCCGAGCAGGTATGCCACGCCGCCGATCAGCAACAGCAGGACAATCAGGAAACCCAGGCAAATCTTTTTTATCAGGCTCATAGTTCAGGCCCCAAACCAATATAGAACTGCACCCCGTGGGTGTCTTTATCCCCAACCGGGGCGGCGATATCGAGCTTCACCGGGCCAACCGGTGACTGCCAGCGCACGCCGAAGCCGGCACCGGTCTTAAAGTCGCTCTGCTTGATATCGTTCACCGCTTCGCCTGAATCGACAAACACCGCGCCCCACCATTTACCGGTCACGTTATATTGATACTCCAGCGAGCCGGTCAGCATTTTGGAAGCGCCAGTCAGCTTACCGTCGTCGTCGCGGGGTGAAATGCCCTTGTACTTGTAGCCACGAATGCTGCGATCGCCACCGGCGAAAAATCGCAGGTCCGGCGGCACTCTTTCAAAGTCGTTGGTTTCAATCCAGCCCACCTGCCCACGCGCGACAAAACGGTGTTTGTCGGCCAGGGTGCGGATCCAAACGTTCTGCGCCTGCATCAGCGCAAAGTCCACGTCAGATCCCCAGGTGCTGTCGGACACATCAATAGAATAGCGCTGGCTGTCACCCCAGGTGGGCATCAGGCCACCGCGTGAACGGGTGCGGTTAACACTAACGCCGGGATACAGCAGCATGGTGGTGTTGGTAACGTTACCCTGAGTAAAGTGGTCAAGACGCCAAGTCAGGTTGAGTGCCCGCTGCCAGCCGCTGGAGAGATCCCAGTTGCGGGAAACCACCGCTTTTGAGGTGACGGACTTGGTATCGTTGAGATCAACGTTCTTGAAACCACCCTGCAGCAGGTAGTACTGCTCCAGTGGATTTTTCAATAACGGGATTTTATAGGTCAAATCGAGCTGCTGTTCCGGAGCCGAAATGCTGGCACTGGTTTCCAGACTGTGACCACGGTCGTTAAGCCACGGCTTTTTCCAGGTGCCTTTGATCCGGGGACCGACATCGGTGGAATAACCAACACCGGTTTCGATGGTGTTACGCGTGCGCGGCGTGACCAACGCATCTAACGGCAAAATCTTGTTCTCTTTGGCATCTTGGAAATCAGGGGACACCACCACCGAGTTAAACCAGTTAGTGGCGGATAAACGGCGGTTCAGTTCGGCCAGATCTTCCGAACTGTAATAATCCCCCTGATGAAAGGGCACCAGATTTTGCAGATAGTCTTCACGAATTTGCGAGCCGGTGAATTTCACCTGGCCAAAGCGATAACGCTGGCCACTGTTGAAATCAATGTCCCAATAGGCCTTGTGCAGATCTTCGGCCACGCCGAGCTGGCTTTTGGTCATATCGGCATCGAAATAGCCCTTACGTAGTGCCAGACCGGTCAGCGAACCTTTAAAACTGTCGTATTTGCCGTGATTGAGGATCTCGCCTATCGTCGGCTTGCCTTTTTTGACTAACGACAGATAGTCCTCATCGGTTTTTGCGCCGCCTTCCAGCACGATATTGGCACTGGCAATTCGCACCGGTTCGCCAGGGTTAACCTTGGCGTGCAGCACCGGGCGAGTCAGCCCTGGCCGGTCATCGAGCGTAAATTCGATGGTTGGCTGATAATAGCCGAGTGCTCGCAGCCCCTGGCGGACCGCTTCATCTACACGGGCACGAAAACGGCCATTCGTACTGACCTCTTCCGGCGTGATGGAGGACAAACGCACCCGGACGTTCTTTTCCAGTTCCCCACTAAGTCCTTCAACCTGCAGGCGCACATTCGCCGAATAAGCCGCAGGCGTGGCGAGCAGCGCACACACAAAGCACAGGGCACGGTATCGTGGCACGTGTTCTCCTTAATTTATTTTACTTTCCTGAAATAACACTCACTCTGGGGCCAGGGCCTACTCCGCGCTATCAGGACGGCGGCCCTTTTCAGCATTATTCCAGACGCTGCATGTTACGGTTTTACTGCCGCAGTAAACTGGCGCATTCTTATCTTTTGGCGCTCTAAATACTGCGTTAATCTGAGACATAATCTCAATATGTAGCTTATTGTGGGCAAAGTTGCGGTTAGATACAACTTAACTGCCGCCTCTTAGGCCAATTCTTACTGTGACAACAGGAGTCAACCGTGGTGCCATTCTTTGATAAAACACAAACCGTCGACCGGGCAAACGCATTGCCTGGCCGCACCACGCCCATGCCGGTTGCCACGCTTAACGTGGTCACCAATCACTCAATGACCCAGGTGCCGGACGGCATGGAGGTAGCGATCTTCGCCATGGGGTGTTTCTGGGGAGTGGAACGCTTGTTCTGGCAGCAGCAAGGGGTTTACAGCACCGCAGCAGGCTACAGCGGTGGCTATACGCCAAACCCGACTTATCGCGAAGTGTGCAGCGGCCAAACGGGCCACACTGAAGTGGTGCGAATAGTATTCGACCCGAAAATCATCAACTATAAACAGTTGCTGCAGGTGTTTTGGGAGAACCACGACCCGGCGCAAGGCATGCGCCAGGGCGGCGACGTCGGTACTCAGTACCGCTCGGCGATTTATACGCTGACGCCAGAGCAGCAGACCGAAGCGGAAAGCAGCCTGCAGCGTTTCCAACAGGCGATGGACCAGGCTGGCGATAAACGCACCATCACCACCGAAATCGCACCGGCACTGCCGTTCTACTATGCCGAGGACGACCACCAACAGTACCTGTACAAAAACCCCGAAGGATACTGTGGCCTGGGGGGCATAGGTGTTTGTTTACCCCCACAGGGCTAAGTCGCAGGTTGGCGGTAATTTTTAACCACTGGCGGCCCCGGTAGAGCTGCTGCTATACTGTGCGGGCCGCATCTGCGGCCTGATAACCTCCTTTCTGGTTGTTATCGCTACTTTTTTTACAATGTACTACCCTTCCTCAAGAGCGCCGTCATCCCGTCGGCACGTATGGATAGATTATGTTAAACAGTATTTTACTGATTCTTTTTCTGATCGCAGTGAGTGCGTTCTTCTCACTGTCGGAAATATCTCTGGCCGCGTCACGCAAGATTAAACTGAAAATGATGGCTGACGAAGGTAACGTCAATGCCGCCAAAGTCCTCAAACTGCAGGAAACCCCGGGGCTGTATTTTACCGTGGTACAGATTGGCCTGAACGCCGTAGCCATTCTCGGCGGTATCGTCGGCGATGCAGCCTTTTCTCCTACTTTCCAACCGTTGTTCGATCGCTTTCTGTCATCTGAACTGGCAGAGCAGGCCAGCTTCGTCTGTTCATTCGTGCTGGTAACCAGTCTGTTTATCCTGTTTGCAGATTTGACCCCGAAGCGCATCGGTATGATTGCACCAGAGACGTTTGCCGTCCGGATCATCAACCCGATGCGTTTCTCGATCATGATTTTCCGGCCGCTGGTGTGGTTCTTCAACGGCATGGCAAACCTGATCTTCCGCCTGTTCAAACTGCCGATGGTGCGCAAAGACGACATCACCTCCGACGATATCTATGCGGTGGTTGAAGCCGGTGCCCTGGCGGGCGTGCTGCGCAAACAGGAACATGAGCTGATCGAAAACGTATTTGAACTGGAGTCTCGCACCGTCCCTTCATCGATGACCTCGCGCGAAAGCGTGGTTTACTTTGACCTGCGTGAGACCGAAGAAAGCATTATCGAGAAGGTCTCAACCCATCCGCACTCCAAGTTCCTGGTGTGTGATGGCAATATCGATCAAGTCGTCGGCTACGTGGACTCCAAAGACCTGTTGAACCGCGTGCTGGGCAATCAGAGCCTAGTGCTGAGCAGCGGCGTGCAGATCCGCTCGGCGCTGATCGTGCCGGATACCCTGACGCTCTCTGAAGCGCTGGAAAGCTTTAAAACCGCCGGTGAAGACTTTGCGGTTATTCTTAATGAGTATGCCTTGGTCGTGGGGATCATCACACTCAATGACGTGATGACCACGCTGATGGGCGATCTGGTAGGCCAGGGCCAGGAAGAGCAGATCGTAGCGCGTGATGAAAGCTCATGGCTGATTGAAGGCGGTACGCCGATTGAAGATGTAATGCGCGTGCTGCACATTGATGAGTTCCCGCAGGCGGGCAACTACGAAACCATCGGCGGCTTTATGATGTATATGCTGCGCAAGATCCCGAAACGGACCGACTTCGTCAAATACGCCGGTTACAAGTTTGAAGTGGTGGATATCGACAGCTACAAGATTGACCAGCTGTTGGTAACCCGGTTGAGCGACAAACCGGCATCGGTACTGCCGAAGGCGCCGGAAGAAACCTCCGCGGCCTGATCTCAACCGGTAAAACATCAGCGGCCCCAAACGGGGCCGCAATTATTTTAGCTTTTGCAGGTGCTCTAACTATTACCCTATGAATTTCGAGTTGCGGCTAGGCGGCCAGCTCACTCATCCCCAGGCGCTTACTTTAGTAAGTCACTGGGGTGACAAATCTGTCGGGAACAGATTTGAACGCGCGATCAGCGGCCCTGAAAGGGCAAGGACCATGGATGGGCCTTGTAAGCAGGTAACAACGCTGCGGCTTGAAAGGCGACGGGTAATCTATCAACCCATCTCGGTCTGCAGTAACAACACCTGACGGTTAACCTCTGACATCACGCTGAAGTGACGCCGGTCGCGAATTTTCGGCAGCAGAATTTTCCCTTCATCGAATTCGAACGCGCCCACATCTTTGATATATAGCCGGCCACGAAACAGGGTCTTAACGTACTTCGCCACTTTCAACGGGTTATAACGCTGGAAGATTCTCATTCTATTACTTTCCTCCGTTTGGTCCATGCGCTCAGCGAGCCGCCAAGGTGGCAGCCTCTAAAGTAAGAACGCAACTTGATTGCCATGTAGTAGACCTAGTAAAGACCATAACGTTCATTTCCGCCTGGAGAACTTCACTGGATTTACACTTTTTGACAGAATTGTATATTATTATATATAACTTTTTCAGTATATCCCTTCAAAAACCGGGTATTAGCGGTCAGAAGGAAGAACTGAGATCCGGCTAACAGGACAGACCTCCGATCACCACCTATGCTTTAGGCTGTCGGGTGCTGTCGGCACCATTCCCCCTTCAAGGAGAAGGCATGAAAAAAAGTCACATGCTCATTGCATCCCTGCTGTTTGCACCCCTTTTTGCCTCGGCGCATAACTTCCAGCTCCAGCAACGCGTAGCGCCGATTGGCGTCAGCGACAAGGGTGAGTTGAACTACGCTAATGATAAGTTTAGCTATCAAAACTGGAATAGCGCGCAGCTCAGTGGAAAAGTGCGAGTCATCCAGCATATTGCCGGCCGCAGCTCTGCCAAAGACATGAACGACCCACTGATTGAAGCGATTAAGAAAGCCAAGCTACCGCACGATCGTTACCAAACGACGACAATAGTAAATACCGATGATGCCCTGCTCGGCACGGCGATGTTTGTCCGCAGCAGCATTGAAGACAGCAAGAAAGAGTTCCCCTGGTCGCAGTTTGTGGTCGACAGCAACGGCAACGTGCGCAAAGCCTGGGATTTGCAGCCGAAGGGGTCAGCCATTGTCGTGCTGGATAAGCAAGGCAGGATCCAGTTCGCCAAAGACGGCGCACTGACGCCAGAAGAGGTGCAGCAGGTCATGAGCCAACTGCACCAACTCCTGGCGAATTGATTTAGAACAGCGAAACCCGGAAGCCGGGGTTGAGGAAAGACTCACGCGGCGTATAGAGCAGCGGCCTGCCCTGCCAGTCGTGGATCTGCGCTCCGGCCGCCACCGCGACCGCGTGTCCGGCAGCGGTATCCCAGATATTGGTCGGCCCAAAACGTGGGTAAAGCTGCGCTTTACCTTCCGCCACCAGGCAGAACTTCAGCGAGGAACCGACGGATACGGTCTGATGCTCGCCTAACTGCTTCAGGTAATCTTTCAGTTCTTCATCACTGTGTGAACGGCTCACCACCACCAGGGGCGGATTGGCGTTACTGACGCCAATCGCCTGGCGTTGGCCCTTTTCTTCTTTCCAGGCTTTACCGCGTTCGGCCAGGTACAACACATCAATCGCCGGGGCGTAAACCACGCCCATCACCGCCTGCCCGTCTTCAATCAACGCGATATTTACCGTGAATTCGCCGTTACGATTGAGGAATTCCTTGGTGCCATCCAGCGGATCGACCAGCCAGTAACGCGTCCAGTTCTGTCGCACTGCCCAGCTCGGTGGATCTTCTTCTGACAGTAAAGGTATTTCCGGCGTTAATGCCGCCAGACCACGTTGGATAATATGGTGCGCCGCCAGATCGGCCGCCGTCACCGGGGAATCATCTTTTTTCTGTGCGACATCAAGCGGTTGTTTACCGTCATATACCGCCATGATCGCTGCGCCCGCCTCACGGGACAGTTGGCAAATTTGCTCTAACATCATTCACCTCAGATATGCAGTTCCATGGGTCATTTCCCCTTTCTCATTGCTAGCAGCCTAGTTTTTTTTGCATCGAATATCCATCACAACGATTTAACTCGCGGTAATTGCTCAAGTCTTTGCCGTCACAACTGTGACATTTACTGCCCCATCTCGGCTGATTTTCTGCCACACTTCACAGTTTGGTGAGACAACCAATGTTAATTACATGTCCCTCTGCAATAAAACTCGAAAAATGGAATGGAGAAAACTAAAAATGATGAAGCGTCCGCTGACGTTGTCTGCCCTCGCTATGCTGATGTGCGCCTCAGCACAAGCGGCAACGGTCGATCTACGCGTGCTGGAAACGACCGACCTACACAGCAACATGATGGATTTCGATTACTACAAGGATAAACCGACCGATAAATTCGGTCTGGTCCGTACCGCCAGCCTGATTGAGCAAGCCCGCCAGCAGGCAGCCAATACGGTGCTGGTGGACAACGGCGACATTATTCAGGGCAGCCCGCTCGGCGATTATATGGCGGCCAAAGGCCTGAAACCCGGCGATGTACACCCGGTGTATAAGGCGATGAATACCCTGAATTATGTGGTCGGCAATATCGGCAACCATGAATTCAACTACGGGCTCGATTACCTGAAAAACGCCATTGCCGGTGCCAAATTCCCGTATATCAACGCCAACGTGATCGACGCTAAAACGCAGAAACCTCTGTTCACTCCTTACATTATCGTCGATACGCCGGTAAAAGACCGTGATGGCAAAGAACATAGTTTGCGCATCGGTTATATCGGCTTTGTGCCGCCGCAAATCCTGGTGTGGGACAAAGCCAATCTGCAGGGCAAGGTCACTGTCAACGACATCACCGAAACCGCTAAACGTTACGTGCCGGAAATGCGCAAACAGGGCGCAGATCTGGTTGTGGTTATCCCGCACTCCGGCCTGTCCAGCGAGCCGTACAAAGCCATGGCGGAAAACTCGGTGTACTACCTCAGCCAGGTACCAGGTATCGACGCCATCATGTTCGGCCATGCTCACGCCGTGTTCCCGAGCAAGGGCTTTGCCAATATCAAAGGGGCTGACATCGCACAGGGTACGCTGAACGGCATCCCGGCCGTGATGCCGGGCCAGTGGGGGGATCATCTCGGTGTGGTCGATCTGCAATTGAATAACGACAGCGGCACCTGGAAAGTCACAGCGGCCAAAGCGCAAGCTCGGCCGATTTACGACAAAGAGAACAAAAAATCGCTGGCGGCGGAAGATGCCAACCTGCTGAGGGTACTGGCGGAAGATCACAAAGGCACGCGAGACTTCGTCAGCAAGCCTGTCGGTAAAGCCGACGGCAACATGTACAGCTATCTGGCGCTGGTGCAGGATGACCCGACGGTGCAGATTGTGAATAACGCGCAAAAGGCCTACGTCGAGCACTATATTCAGGGCGATCCGGACCTGGCGGACCTGCCGGTGCTGTCCGCAGCGGCGCCGTTCAAGGTGGGTGGACGCAAAAACGATCCGGCCAGTTTTGTTGAAGTGGAAAAAGGTCAGCTCACCTTCCGTAACGCTTCAGACCTTTACCTTTATCCCAACACACTGGTGGTGGTGAAAGCCAGCGGCAAAGATGTGAAGGAATGGCTGGAATGTTCCGCCGGGCAGTTCAACCAGATCGACGTCAACAGCAGCAAACCACAGGGCCTGATCAACTGGGACGGTTTCCGCACCTATAACTTCGATGTCATTGACGGGGTTAATTATCAGGTCGACGTCAGCCAACCGGCGCGTTACGACGGCGAATGCCAGTTAATTAACGACAAGGCGGAACGCATCAAAGAACTGACGTTCAAAGGCAAACCGATCGATCCGAAAGCCACCTTCCTGGTTGCCACCAATAATTACCGCGCGTACGGCGGCAAGTTTGCCGGTACCGGCGATCAACACATTGCCTTCGCCTCACCGGATGAGAACCGCTCGGTACTGGCGGCTTATATCAGCGCTGAAACCAAACAACGCGGCGCAGTGAAGCCACAGGTGGATAATAACTGGCGCTTGGCCACATTCAGCAGCCCGCAGCCGTTGGATATCCGCTTCGAAACCTCACCGAGTGACAAAGCCACTGCGTTTATCAAAGCGCATGCCCAGTACCCGATGAAAGCCGAAGGGACAGACAGCATCGGCTTTGCGGTTTATCAGATTGATTTGCAGAAGAAATAAACAATAAGGGCGCCGTTAAGGCGCCCTTTAGGTTGCTGACAAAGCAGGAAAAAGCGTGATTTTTCCTGCTTTGTGGTGAGCAGCCGAAAATCAATAAATTGATTTTCCTGATTTTTATTTATCGGCCTCTACTCGCTCTGGGCAGGAATGAGGTTTGTCATCAGTCTGAAGGGCGCCGTTAAGGCGCCCTTGAAAAACTCTGCAGTGACTTACAGAATTTCCAACAGTTCTACGTCAAACACCAGCGCGCTGAATGGCGGGATGGATGCGCCTGCACCACGCTCGCCGTAGGCCAGGTCGTGTGGGATGTACAGCTGCCATTTGGAGCCGACCGGCATCAGAGTCAGCGCTTCGATCCAGCCTGGGATCACGCCGCTGACCGGGAATTCTGCCGGCTGGCCGCGCTCTACGGAGCTGTCGAACACGTCGCCGTTAATCAGACGACCGGTGTAATGCACACGCACGCGATCCTGACGGGACGGGATTGGGCCATCGCCCTGCTCCAGCACGGAGAACTGCAGACCGGATTCGGTCAGCGTCACTTCGTCACGCTTGGCGTTGTCTTCCAGGAATTTCTGACCTTCAACGGCCATCGCCTGCTGACGATCGCGGCGTACAGCATCAGCACGTTCGTGAATTTCACGCAGCGCACGGTGAACCACGTCTACCGGAACCGCCGGGGCATTCCCTTCCAGCGCGTCACGCAAACCTGCCAGCAAAGCTTCCGGTTGTAAACCTTCCAGACCGGACTCTTGCAACTGCTGGCCGACCTGTAAACCAATCCCGTAACTCGCTTGAGCTTCAACGCTGTCAAAAGAAGGGGTTGTCATGGGGTTTTCCTTTAGTCTTTAAAAAGTCGAAAGCGCAGCATAACAGCGCCGTAAAGCCGGGTAAAATCTTGTGTGGAGAATGATGACTTTTGTCGTAGAAAAAGAAACAATAACCTCCTGTTAACGCCCGCTCCCGCGCCCCAGGCGAAAAGCCTGCCGCAACAGGCATGGGTTTGCTGCTGCCTTTCACTTCAATCAGTTAGCGGACTATACTGAAACAAGAGCATCGGGACGTCGGTACAGACTTTTGTACCCTGATATTTTACGCCGTTGAAGAGAGGTCACCATGGGCAGAATCTCGCCCAGGAGAAGGAAAACCACCCGTGTCTACCAGCCATTGCTGCGCACCTGGCTGAACTTCAGCCAGCGCCTGAAACCAGGCTCCGCGCCAGAGGCGGTAGAAGATCCGGATTCAGAAAAACCACCGGGAAACGGTAAGGGGCAAAATATCAAAGCATTGCTGCTGAAGATCTGGCACCTGCCGGACGGTTTCAATTGGATGGAGCCATTACCTTATTTTCACCGCCGCTGGACCCTGATTTTCGGCATCATCCTGCTGCTGGCGTTGCTATGGCCTTATTCTCCACAAAACAGTGGGCAACCTTTCCCGGTTACCCAGCAGGATAACAGCGTGCCATTGCGGGCCGATCTGCAAAATGATGCCCAGCAACAACACGCTGCCGAACCTGAACCGGCAGGCAACTGGCAACGCTTCCAGATCCAGCCGGGGCAGACGCTGGCGCAACTGTTCCGCGACAACAGCCTGCCGGTGAACGAAGTCTTCGCCATGGCGCAGGTGGAAGGTAATGACAAGCCGCTCAGTAACATGAAAGCCGGCCAGGAGGTGCGGATTGAACGTGATACTAACGGCGTGATCACTGCGCTCTCGGTCACCGCCGCTGATAATACGCAGGTGTTGTTCCGTCGTCAGGCCGACGGAAGCTATCGCCGCGAGCGTTAATCCGCTAACTGCGCCAGAAGAAAGTCGCGCAGCACGACGCCCTGGTTGTGCTGCGTGTCTTTACTGCCATAAAGCAGGGTCAGGGGCTGACCTTGCCGTAATAATGCCACCAACGGCTGCCAGTCATCATTTTCCGCCAGTTGCCATCGATAGCGGCTTTCAAACTCTTCCCACTGCTCAAGGTGCTGATGAAACCACTGCCGCAGTGCGTTATCCGGTGCCACCTGTTTTAGCCACTGCACGCCCTGCAGCCGTTCCTTGCTGATGCCTCGCGGCCACAGTCGATCAATCAGATAGCAGTTCACCGGCGCCGGGCCAGTAAAATCATATACACGCTGTAAGTTAATCTCTGCCATTTGCCGCTGCTCCTCACTCAAGGTGATAACAGGGTAACGCGATTTACCGAACACAGAAAAGCAAAACGCCAGCACGAGGCTGGCGTTTTAACTTGGTGAGCAGTAGCGATTAAGCTTCTGCTACCACAACTACATTCAGCTGTGCGAATACGTCGCTGTGTACCTGGAACTGAACTTCGTGTTCACCAGTGGTACGCAGAACGCCATTCGGCAGACGAACTTCGCTCTTGGCAACTTCAACGCCTGCCGCAGTAACTGCGTCAGCGATGTCGCGGGTGCCGATAGAGCCGAACAGTTTACCTTCGTCGCCTGATTTAGACGCGATGGTGACTGAACCCAGTTCGTTGATCTTGGTTGCGCGAGCTTCAGCAGCAGTCAGAATTTCAGCCAGTTTGGCTTCCAGTTCTGCACGGCGAACTTCGAAGAACTCTACGTTTTTCTTGGTAGCAGGAACAGCTTTGCCCTGTGGTACCAGGAAGTTACGGGCGTAGCCCGCTTTAACGTTAACTTGATCACCCAGGCTGCCCAGGTTTGCTACTTTATCAAGCAGAATAACTTGCATTACCTTATCCTCTTAAAGTCGTTAATAGACGGCGGCCGATTACTGATGACGATCAGTGTATGGCAGCAGGGACAGGTAGCGAGCGCGCTTGATGCAGCGAGCCAGCTGACGCTGGTATTTTGCACGAGTACCGGTAATACGGCTCGGGACAATTTTACCGCTTTCGGTAATGTAGTTTTTCAACGTTGCGATATCTTTGTAATCGATCTCAACAACGCCTTCCGCTGTGAAACGGCAGAACTTGCGACGACGGAAATAACGTGCCATTAGGCTAGTCTCCAGAATCTATCAATTCAATCTGCTCGGCATGCAACACCATTTTGCTCAGTCCATTGCGCCCTTGATGGCTGCTAATGAAACCGGAAACGGTGAGAGGCGTGCCGACCGTTATACTTTGAGTAACGACCTGATGGGTCTTGCCGCTGATAATCACCGGCATACGACACCAAGCTTGCCGGGTAAAACCGGCTTCCACTTGCACTGAACGGTGCTCAAGCACGAACTGGCAATGTGGAATACCTGACGGGCTCACTTTACGCGTCGGCGTCTTGCACACAGTGCCAGACAACGTCAGCCGATTAGCCGTCACGGTAAATTACTCTTCAGAATCCCCAGCATCAGCATCATCTGCGGTTTCGTTAGCGAAGTCTTCGCGGCGATCGCCACGACGTTCGTCTTTCGCTTTAACCATCGGAGATGCTTCAGTTACCGCGTGCTTAACGCGCATAACCATGCTACGGATAACGGCGTCGTTGAAGCGGAAGTTTGTTTCCAGCTCATCGATCGCTTCCTGCGGAGCTTCAACGTTCAGCAGAACGTAGTGGGCTTTGTGCAGTTTGTTGATCGGGTAAGCCAGTTGACGGCGGCCCCAGTCTTCCAGACGGTGAATCTGACCAGCAGCGTTAGTGATGGTAGCACTGTAACGCTCGATCATGCCCGGAACCTGTTCGCTTTGGTCAGGATGGACCATAAAAACGATTTCGTAATGACGCATCGAATTGCTCCTTACGGATTATTCAGCCTCCTGTCAGGGTCAACCGCGGCCCATGGAAGCAAGGAACGTGTATGTGTGTGCGGCTGAAAAAATGACGCGTAATCATACTTGCGCAGGCTGAAAAACTCAAGGGTCGAAGGGGGCTTATTATCGGTAATGCGAAGCGGATGCGTAAATAGCACGATTTGCTGTCAGTAAAACCTATGTACACAAATCCATCAGTTGAAAAAATCTCTCAATAAAATCATCACTGCCGCATGAATTTCGTTCATTTTTTTTGAAATAGGTCATCAAAATGGCGGCCTTTTTAATCCTGCCAGAAGGTCTAAAATTGTAGTTATCCGCCGCAGACAGCGCGACGAAAAAGATTTGAGGTTATTCAATACATATAAATAACTTTTTGCTGCACTGGCACCCGCTGTCAGGCCGTTGAAGCAAACAGTTAAGAGAGGCAATTATGAAACGCATTACCCTCGTTACCGCCATTGCTTTACTGTTTTCCGCCAACGTCATGGCCGCGACAGAAATCACCTCACACCAGGCAGATCAACGTCAGAGCGTTGGCTTCGTCACGCTGAACCAGAATGTGGTTTCTCCGGATGACGCCACCAGCCAGGTGAGCAAGATAGCCGAACAGCGCGGTGCTACCGCCTATCGGATCATTGCCCTGCATGAGCCTGAAAACAACAGCACCCTCCACGTCAGCGCCGAACTGTATCGCTAAATGAAAATGCAGTACCAGGGAAACAGCTCGCGCCTAAAACAGTAAATCAAACTGCGAAAGTCACTATCAGCCCCCTGCCTGCAGGGGGCTGAGGTTGCTGACAAAGCAGGAAAAAGCGTGGTTTTTCCTGCTTTGTGGTGAGCAGCCG
>NZ_JBQZFV010000017.1:0-109657 GCF_052691735.1 Serratia sp. NA_13
TTAGAGGAGTCGTTGTTCCCGGTCAGTGGAGGCGCATTATAGGGAGTTCTCAGAAGGCCGCAACCCCTAAATGCAAAAAACTTTTCAAGCGTTCAAATAACAACCAACAAAGTCCTTTTAGGATATTTATTAGCCAGAAAAGTGGTATTTTAAGGCCGTTAGCCCGGAAAACTCTATAAGTGCAATGAAAACAGATAAAGAAAAGGGAGCGGTCGACCGCTCCCTTCAGACTGATGACAAACCTCATTCCTGCCCAGACCTGCCCAGAGCGAGTAGAGGTCGATAAATAAAAATCAGGAAAATCAATTTGTTGATTTTCGGCTGTTCACCACAAAGCAGGAAAAACCACGCTTTTTCCTGCTTTGTCAGCAACCTAAAGGGAGCGGTCGCCCGCTCCCTTTTATCACAATGGCTATAGATAGCCGCTATTGTTTGGCGACGATATGCTCGTCTTCTACATCCAGCGTCACCGGTTTGCCCGGAATCAACTTGCCGGAAAGAATTTGCTGCGCCAATGGGTTTTCGATCTCTTGCTGGATAGCGCGTTTCAACGGACGCGCGCCATACACAGGATCGAAACCGGTTTTGCCCAGCAGCTCCAACGCCGGTTCGGTGATAGTGACTTCGTAACCGCGCTCTTCCAGACGTTTGTACAGACGCGCCAGCTGAATCTTGGCAATCTCGGCAATATGTTTCTGGCTGAGAGGGTGGAACACTACTACCTCATCTATACGGTTGATGAATTCCGGACGGAAATGATGCGTGACCATTTCCATCACCGATTCCTTCATCTGCGCGTAGTTCATCTGACCGAAGTGTTCCTGGATCAGATCGGACCCCAGGTTAGAAGTCATAATCACCACGGTATTACGGAAATCAACGGTACGTCCCTGACCATCGGTCAGACGCCCATCGTCCAATACCTGCAACAGGATGTTGAACACATCCGGGTGCGCTTTCTCCACTTCATCCAGCAGGATCACTGAATAAGGTCGACGACGTACTGCCTCGGTCAGATAACCGCCCTCTTCATACCCGACATAACCCGGAGGCGCCCCCACCAGCCGCGATACCGAATGTTTTTCCATAAACTCGGACATATCGATACGCACCATTGCGTCGTCACTGTCAAACAGGAACGAGGCCAGCGCCTTACAGAGTTCGGTTTTACCCACCCCAGTCGGGCCGAGGAACAGGAACGAACCGATAGGACGGTTTGGATCTGAAAGCCCGGCTCGGCTACGGCGAATTGCGTTAGATACCGCGCTTACTGCTTCATCCTGGCCAATGACCCGAGAATGCAGTTCCTGCTCCAAACGCAACAGCTTGTCACGCTCGCCTTCCAGCATTCTGGCAACAGGAATACCGGTAGCCCGCGCCAACACTTCGGCAATTTCTGCGTCAGTCACCCGGTTACGCAACAGCTTCATGGTTTTGCCTTCGGCCAGCGTGGCGGCGGCAAGCTGTTTTTCCAACTCAGGGATCTTGCCGTACTGCAGTTCCGACATCCGCCCCAGATCGCCAACGCGACGCGCCTGCTCTAGGGTGATCTTGACCTGCTCAAGTTCCGCTTTGATATTCTGCGTACCGGAGAGTGAAGCTTTTTCCGCCTTCCACTCTTCTTCCAGCTCTGAATATTCACGCTCTTTCTGTTCCAGCTCACCGCTAAGCATTTCCAGGCGTTTTTTGCTGGCGTCGTCCGACTCTTTACTCAGCGCCTGCTGCTCCAGCTTAAGCTGAATAATGCGACGTTCCAGACGGTCGAGCGATTCCGGCTTGGAGTCCATCTGCATGCGGATGCTGGACGCCGCCTCATCGATCAGGTCAATAGCCTTATCCGGCAATTGACGATCGGAGATATAACGGTGTGATAAGGTCGCCGCCGCAACAATCGCCGGGTCAGTGATCTGCACATGGTGATGCAGTTCATAACGTTCTTTCAGGCCTCGCAGGATCGCGATGGTGTCTTCAACGCTGGGTTCCGCCACATAGACTTTCTGGAAACGACGCTCGAGCGCCGCATCCTTCTCTATATACTGACGATATTCGTCCAGCGTGGTGGCACCGACGCAGTGTAGTTCCCCACGCGCCAGCGCCGGTTTCAACATATTGCCGGCATCCATCGCGCCATCGGCTTTACCCGCGCCGACCATAGTATGCAATTCATCAATAAACAGAATGACGCTTCCTTCCTGTTTGGACAGATCGCTCAGCACCGCTTTCAGACGCTCTTCAAACTCACCGCGGTACTTGGCCCCGGCTATCAGCGCCCCCATATCGAGGGACAGCACACGTTTATGCTTTAGGCCTTCCGGGACTTCACCATTAATGATGCGTTGCGCCAAACCTTCTACGATGGCGGTTTTACCTACGCCAGGCTCGCCGATCAACACCGGGTTGTTTTTGGTACGACGTTGCAGCACCTGAATGGTGCGACGGATCTCTTCGTCACGGCCGATAACCGGGTCAAGTTTGCCCTGCTCGGCACGTTCGGTCAGATCAATAGTGTATTTCTTCAATGCCTGACGTTGGTCTTCAGCACCTTGGTCTTCCACGCTGTCTCCACCTCGCATTTGCTCAATAGCCTTGCTGATTTTATCGGTTGTCGCACCGGCCGCTTTCAACAGATCGGTCAATGTTCCACGATCCTCAAGCACCGCCAGTACAAAGAGTTCGGAAGAAATGAATTTGTCCGCCCGCTTTTGCGCCAGCTTGTCGCACAGGTTAAGGACACGCACCAGTTCATGGGACGGTTGAACGTCACCACCGGTACCTTCGACTTGAGGCTGACGAGACAGTGCCTGTTCGATTTCAGTGCGCACGCGCCCTGCATCAATACCGGCAGAAGTTAAGAGTGGACGAACCGTGCCCCCGTCCTGATTGAGTAAAGCGCTCATCAGATGTAACGGTTCAATAAACTGGTTGTCGCGCCCAAGGGCTAAAGATTGGGCATCGGCGAGAGCAAGCTGGAATTTGTTAGTAAGACGATCCAGACGCATAACACCTCCAAGATGAGTCGAAATTGCTACTGGAGATTAAATGAGGTCATCCCTCAAAAATTCAAGGTTATTTCGACTGTATATTTTCGGTACTACATCATGCGTCGTTGGACCGTCCTAATTCAATAGGTTATATCAGCCAGATTAAACTTGCCAGACGTCCGGTTATTCCATCACGACGATAAGAGAAAAAATGACTGATTTCGCTCACCGTACAGCGATCGCCACCGTAGATGGCGTGGATGCCTGCGCGTTGCAGGCGCTGACGAGCTAATAAATAGATATCGGCCAGGAATTTATCACCCTGGGGGGTGAAAGCTGCCGCCGCGGCGTCATCCACAGCAATAAATGCCGCACGGACCTCCGGCCCCACCTCAAACTGCTGCGGGCCAATCGCCGGACCGAGCCAGGCATTGATACGAGCCGGTTCAGCAGCAAAAGCAGCCAGAGTTTGTTCCAGCACGCCATTGCACAACCCACGCCAACCAGCATGGGCTGCTGCAACTTCATCACCGGCCTGCGAGCAAAACAACACCGGCAAGCAATCCGCCGTCATCACGGCACATACTTGCCCTGGGACATTACTGTAAACGGCATCCGCTTGCAGGTCAGCTAGCGTTTGCCCATCCAGCCGCACTACACGGGTACCATGAACCTGCTCCAGCCAGACTGGCATCTGCGGCAAGTCGGCCCCCATCACCAGCCGTTGGCGGTTATCCGCCACTGCCCGCGCATCGTCACCCACGTGGGTTCCGAGGTTGAGCGAGTCATACGGCGGCAAACTAATACCGCCATGACGAGTAGTGCTGCAGGCTTTTACCCCTGCAGGCAACGGCCAATCGGGCAGGATGAGCGTATCCATTACCAGTTCATCTGATCTTTAAATTCTTCGGTATCGGCTTTCAGCGCGTTAATCAAATCGACCATATCCTGAGGCAGCGGCGCATGCCACTCCATCTGGATACCGCTGATGGGATGATATAAACGCAGCATGGTAGCGTGCAGTGCCTGACGATCGAAACCGCGCAGCGTGGCAATAAATGCATCCGACGCACCTTTTGGTGGACGCGGACGGCCACCGTACAGCTGATCGCCCACCAACGGATGATTGATATGTGACATATGCACGCGGATCTGGTGAGTACGGCCGGTTTCCAGACGCAGACGCAGACGAGTGTGCGCACGGAAGTGCTCCATAATACGGTAATGCGTCACCGCGGGTTTCCCCATCGGGTGCACTGCCATATGGGTGCGCTTGGTCGAATGGCGCGAAATTGGCTCTTCGACAGTACCGCCGGCGGTCATGGTACCAATGGCGACCGCTTCATATTCACGGGTAATATCCCGCGCCTGCAGCGCTTCTACTAGTCGGGTTTGCGCCGGAACAGTTTTGGCCACGACCATCAAACCGGTCGTGTCCTTGTCCAAACGGTGCACGATGCCGGCACGTGGCACATCGGCAATTTCAGGATAGTAATGCAGCAACGCATTGAGCACCGTGCCATCCGGGTTACCGGCGCCAGGGTGCACGACCAGGTCGCGTGGCTTGTTGATGACCAGAATATCACTGTCTTCGTAGACGATATTCAGCGCGATGTCCTGCGGTTCCCAACGGGCATCTTCTTCTATCTGTGCATCAATGGCGACCGTCTCTCCCCCCAGTACCTTCTCTTTCGGTTTGTTTATCGTTTTGCCATTAACCTGTACCCGATCGTCCAGGATCCAATCTTTTATGCGAGATCGTGAATAATCAGGGAACAATTCGGCCAAAGCCTGATCTAAACGTTGTCCGAGTTGAGATTCGGCCACCGTTGCGGTGAGTTGTACTTGTTGTGCCATATGCAGCTTCTTCGTTAACGTTGGGTTTTCACGGCGATGCCGTTTAATATAATGTGCTATTGTAACTGGTCTTTGTCGGGAGCTTAACGGACAGTCTCCCGGAATAACACCCTGAGGATAATCAAAACGTCATGACGCGTATGAAATATCTGGTGGCGGCAGCCACGTTGAGCCTGGCGCTGGCAGGTTGCTCCACATCCAAGGATGCGGTTCCCGACAACCCACCTTCGGAAATCTATGCTACTGCCCAGCAAAAACTGCAGGACGGTAACTTTAAGGGCGCGATTACGCAACTCGAAGCGTTAGATAACCGCTATCCTTTCGGGCCGTACTCTCAGCAGGTTCAGTTGGACCTGATTTATGCCTACTACAAATCTGCCGATTTACCACTGGCTCAGGCGTCTATCGATCGTTTCATGCGTCTGAACCCTACGCACCCAAACATCGACTACGTGATGTACATGCGTGGTCTGACCGATATGGCGTTGGATGACAGTGCATTGCAAGGCTTCTTCGGGGTCGATCGTTCAGACCGCGATCCACAGCATGCTCGCGCTGCGTTTCGCGATTTCAGCCAGCTGATTCAGCAATACCCGAACAGTCAGTATGTGACCGATGCCAACAAGCGCCTAGTGTATCTGAAAGACCGCCTGGCCAAGTATGAGCTTTCGGTGGTGGAATACTACACTAAACGCGGTGCCTACGTCGCGGTCGTTAATCGCACCGAACAGATGCTACGTGAATATCCGGATACCAAAGCGACGCGCGACGCGCTGCCGCTGATGGAAAATGCGTATAAGCAGTTGCAATTGAACGGTCAGGCCGACAAAGTGGCCAAAGTGATTGCCGCCAACCCGGCATAACCAAATTGGCAACGGCAGAAAAACAAAACGGCAGCTTCGGCTGCCGTTTTCATTTGCTGTGAACTTAGCCAGAGCTGGAAAAATACACGAGCAAAAACACGATGTTAGCAAGTCTGCCTCACCGCTTATCCTTTCAATAATGCGCGTTCTGCTCACAAGACTCAAGCGTTAGATAGCCAATTCAAATGCTGAATCACAGATTGAACTAACTTTGCAAAAAGTGACAAAAATACGTGATTTTCATCACACATTTAAGCAAAAAGCGAGGTATGCTGGATCCATCCAAGACGGAAAGACAGAGAGGTAAGTTATATGACATTGAACATTACCAGCAAACAAATGGATATCACTCCCGCAATCCGCAGTCACGTCGAAGACCGTCTCACCAAACTGGAAAAATGGCAGGCCCAACTGATTAACCCACATATCGTCTTATCCAAAGAACCGAAAGGGTTTGTTGCCGACGCCACCATTACTACCCCTAACGGCCCGCTGGTCGCCAGCGCTAAACATGAAGACATGTACACCGCCGTTAACGATCTGATCGCCAAGCTGGAGCGTCAGTTGAATAAGGTGCAGCACAAAGGCGAAGCACGCCGTGCCGCAACCAGCGTGAAGGACATCATTCCGGAAGTAGAACCGGAACAGGAATAACCGTTTAGCGGCTGTTTCACATCAAACGCGCCTGAGGGCGCGTTTTTTGTCTGGTTTTTTTATTGACGAGATAAAGGCCTGCGGTTACTTTAAAACCTGTCTCACGCATACTCTGGATAACCCATGCTCCGTAAACCGTTTTTCTTCGCATTCTTTTTTACCTTCCCCTGATTGGGAGGCGTTTCGTCGTGTGATAAAGAATGCGAAGACGAACAGTAAAGCCTCCTGAAACCAGGGGGCTTTTTTTATGGCTATTTACGACGTATAAAAATATAAGGCAGAAGCTGATTATGACTGACAACCCGTTACTCGTGCTGCGCGAACGCATCAGCGCACTGGATCTGAAACTGCTGTCCCTGCTGGCAGAACGCCGTGAGCTAGCGGTAGAAGTAGGGAAAACCAAGCTTCACTCTCATCGTCCAATCCGGGATAAAGAGCGTGAGCGCGACCTGCTGGACGCCCTGATCGCTGCCGCCAAGCCCTACGATCTGGACGGGTTCTACGTCACCCGCCTGTTCCAACTGATTATCGAAGACTCGGTATTAACCCAGCAGTCGTTACTGCAAAACCAGCTCAATCAAGTCAGTCAGCATTCAGCCCGCATCGCTTTCCTCGGCCCGAAAGGCTCTTATTCACACCTGGCCGCACGCCAATACGCAGCTCGTCATTTCGATCAGTTGATCGAGTGTGGTTGCCAGAAATTCCAGGACATATTTACCCAGGTCGAAACCGGTCAGGCGGATTACGCCATTCTGCCAATCGAAAATACCAGCTCAGGTTCGATTAACGACGTCTACGATCTGCTGCAGCACACCAGCCTGTCGATCGTCGGCGAACTGACCAACCCTATCGATCACTGCGTCCTGGTCGCCAGCGACACCGATCTAGCCCAGATCGAAGTCGTGTATAGCCACCCGCAGCCATTCCAACAGTGCAGCCAGTTCATTAATCGTTATCCGCACTGGAAAATCGAATATTGTGAAAGCACTGCCGCAGCGATGGAAAAAGTCGCCAAATTGAACTCGCCAAAAGCCGCAGCGCTAGGCAGCGAAGCTGGCGGCGCGCTGTATGGCCTGCAGGTACTGGAACACAATCTGGCCAATCAACAGCAGAACATCACCCGTTTCATCGTGCTGGCGCGTAAGGCTATCGACGTCTCTGAGCAGGTGCCGGCTAAAACCACGCTGATCATGGCCACCGGGCAGCAGTCTGGTGCACTGGTTGAAGCACTGCTGGTGTTACGCGAGAACGGTATCATCATGACCAAACTGGAATCTCGCCCGATTAACGGCAATCCTTGGGAAGAAATGTTTTATATCGATGTGCAGGCTAACCTGCGTTCTGAATCAATGCAGAAAGCATTGAGGGATTTGACGCCTATCACTCGCTCGCTGAAGGTGTTGGGCTGCTATCCCAGCGACAACGTGGTGCCGGTCAATCCATCCTGATGATGTAAAAAAGGGTTCGGCATTGCCGAACCCGGATACTCTATTGTCGGTTGTCATTCGCCTGACGCAGCAACGAACGGCTTTCCACCAGGAAACGCTGCGCATACTCGCCAAACCAATGCTCGACCTTCTGGAAACTTTGAATAAACGCCTGTTTATCACCCTGTTCCAGCAGTTTGATCGCCTCACCGAAGCGCTGATAGTAACGTTTGATTAGCGCAATGTTCTCTTCCGACGACATGATGATATCTGCGTACAACTGAGGATCCTGCGCAAACAGCCGTCCGACCATCGCCAACTCCAATCGGTAGATAGGTGAAGAGAGTGCCAGCAACTGCTCCAACTGAACGTTTTCCTCCGCCAAATGCAGACCATAGGCAAAGGTGGCAAAATGGCGCAGCGCCTGAATGAACGCCATGTTCTGATCGTGCTCAACCGCGCTGATACGGTGCAAACGCGCGCCCCATACCTGCAACTGCTCCAGCAACCATTGATAGGCTTGCGGCTCGCGCCCATCGCAATAGACCACCACCTGCTTGGCCACACTGCCTACGTCCGGACCAAACATCGGATGCAGACCCACCACCGGGCCAGAGTGCGCTGCCAACATGGCATTTAGCGGACGATTTTTTACCGAAGCCAGATCGACCAGGATACAGTCCTCCGGCAGCGGAGGTAATCTTTCAATCACCTGTTCAGTCACGTGAATCGGCACGCTGACAATCACCATTCCGGCGTCTGCCAGCAAAGTATCGGCCTGCGGCCAATCTTGCTGATCCAATACCTTGACCTGGTAGCCGGACAACGTCAGCAGGCGATTAAACAACCGGCCCATTTGGCCGTTACCACCGATAATGACAATCGGACGTAGCTGTGGGTTCAGAGTTTTAAAGCCTTTGTCGTTTTCGCTGACATAAGACTCACGCATTACCCGGCGTAGCACGTCCTCGATCAGATCAGGGGGGACACCAAGATTTACTGCTTCCTGACGCCTTGAGGCCAACATCGCCGCCTCACGTTCAGGAACATATACCGGTAATCCGTGGTGGCTCTTAACCTCACCTACTTCTGCCACCAGATGCAGGCGTTTTGCCAGCAGCTCCAGCAACGCCTTATCCACTTCGTCGATTTGATCGCGCAACGCGGTCAGTTCAGCCACCATAACTTACTACTCTCCAGTACGTGCCGTCAGCGCAGTGCCGAGTTCCTGGTGCATATGGCGCAGAAGCGTCTCTGTACTTTCCCAGTTAATGCAGGCATCGGTAACAGAAACCCCGTAGCGCATATCTGCACGCGGTTGCTCAGAGGACTGGCTGCCTTCGTGCAGGTGGCTTTCCAGCATGATGCCGGTGATCGAACGGTTACCCGCTTTAATCTGCTCTACCACGGACTCGGCAACCGTCGGCTGACGGCGATAGTCTTTATTCGAATTGCCATGGCTGCAATCTATCATCAAGGACGGGTGGAGTCCCGCCTCCTGCATCTGTTTTTCACAGGCCGCAACGTCTTCGGCACTGTA
Source organism: Serratia sp. NA_13 (assembly GCF_052691735.1). Classification (NCBI taxonomy): domain Bacteria; kingdom Pseudomonadati; phylum Pseudomonadota; class Gammaproteobacteria; order Enterobacterales; family Yersiniaceae; genus Serratia; species Serratia sp. NA_13. The sequence goes on from NZ_JBQZFV010000017.1 coordinate 9,323, forward strand.
GTTCGGCGTTTTGCCACCGCGCAGGATCACGTGCCCATCCGGGTTACCCTGCGTTTGCAGCAGGCACACTTGCCCTGCCTGGTTAATGCCGACAAAACGGTGTGGCATAGCCGCTGCACGCATCGCGTTGATTGCCGTGCCCAGGCTACCGTCGGTACCGTTTTTGAAGCCCACCGGCATTGACAAGCCTGAAGCCATCTCGCGGTGAGTTTGCGATTCTGTAGTACGCGCACCAATTGCTGACCAACTGAACAAGTCGCCCAGGTATTGCGGGCTGTTCGGATCCAACGCTTCTGTCGCCAACGGCAGGCCCATACCTACCAGATCCAGCAACAGACGACGCGCGATGTGCAGACCTGCTTCAACATCAAACGAACCATCCATGTACGGATCGTTAATCAGACCTTTCCAGCCAACGGTGGTTCGTGGTTTTTCAAAATAGACGCGCATTACGATATATAGCTGATCGCTCAATTCAGCCGACAGGGTTTTCAAATGACGGGCGTAATCCAGGGCAGCATCCGGGTCGTGGATAGAACAGGGTCCGCACACCACCAGCAGGCGATGATCACGCCCCTGCAAAATATCAGCGATGGTTTTGCGCGCGGTCGCGATTTCATTTTCATCGCTGGCGCTGAGCGGGAACTGGTTCTTCAGTTCTTCCGGAGTAATCAGAATTTGTTCTGCACTGATATGAACGTTATTAAGCGCGTCTTTTTGCATGATGCTATTCCTGTCGTTTGCCGTTATGCGTAAGCGTTAATACAACCTTGAGCGTTTCAGGTCCTTACCATACCATGTGATGTAAAGTTTTCAATCCGATATCTGTAAATAAAAAATTACCAATGAAAAATCATCTTGAAATGTCGTATTAAAAAAGAATGGAAAACAAACTTAATAATATGATTTATAAATAAAAATATTAAAATTAAACCAAGACTTTCTTTTATCCCTTTTAACCTTAAAGGGTGGGCACTATTGCCATAAAGTGTAAATATAAATATACACAATATATTCCACGGCAAAGTATCAGGCCGCGATACAGTTCTCGGTCTCATCCGGATGATCGAGCACGGCAGCCCACCCGCTGTTGCTACCAGGCGACAACCTTAGCCAAAACCCAGTCAAACGCTAAGGATACTCAGCATGATATGCCGCAGGAAGGGGTTAATTAAGTAGAAGAAAAGTGAATAAGTAAGGATGAGAAATTAAAAACTTAAGCTAATCGTAGCTATTTTGGTCGCCATGACGAACCGATATAATGTGACTGACATCACTTATAATCACTCTTAACAACTGGATCCAAAATGCTCTCTTTACGCGCTCGCCGCGCTATTCCGCTGTTCATTAGCTGCTTAACGACTTTCACCAGTGTTTCAGCCCTTGCCGACAATACACTTTTCACCGCGATGGACGATCCGGCCACCGCCAAAAAACCGTTTGAAGGCAACATCCAGGCCGGTTACAACTCGCAGTCAGGCAACTCACAAAGCTCTACCCTGTTGGCCAATACCAGCATGACCTGGTTCAACAGCGATGCCGCCTACAGCCTGTGGGGAGCCGCCAACAACACCACTTCCTCTAACGTGCGCTCGTCAGAAAAGTATCAGGCCGGTGGTCGTACTCGTTATAATCTGTCCGATCGTAACTACCTGTTCGGTCAGGCGAGCTGGCTGAGCGATCGCTTCAACGGTTATGACTCCCGTTCCACGTTGACCGGCGGTTATGGTCGCCAAATCCTCAATGGGCCGCTTAGCGATCTGCGAGTTGAATTCGGTCCGGGCGTGCGTCACGATGAATATCATGGCGGTGGTCGCTCCACCAAAGCGCTGGCTTACGGCGCAGCCAACTATTCGTATCAGTTGACCGACAATACCAAGTTCACCGAGGGCGTTTCCGCCCTGGCTAACGAAGAAACCACCTTGAACTCCGAAACCGCGCTAAGCGTCGCAATTAACGAAAGGTTCGCACTGCGTCTGGCTTATAACGTGACTTACAACAGCAAGCCGCCAGCCTCAGCACCGAAGAATACCGACACCACGACTTCCATCAGTCTGGTATACGGTCTGTAATCCTTTCGCCCAGGACACTGATTCCACCAAGCCCATCATCGATGGGCTTTTTTTATGCCTGAGGTGTCAGAGTCAACCAGACCATGCCCAAGGCTTTCAGCGCATCGGTGGAACACTGGAAGTCAGCATTTCCCCCACTGACCTGTACCTGATTACCCGGCAAACGCGCAATATCATAGACGTCGATATTGCCGTCGATATCGATCAACCAACGGCCATTGGCAATGTGCGTCACGGCCAAATCTACCAGCCAGGATAACCGACCGCCGTCAACGTAAGCCGGCTGCGCTACCCCTGCCGAGATCAGCGAACTGTCCGCCAACCATTCTCCCGCATCTTTCAACTGCCCGGCGACGAGCCAGTATTTCGGCAGCGCCCGCCCGCCAGTCGGTACCGCCACCGCCGTGCCGCCACTACCCATTCCCCCCTGCCCGGTTGCCAGCCACAACAGAGAAACACCGGTATCCAGAGCGCAAGTCACCACGATATCTCCCGGGAAATAGTTACGACGAACCCAGGTGCTCATGGTGCCCGACGAAATACCCAGTAAATCTCCCAGTTCTTTCTGCAGACTGAAGCCATAGGCATCGAGAATGCGCCGCAGCACACCTTTACCGCCAGAAGCCAGAACCCGCTCGTAAAGCGCTTTTCCCTGCGCGGGTTGAATCGGTTTACGTTCACTTTTTGCTTTTGCAAGCTCTCCGGTCATAAGCCAGGCCAAATCAGCGCCCGTAGCCAGTGCGCAGCTGATGATCACATAACCGGGCACGCTGCCACGTTGCTGCCAACTGCTGATGTTGTTAGGGGCTATCCCCAGGATTTCACTCAGCTCTTTCTGCGTGCCAACACCATAAGATGAAAGGATCCTTTCAATCACTGCGCCTACTGAGGCGTTATCGTTCACAGTATCTTCACGCATATCATCACCGATTAAAATCAAAATTTGCATTTACAAGTCGCATTTTGCGATCTAAAGTGCCACATGAATGTTTCACAAACGGCTTAAATGTCACTTTAGTTAAGATGATGCGACATGATTGATGAAAATGCAAACATCGTGGTAGTCCAATAGCAAGTTATGCTGCCATTGGTTAACGGTAAGCAGGCACGTTGCTCACAGAGTGAGGGTGATTCGAACCGAGATCCGCCTCGCTTTTGCAAGCCCATATATCACTTAGCATCCAGGGAGGTTGCCATGCTGTTGGCGAATGAAGAACAACGGGCTATCGGCCTACGGCGTATCGCTGAAATCCGCCGCACGCTATTCGCCCAATATAAAAATCAGGCCGAGGAGATCTACAACACGGCACCGCTGCATCTACGTCACACGCTCTGCTTTCATGCAGGCCTGACCGAGCGTCACGTGATGTTGCAGTTCCACGAGATGAGCTATCCCCAGCGACAGAAAATTGTCGCTGCACTCAATGCATTCATTGAACTGGGCAAATCACTGCCGCGCTATATCAGCGAAGAGGATTGCCTGCTGAATCAGAAAAAATAGCCGTTCTGCAACCTCTGGCGTGCAACCCGCCGGATGTCGCTCGGCCCAAATTTACCCTATCTGGAGAACACACCATGGCTGATACCATAGATATGGCGCAAGAACGCCAGGCCTTGATGCTCGAAAAGCAGATCGCGCACGCCAGGCCCGTAGTCACCCAAGCCTCAGCTCAGTTTTGCGTAGACTGTGACGGGGAGATCCCGGAGGTACGACGCCGCGCTATTCCCGGCGTAAGCCGCTGCGTAGCCTGCCAGGAGATCGCAGAGGCCCAGCAACGTCACTTTATCCGACGTTAATACGATGCTGGCTCCCCCCGACCTTATTGGCCCCCCGCCTTCGCCCTTGTTTGAAGGTGCCTATCCCTGGAATGCTCCGCGGCCAGCCATTGGCCGCGAACCCACGCTTAACCGCGATCGGCTACGCCAGTGGCAGGCCTCGCTGTGCCGCATCAACACCCTGCCTTATTATTTGCGCATAAAGTTTACCGAGCGCCACCAACTTCTGTTGCGTCAGCAAGGTGCGCAGGCTGCCTGGCACTACCTGGTGCGGGTTTTCGACCGCCGCCTATGGCCACGGATCCAACAAGTGAACAATAAATTTGGCCAAAATCACCAAGCCTCAATGCACTTTGGCAATGAGGCCGACAACTATAGCGCTTTGCCAACGCTGGGCGACAAGGCGCTGGAACAATTGGCAAAACGAATCGCAGGTCAGTTACTGGCACTTTATCAAAGTGAGTGCGACACCTTACTGACCCGGCACGCGGGAGACTCTTCTGTCCTGCTGCGGGACGAAATTCAATCAAAACTGTATGGCCAGATTGCAAGCATGGCACTCGCTTTTAATATTCAGCCCATGCACTGGCACTGTTATCGCAAAGGATTGTTGGACAGCCACCGCGCGGTAGCGGCACTCTCCAGACTGACCAGCGATCGTTGGTGGCTGCGGCGCCTGAAGATGCAACGTATGCAGTGGCGCGAAGCGCTGCTGATCGCCATTGGCAACGTCAGCCGCAACACTTCCCCCTATGCCAGCCGTCAGGCTATTCGTGACGTGAAGGCGCGCCGTCAATCAAATCAGGATTATCTTCGCCGCTGCGATTTGGAAAATACCGTTACCGGGGAGCGTGTCGATCTGATGGAGAAAGTGCTGAGCAGCATCGCCAACCCGGCTATCCGCCGTATGGAGCTGATGAATACCCTCGCAGGCATTGAAACTTACGCCGCGCGCAGCACCCATATCGGGCTGTTTGTCACCCTGACGACTCCCGCACGTTTTCATCCCACTCGAACCCTTGGCGGCCACGGCAAGGCACGCTTCAATCACCGTTGGGATCCTGAAGACTTCACCCCAAAAGACGGCCAACGCTACTTGGTGAAGCAATGGAGCAAAATGCGCACCGCATTTAAGGATCGTCAACTTCAGGTCTACGGTATCCGGGTGGTGGAACCACACCACGACGGTACACCGCATTGGCACCTGATGCTATTTACTCCCCATCATCACCGTCAACCGGTGATCGATATTCTGCTCCGTTATGCACTGCAGCAGGATGCCGGGGAACCCGGAGCGCAAGAGAATCGTCTCCAGTATAAGCACCTGAATCGAGGGGGGGCGACAGCTTATATGGCCAAATACATTGCCAAGAATCTCGATGGCTATGCGCTGGAGGAAGAACTCGATCATGAGACTGGTACCCCCCTGAGTGAAACCGCCAATGCCGTCAGCGCCTGGGCCAGCACCTGGCGTATTCCGCAGTTTCATCCTTTTGGTTTGCCCAGCATGGGCGCATACCGCGAGTGTCGGCGCATTCGTGGACAAAGCCTGACGCAGCTGTTCGATGAGCGAACCGAAGCCGTACGCGCCGCTGCCGATACTGGCGACTTTTCCGGTTATATCGATGCCCAGGGCGGTGCCAACGTGCCCCGCAGCCGGCAATGGGTACGTGTAGCGCGTGATGATGCGCCCACACTGAACAGTTATGACGAACGAGTGCAAAAAGTGGTCGGTATTTATGCTCCTCATCTGGGCTCCGAACGGGTATACCGGACAAGGACGCTGCAATGGCGCATCGTCGCCAAAAGTAGCGAATCTGCGACACCTTGGAGTTCTGTCAATAACTGTGGATCCGCTCCCTTTAACGGCCCGAAACTGGCGCCCTCCGCACGTCTGACTCCAGCACAACAGCAATATTGCCTGACGATTGCCCGCGATCTTCGACAGACAGGTATCGATCCTCAGCGCTGGCAGTTGGAAGTATTAGCAAGAGGAGGGAAAATCAGCTTTGACGGTCAACTTGTACAATTTCCGCTAATCAATGACTGGGCCAATTTTTACTGCACAAATGATAAATCCAATCATTGACGCCTTTAGCGTTTTGCTTAATACTGTATAAATAAACAGTATACTTAAGAGAGGGCAAGAACAGTGGAAATTATGGATAAACAACAGCTAACACTGTCCCGCATCCAGTTCATCGCCGATGTTTCGCAGGCTGCGCAGTGCAATGCCGCCGAATTTCTGATCGCCATGTCGCTGATTTCGGATCTGGCCGGCCAGGTGCTGCCAAACAATGATTATCAAGAAATATTTTACCCGGCCGACGGACAAGACTCTCGTTAAACCAGCCCCTGCTTACGCTAAATCCCCCCTTTTCCAACACCCGCCGCCGGCGGGTGTTTTCGTTTCTGCGTCCGGTATTTTCTGTCCTCGGTTGTGCCAGCCCATCCACAACCCCATCGCGTTGCCGACGCCTGCCTGCTACGGGAAACTGGCGCATATCCAGGGCCTTCGCGCCTACGGCATTTTCCCCCACGCAGGAGCGTAATGATGAAAATTTATGCACAACAGGGCGACACCATCGACGCGATTTGCTGGCGCTATTACGGCAGCACTCAGCGCCTGGTGGAGCAGGTCTATCTCGCTAATCGCGATCTGGCCGACGCAGGCCCGCTACTCCCCCACGGTCATCCGGTCGAACTGCCGGATCTGCCAGCGGCCGCTCAACGAGAAACCGTCAAACTGTGGGACTAAGCGATGGAAAAACTCACCTCAACGCTTGCCTACCTCACGGCGGCCTGCCTGGCCTGGATGGGGCAACATTCCACACAGGACATTGCCCTCTTGGTCGGCGCTGCGGTCGGCGTCGGTACTTTCGCCGTCAATTGGTACTACCAGCGTAAAAGTTACCAGCTGTTGAAATCGTTAAAAAAAAACGGTTTGAAACGCGGAGTCTACGATGAGCTCACTCGCTAAACGCTGCAGCGTGGCGGCTATTCTGGCCCTCGCTACCCTGCTGCCGCAGTTCAATACCCTGCACACCTCTGAGCAGGGATTGCGGCTGATTGCCGATTTCGAAGGCTGCCGGCTCGCCCCCTATCAGTGCAGTGCCGGAGTCTGGACCAACGGTATCGGCCATACCGCCGGTGTGAAATCCGGCTCCGTCATCAACGAACGCCAGGCAGCGGCCAATCTTATCGAGGATGTCCGCGCCGTCGAACAAGGGATAGCCCGTTGCATGACGGTAGAGATGCCTCAGCCGGTTTACGACGCGGTCAGCGCCTTTGCCTTCAACGTTGGCGTCAGCGCTGCCTGCAATTCCACATTGGCCACCTTTATCAAACGCCAACAATGGCAGGCAGCTTGCGATCAGCTACCGCGCTGGATCTATGTCAAGGGCGTTAAAAGCCAGGGGCTCGAACGCCGTCGCACTGCCGAACGGGCGCTGTGCCTGCAAGGTGTCCAGCGCTGATCGCAGCTGCTTCGACTCAACCATTCAAGGAGAGACATCATGTTAAAACCCGAGCAGTTACGTACTGCGCTGACCACCGCTCTGCCAGACCTGCAGACGCACCCCGATAAGTTACGCATCAGCCTGGATAACGGCCGCGTAGTCTCGACATTAGGCCCTTCGCTGTCATTCGAATACCAATACCAGCTCAATCTGACGCTGAGCGATCAGACAACCGAAGAAGACCTGGTGATGGTCACAGTCCTGTCCTGGATGCGTAGCCACCAGCCCGACATTCTCGCCAACCCGGATAAACGTAAAAACGGTTTTGCCTTTAAACGCGACGTCAGCGCCGCCGGCCAGCTTGATCTTCAGTTGCAATTGACCGAACGCATCCAGGTGGAACAGCGCGAAGGTGCACTGCATATCACCCCCCTGGCCGAGCCGCCGGAGCCGGAGAACGTCATTCGCTTCACCCGTGTTTACCTGCACGGCGAGCTGATCAGCCAATTTCAGCAGCCATAAACTGACCCTGGGGACGGCTTCTGTTGTGCTGGCGTCAGCTAAACGCCGCCGCGTTGTCGCCCCCCTTATACGGCGGCATTCTTAACAGATGAACACAGACAACTTCGATATTCAGCGCCTGGTGCGCAACCTGATACGCATCGGCACCATCAGCGAGCTCGACCTCGAACGCGGGCGCTGTCGCGTTGCTACCGGTGGCAACCTCACCGACTGGCTTAACTGGCTAACCGGCCGAGCCGGTGACGCCCGCTGCTGGTGGGCACCCAGCGTAGGTGAACAGGTGCTGGTGCTGTCGCTGGGGGGCGAGCTTGATACCGCCTTCGTGCTCCCCGGCATTTTTTCCGATGCCCATCCCGCGCCGTCAACCTCGGCTCAGGCAGCACATATCACCTTCCCTGACGGCGCGGTGATCGAATACGAACCGGCTGAGGGGGCACTGAAAGTCACGGGTATCAAAAGCGCCACCATTGAAGCCACAGAGCAGGTGAGCGTCACTGCACCGGCCATCACCTGTCGTGCAACGAGCAAGATCACGCTGGATGCCCCCGAAGTGGAATGCACCCAGCTATTAACCACCGGCACCATCGCCATCCGTCAGGGCGGCTCGATGACCGGCGATCTCAACCACTCCGGCGGCAGCATCAGTTCTAACGGCGTGGTGGTACATACCCACACCCACGGCGGCGTGCAAAACGGCGGAGGCCAAACGGATAAACCAGCATGAATAACGCGAAATATCTCGGCATGAACCGCGGCTCCGGTCGCACGATCACCGATCTTGACCATATCCGCCAGTCGGTTAGCGACATTTTAATCACTCCGATCGGCTCACGCATTATGCGCCGCAATTACGGTTCGCTGCTGTCCGAGCTGCTGGATCAGCCGCAAAACGACGTGCTGCGGCTACAGATTATGGCCGCCTGCTACAGCGCGCTGCTGCAGTGGGAGCCGCGCATTCAACTTAGCGGCATCACCTTTAACACAACCATCGACGGAAAAATGGTGGTCGACATTACCGGCAACCGTACCGATACGCCGGATACCTTTTCTCTTTCTGTTTCTGTGAGCTGACACCATGGCAACCATTGACCTGAGCTTATTACCCGCCCCCACGGTGGTGGATCCCCTCGACTACGAGTCGCTGCTGGCCGATCGCAAGGCCACGCTGATTTCCCTTTACCCGGAAGAACAGCGTGAAGCCATTGCACGCACACTGACGCTGGAGTCGGAACCGATCGTCAAACTGCTGCAGGAAAACGCATACCGCGAACTGATCCTGCGCCAGCGCATCAATGAGGCCGCTCAGGCGGTGATGCTCGGCTATGCTGGCGGCAGCGATCTCGATCAGCTTGGCGGTAACTTCCAGGTTGAGCGCTTGGTGGTCCAGCAGCCTGACAATACGGTCACTCCACCGGTGGCGGCGATTATGGAGTCCGACAGCGATTTTCGTGTGCGCATCCAGCAGGCATTCGAAGGTCTGAGCGTTGCCGGCTCCAGCGGTTCCTACGAATACCATGGCCGCTCCGCCGATGGTCGGGTAGCCGACGTTTCCGCCACCAGTCCCAGCCCTGCCAACGTATTGATCTCGGTGCTGTCGCGTGAGGGTGATGGCACCGCCAGCGCCGAGCTGGTGGCGATTGTCGATAAAGCGCTGAACGATGAAGACGTGCGCCCGGTGGCGGATCGGGTCACCGTCCGCTCCGCCACTATCGTCAATTACAATATCGATGCGCTGCTCTATCTCTACCCTGGTCCGGAAGCCGAACCGATCCGCCGCGCTGCCGAAGCCAAGCTGAAAAGCTATATCAGCGCGCAACATCGCCTGGGCCGTGATATCCGTCTGTCGGCGATTTATGCCGCTCTGCATGCCGAAGGGGTGCAACGGGTAGAACTGAAAAGCCCGCAGGCCGACATCGTGTTGGATAAAACCCAGGCTTCGTACTGTGCCAGCTATCTTCTGGCGGTAGGAGGCTCCGATGAGTAACCGCCTGCTGCCAGTCGGCTCTTCACCTCTGGAGGTCGCTGCGGCCGCCGCCTGCGCCGAGCTGGCCGTGATGCCGGTCCCCCTACGGGAACTGTGGAACCCGGCCACCTGCCCGGTCAACCTGCTGCCGTATCTGGCATGGGCGTTTTCGGTCGATCACTGGGATGAGGGCTGGACGGAGGAAAGCAAACGCAACGTCGTTTCCTCTGCCTTCTTCGTACACCGTCATAAAGGCACTATCGGCGCCATCCGCCGCGTGGTGGAGCCGTTGGGCTATCTGATCAAACTGCGTGAATGGTGGGAAACCAACGCGGAACCCGGCACCTTTTCACTGGATATCGGCGTGCTGGAAAATGGCATCACCGAAGAAATGTACCTGGAAATGGAACGGATGATCGCCGACGCCAAACCGGTCAGCCGCCACTTGACCGGCCTGGCGTTGAACCTGTCCAGCATTGGCACTGGCTATGTGGGGGCAGGCAGTTACAGCGGCGATGCTTTGACCGTTTATCCCTATTTACCCGAAATCATATCTGTCGGCAGCACCGGTTATAGCTGTGCGGCAATTCATCTTATCGATAACCTGAGAGTAAACACATGACAGCAAAATTCTTTGCCATTCTGACTAATCAGGGTGCGGCAGCACTGGCAAATGCGACCGCACTCGGCACCCGAGTTGACCTGACTCATATCGCCGTCGGGGACGGCGGTGGTGTCCTGCCGACGCCTGACCCGGCTCAAACGGCCCTTAAGGGGGAAAAGCGTCGCGCGGCCATCAATATGCTGACCATTGACCCCGGCAACGACAGCCAGATTATCGCCGAGCAAATCATCCCGGAAAATGAGGGCGGTTGGTGGATTAGAGAGATTGGTTTGTTTTCTGCTGACGGCACGCTGATTGCGGTCGCTAACTGCCCGGAGACCTACAAGCCGCAGTTACAGGAAGGCAGCGGCCGCACGCAAACCATTCGCATGGTGCTGATTATCTCCAGCACCGAGGCGGTGACGCTTAAGATTGACCCGTCCGTCGTGCTGGCAACCCGGCAGTATGTTGATGAACAAATCGGCGAGCACGCGAAATCACGCAATCACCCCGACGCCACGTTAACGGAAAAGGGCTTTGTGCAACTCAATAGTGCCACTGACAGCAACAGTGAGGTGCGCGCGGCAACCCCTAAAGCGGTGAAGGCGGCGAATGATAATGCGAGCACCCGATTATCAACGGCTAATAACCTGAGTGAGATCCGTGTCGCCGGGCGCAATGCACAGTTAGCCGCACAGGAGAATATCGGGCTTGCTGAATACGGCATTTCCCCGGCGGTTAAAGCGACAGCGGGGACGGATTTAAATACGATTTTGACACGGGGTGATAGCGTTGTGACTGCTCCGCTTAATGGGCCCATGAGTGGTGATACCGGGACTATTTTCTTGCAGGTGAGGACGTGGCAATCGGGAACGGGGGTTACAGGTTACCGTACGGTTCAAGAGGCTAGCGGCTATGGTCAGTCTGGTAGCACAGGCGGCAGGGTTTGGCGTCGTACGTGGACGGGCAGCAGCTGGAGTGGCTGGATTGAGTTTTATTCTGAAGCGCGTAAACCCACCGCTGATGACGTTGGGGCACTTAGCCGTAAAGATTTCCCTGTAGGCATTCCGCAACCATGGCCTACGGCTATCGCGCCAGAGGGGTGGTTGAAATGCAACGGGGCGGCATTTGACAAAGTCCAATACCCATTACTGGCACAAGCCTACTCAAATGGCCGTTTGCCCGACCTGCGCGGAGAATTCCTCCGGGGTTGGGATGATGGCCGAGGGGTAGACAACGGACGCGGGGTGCTGACGGCGCAAGCCGCAACATGGATACAACCGAATATTGAAAATAACCCCGTAACTACCGGCATTATGTTGGGTAACGGGGAGGGGGAGTTTAATTCGGGGGCGCTTGGTGCAGTCACCAACTTACCGGGCGCCGGCAATAATGGGCCTCGTAACAAATGGTATATCCGTCCGCGTAACATCGCATTTAACTACATCGTGAGAGCAGCATAATGAACAAACACAGCACAGATTTACCCACTGCAACCTTGAATGATGCAGGTCTGGCCGTGGAGGCGGGTTGGCTGACGGTTTATAGCATTGAGCCGGTACAGCGTGAGTATCAGCAAGCTGTATTGGAATATCTGCCGGAGGGTGTCGGCCTGCCAGCATTGAGTTTCGTGGATAAGCCGACATTGCCTAATAAAGCCGGATTAGCGCTGGTGCGCAGCGTTGACGGGACTGCATGGGAGACACTGCCTGATTACCGTGGGCAGACAGTTTATAGCACGGTTACCGGCGAACCGCAGACTGTGGCTGTCATCGGTGATTTACCGCAAGAGGTTACGCTACAAGTACCATCATCACCGTTTGATAAGTGGAACGGTAAGAAATGGGAAACGGATACCGACGCACAGCACAAAGCCGTTGTAAATGCGGCTCAGCAAGAACTGGCAGTGCGCCAGCGGGAAGCCGCAAACGCAATCGCTCCACTGGCGGCGGCCATTAGACTGAATATGGCGACGGAGGCAGAAAAAGCGGCGCTGACGGCGTGGGAAACCTACAGCGTACTGTTGAATCGTGTGGATACGACAACCGCTCCTGATGTGGCGTGGCCGCAATCGCCGGATGCCTAAAAATAAATATCCTCCGGCATAGCCGGAGGTTTTTCATACACGGTTCTCATAACCTCAACTTCACTAACCGCCCGGTGCGGACCTGCATGCCGGGTGGTAATAAGATGGACGCCCCCATTTAACTGGCATACTCCATTTTTTTGAAGCATCCTTGCTTGCCAGATAAATGACCTTTCGCACTGAGTCGTCTGTCTGGGACACTCTCCGCTTTTTGATGGCTACGCGGATCACGCTGTTCAGCGACCCGATGGCATTCGTCGTGTAGATAGCTTTACGGATATCCGCTGGATAGTCGAAGAACATATTGAGATTTTCCCAGTGAGCACGCCAACTTTTGCTGATTTACGGGTATTTATCGTCCCAGACGCCCGCAAACTCATCCACGCATCGAGAGGACATTTTTGACATTCTGCGACCTGCCATTTGACCGCATCGGTGACTTTAGATATCAGTGTGGGTGACACACCAGCATCGCACAGTAGCGTTTTGGCTGAATAGCCATTGTGGGTATTCGAGCCTGCTTTAGGGGCATTTTTCTCGTGCCCGAGGGGGACAGTCAGCCCTGCATTGAGCGCTGTTTCGACGGTTAACTTCGTCAGCATACGGGAAAACGCATTGAGGTTGGCTTCGGTTTTAAGGCCTTTAGCCAGTTCAGCCGCAAGGGCCTTAAGTTTCTTCTCGTCCATAATTTGCCTGTCTCTGTTACTGGAGTGAACATGTCAAAACAGGTAATTACACAATTTTAATTACAGTCTCCAGGACCTGGCCCCCCTATCCCGATATCTTGATTTTCCTGCTGTTGTACCAGTTCTCATACATACCCAATGAGATGCGCAGCCCCGTCACGAAAGGCATTCTGTTGTTACCAACCACAAACGGAGTAATGCTATGGGTGATTATCACCACGGCGTGCGTGTCCTCGAAATCAATGAAGGCACCCGCGTAATTTCCACCGTCTCGACGGCAATTATTGGCATGGTTTGTACTGCAGAAGATGCCGATGCAACCCTGTTCCCCCTCAACACTCCTGTGTTGATCACTGACGTTCTGGCCGCCAGTGGCAAGGCCGGCAAGAATGGCACCTTGGCACGTTCGCTGCTGGCGATCGCCGAGCAGGCCAAACCGGTCACCGTCGTGGTACGCGTGGCGGAAGGCAAAGACGAGGCCGAAACCACTTCCAATATCATTGGCGGCGCCGATGAAAACGGTAAATACACCGGCATGAAAGCCTTGCTGGCAGCACAGGCCGAGCTGGGCGTGAAGCCGCGTATTCTGGGGGTGCCAGGCCACGACAACCTGGAAGTTGCTACCGCACTGGCCGGCATCTGCCAGCAACTGCGCGCCTTCGGTTATATCAGCGCGTACGGCTGCAAAACCGTTTCCGACGCCATCAAGTACCGCGCCGGCTTCAGCCAACGCGAACTGATGCTGATCTGGCCGGACTTTGTTAACTGGAATACCACCACCAACAATAGCGATATCGCTTACGCCACCGCTCGAGCACTCGGTCTGCGCGCCAAAATTGACCAGGAAACGGGTTGGCATAAGACTCTGTCCAACGTCGGCGTCAACGGCGTCAGCGGTATTTCGGCCAGCGTATTTTGGGATCTGCAAACCGTCGGCACCGACGCTGACCTGCTAAACCAAGGCTGTGTGACCACCCTGATCCGCAAAGATGGCTTCAAGTTCTGGGGCTCACGCACCTGTTCCGACGATCCATTATTCCAGTTCGAAAACTACACCCGTACCGCGCAGGTATTGGCTGACACCATGGCCGAAGCGCATCTGTGGGCCGTTGACCGCCCGGTGACGCCAACGCTGATCCGCGACATGATCGACGGCATCAAAGCCAAATTCCGCGAGCTGAAATCCGCCGGGCTGATCATTGACGGCGACTGCTGGTATGACGAAAGCGCCAACGACAAGGAAACCCTGAAGGCCGGCAAGTTGTTTATCGATTACGACTACACCCCGGTACCGCCGCTGGAAGACTTGACCCTGCGTCAACGCATTACCGACCGCTACCTGGCGAACTTCGCCGCGTCCGTGAACAGCTAAGGAGACCTGAATCATGGCACTGCCAAAAAAACTGAAATACCTGAACCTGTTTAACGATGGCTTCAACTACATGGGCGTGGTCTCCGCCATGACCCTGCCAAAATTGACCCGCAAGCTGGAGAAATTCCGCGGTGGCGGTATGAGCGGTGCGGCGTCGGTGGACTTCGGTCTGGACGACGATGCGCTGGTGGTCGAATGGACCATGGGCGGCATCGATGAGCTGGTGCTGAAGCAATGGGGCCGTGTCGATGCGGTACCACTACGCTTCACCGGTTCTTTCCAGCGTGATGACACCGGTGAAGTATCGGCGCTCGAAGTGGTCATGCGCGGTCGCCACAAAGAAATCGACAGCGGCGACTTCAAGCAAGGCGAAGACACCGAGACCAAGGTTTCTACCGACTGTACCTACTTCAAGCTGAGCATCGACGGCAAAGAGCTGATCGAGATCGATACCGTCAACATGATCGAAAAAGTTGACGGAGTGGATCTGCTGGCGGCCCACCGCCGCGCTATCGGTCTGTAATTTACCACTTCAATGGCCAGCCTTGGTGCTGGCCCTGTTTCCTCTGACAATAATTGGATACCCCCATGGAACTGAATGCATCACCAGAAAATACCGTAACGCTGGAAACCCCAATCAAACGCGGCGACAGCGAGATCCGTGAAGTCCAGGTCACCAAACCGAATGCAGGCAGCCTGCGCGGTATCGGTCTGGCGGCGCTGGCCAACGCCGACGTCGACGCCCTGATCACCATCCTGCCGCGCGTGACCTATCCAAACCTGACCAAAGAAGAGTGCGCCCGTCTGGAACTGCCGGACCTAATTGCGCTGGCCGGCCAGGTGATCGGTTTTTTGTCACCGAAATCGGCCGAGTAAACATCGACCCCGTTCTGACCGTGAACGACCTGATGGCGGACATCGCAGTGATTTTTCACTGGCCGCCATCGGAGATGAACGGCATGACGCTGACCGAGCTGATGGACTGGCGCTATAAGGCCCTTCAACGTAGTGGAGTAAATACAGATGAGTAGCAGCGGCAGCAAAAAAGCGTTGGCAAACGCGGACACCAGCATCCGCAACCAGCAAAAGCGGCTAAAAACAGAACAAAAAAACCAGGCTCAACTTACCCAATTACTGAAGATAAAAGCGGCGCAGGCCGACGTACTGATTGAGCTTGATGCAATTCAAAATACCCGTATGGCTTTGCCCGCGTTTTTATCTTCCCCCAAAGATATTGAAACGGCACAGCAGGCGAATCTAAATCACGTCGTGCAAAAGGCCCGTGGAGCCATTTTATCGCTCCAGCAAGGCCATATTGAAAAACGGCTCCAGGGCAAAGGGATCGATACCGCCGATTTAACCGGCGCCCAGCAACGCTCACAAGAAAAATCAGAGACAGCCCAAAGCCATCTTAACTTCCAACAAGGCGTCCGCCAAAAACTGAGTCAGCAAAGACGCACAGAAGTGCTTGGTGATTTTCAAACGCGGCAGAACGGAATTGGAAAGATTCGCGATGTTACTTCAAAGGGGTTGGGACTGGCAGGAAGTGCCTTCAACACCGGTAAAGATTTGCTGGCACCGGGTTTGAAGTTTGAACAGAAGATGTCCGGTGTGCAGGCGCAGTTGGGATTAAACAACGACGACCGCCGATTAACAGCCCTGCGCCAGCAGGCAACCGGCAGGGTGTCCAAGGGACAGTCCCCGCAGGAGGTCGCTGAAACGCAATCCGCTCTGGCCGCCGCTGGCTACAACCCTCAGGAAGTTTTGACTGCGGCACCTGCAGCACTGAATCTGGCCAAGGCCAGCGGCAGCAGCATCGAGGAAGCAGTAAAAGCGCTGTCGGGTATCCAGCAGGCGTTTCAGTTGCCGGCCGATCAGGCTGGAAATATCGCCGATATAATGGCCAAAGCCAGCAGCAGCTATCAGTGGAGCCTCGATGAGTTCGATAAAAAAATGCGGACCGCCGCACCGGCAGCCCTCCAGAGTGGACAGGGCCTGGAGCAAACCGCCGCACAGTTGGCCCCACAAGGGCACAGCCTAGGGAGCGTTGATGGCGCCGCTCAGGCGATGGTCACCGTACGGGGGGATAATCTGGATGGCGATATCAAGAAACTGTTCGCTTCCTGGGACAGCATCCGCATCGACCTGTTCGATGGGCAAAACTCAGCCCTACGGCAGTTGACGCAAACCGCGACCGGCTGGCTAAACACCCTGGGTCAATGGTCAAAAGAAAACCCTGCGTTGACCAATACCCTGATGACGGTAGCCATTGCCGTAACCGCACTGACTGGCGGCCTGTCAGCCATAGGTACCTTTATCGTGCCGGTGCTGAGCGCCATTAACATGCTGATGGCCGGTGCGGGTCTACTGGGCACCGTATTCACTTCCGTTGGCGGCATGATAGCCGGAGTCTTTGCTGCCCTCAGCCTGCCCATTGTCGCCGTAGTCGCAGCGATCGTCGGAGGAGCCGCCTTAATCTATAAATATTGGGAACCGATTAGCGCCTTTATCGGCGGAGTCGCGGAAAGTTTCAGTACGGCAATGGGTCCTATTAGTGAGGCATTTTCTCCAGTGAGAACAGCCTTCAACAGCCTCATGGACACGTTAAAACCGGTCTATAACTGGTTTATGCAATTATTGACACCGATCAAAAGCACTCAGGAAGAACTGAACACCGCAGCGGCTTACGGAAAAATGCTGGGCGAATGGCTGGTTTGGGCATTCAGGCTGCCCGGCGATGCGCTTAACCAGTTGATTGGCTTAATCGGCAAGGCACGAGGCATCATTGATTCGGCAATTGGATGGTTTAGCAATGAAAAAAGGGATCCAACCTCGGAAAAATATGACAGCAGCCTTTCCCCCAGCGGTGGCATATTGAGTTTGGGCAACGAAAACTATCGTGCCGTTCGCCCAACCACTCACCCTAACCTTTCGGATAACAGCGTACTGACCAATAACATCGCCATCAACGTACCGGAGGGAACTACCCGTGACGAAATGGAACGTGTCGTCCGTTCAGCCATGATGGACATCGAAAATACTCGCCGTAATCAGCACCTCAGCGCTTATGCGCAGGTATAAGGAGCCAGACTAATGATGCTAACTCTGGGACTGTTCGTATTTATGTTACGTACCCTGCCCTACCAAACCATGAACCGCCAGCTAAGTTATCGCTGGCCGACAGGAAGCCGTGTCGGCCAAAGACCAAGTGCTCAATTTTTGGGCGTGGATGGCGAAACTATCACCTTAAGCGGACAACTGATGCCTGAGCTAACCGGTGGGCGGCTATCTTTACTGACTCTGCAAACCATGGCCGAACAAGGGCGTGCCTGGCCGCTTATTGAAGGCAGCGGCACCATTTACGGTATGTTCGTGATCGAGAAAATTACTCAAGACAGCAAAGAATTTTTCGCTAACGGTCAACCACGCCAAATTTTCTTCACCATCACATTAAAGCGCGTAGATGAATCGCTGCATGCCATGTTCGGCGATTTGCACCACCAGGCTGGCGAGCTACTGGCGAAAGCGCAAAAAGCGACGGGAATATCATTATGATCGCCGATGTTTATCAACCTATGGGGGCCAAACCGGCCCCCGACTTTATCCTTACGCTGGCAGATAAGGATATTACCAATGATATCCGTCAGCGGCTGATCTCGTTAAACATGGTAGATAATGGCGGCCTGAGCGCCGATCAATTGACCATTAATCTAGACGACAGCGATGGCCTGATGTCCCTGCCCAGTCGGGGGGCCATTCTGGAGTTGTTTCTTGGTTGGAATAACTCAGCACTGGTTGGCCAAGGCAAGTTTATTGTCGATACTATCATCCACTCTGGCGCTCCAGATCTCATATCAATCACAGCCCGTAGCGTTGATTTTCGTGGCTCGTTAAACGAATCCCGCAGCGAGTCTTATTCAGACAAGACCTTTGGCGAAATCGTGCAACAAATTTCAACGCGTAATGGGCTGAACGCCCCCTATTTGAGCGATGAGTTGGCCGCAACAAAGATTGCGCATATCGATCAAACCAATGAGACCGATGTTCAATTTCTTTCCCGGCTGGCCTTGGCAAATAGTGCACGGGTGACTATCAAATACCAGCGCCTGCAGTTTATCAAACCCGGATTTGGTCGTAGCCCGCGTGGCGAGCCAAACCCTATTAAAACACTGACCCGCAATGACGGCGACACTCACCGTTTTGAACTGAAAGATCGCGGCGGTTACACCGGTGTCAGTGCCAGTTGGCTGAATACCGAACATCCGGAGCGAGCCAACAGCAGCGTACAAGTAGAACGGGAAATCCCGCAGGCAAACGCCAGTACCTCCCGACATCCTGCCGCCAAATTCGCTGACAAAACAGCTACCGCCCCACAGCAAACCAGTAGCTATATGGTCGGTAAAGAAAAGCAGGTCTGCCACATTGCAAAAATCTATCGTGATAAAGAAACCGCCATGCGGGCAGCTCAGTCACTGTTTGAGCAATTACAAAGAGGGATCGCAACCTTCAGTATCAGCCTGGCCACCGGACAGCCAGACCTGTTCCCTGAGACCCCTATCCGAGTTTATGGTTTTAAGGAAGCTATCGATCAGCAGCTGTGGGTGGTTAATAAGATCACCCATACCTTAAGCAACAGTGGCTTCTTCAGTAATCTGGAACTTAACGTCTACATTGAGGGTGTTGAGATCACTACCAACGAAAATTAATCTCGCTTTCGAAAATCAAATCTTGTATTTGCAAGTTATTGGGATATTATAAGTCATATAACTTGATGCAGTCGAAAGAGGGATTCAACTATGATGCACTGTCCACTTTGCGGTAGCGTGGCCCATACTCGTTCCAGCCGTTACCTGAGTGAAGCGACCAAAGAGCGCTATCACCAATGCCAAAACATTAACTGCAGCTGTACCTTCGCCACGCACGAATCTGTCGCACGCGTGATTGTAAAGCCTGGCGATATTATTCCGGCTCAGCCGCACCCGGAAAAAGCCAAACTGCGCGCCGCCGCACTGTAACGCAAAGAGCCTGCCACCGCAGGCTTTTTTATATCTGCGGAAACTTACTTTTCCGAAAACAAAATCTTGCAAATGCAACCAACAAATTTTAAGCATAAAAAAAGGGGTCAGCATATTGCCAACCCCTTCATAGTTATTAACTTTTGGATGCAGCGTTAGCCGACGCGGTTCAGACGCTCTTTGATACGAGCAGACTTACCAGTACGCTCACGCAGATAGTACAGTTTGGCTTTACGAACGGCACCACGACGTTTAACAGCAATGCTGTCAATTACTGGTGAGTGAGTCTGGAATACACGCTCAACACCTTCGCCGTTGGAAATCTTACGAACAGTGAATGCAGAGTGCAGACCGCGGTTACGGATAGCGATAACCACGCCCTCGAATGCCTGCAGACGTTTTTTGCTACCTTCAACGACCCATACCTTAACTTCCACGGAATCACCCGGACGGAATGAAGGTACGTCTTGCTTCATCTGCTCTTGTTCAATTTGCTTAATAATGTTGCTCATAATATGTCTCTTACCCTAGGTAAACTGATATATCGGTCCCGTCGAGCCAGTTGCTCAGACGTTCCCTTCATAGTCCTGCTGCTTGGTCTGATGTTCCCGTTGGAACTCAGCCAGCAACACCGCTTGCTCGTCAGTCAGAGCTAGGCTTTCCAGAAGTTCAGGTCTTCTAAGCCAGGTACGGCCCAGCGACTGCTTTAAGCGCCAG
The DNA here is from genome assembly GCF_052691735.1 of Serratia sp. NA_13. Taxonomy (NCBI): domain Bacteria; kingdom Pseudomonadati; phylum Pseudomonadota; class Gammaproteobacteria; order Enterobacterales; family Yersiniaceae; genus Serratia; species Serratia sp. NA_13. Next base: position 29,594 of record NZ_JBQZFV010000017.1, read on the forward strand.
CGACGTATCTCGGCATGGTTGCCCGACAGTAAAACTGGCGGAACCTCCATCCCTTCCAACACCTCAGGACGGGTATAGTGCGGGCAGTCCAGCAATCCATCGGCAAAAGAATCCTCTTCTGCTGAAGCCTGATGGCCCAGCACACCCGGTATAAAGCGGGCGACTGAATCAATCAGGGTCATTGCCGGCAGTTCCCCGCCGCTGAGGACGTAATCGCCGATTGACCATTCTTCATCAATTTCGGTTTGGATTACGCGCTCGTCAACCCCTTCATAACGACCGCACACCAGAATCATCTTCGGGTTGGCCGCCAGTTCGCACACGCCGGTTTGATCCAGCTTACGCCCCTGAGGTGACAGATAAATCACCTTTGCTCCCTCGCCTGCCGCTGCTTTTGCTGCATGAATGGCTTCCCGCAAGGGTTGCACCATCATCAGCATTCCCGGGCCGCCACCATAAGGGCGATCGTCCACGGTACGATGCCGGTCGTAGGTGAAGTCACGTGGACTCCAACACTGCACGCTCAGCAGGCCATTTTTTACTGCCCGGCCAGTCACCCCGTAATCGGTGATCGCGCGGAACATCTCAGGAAACAGGCTTACAATACCAATGAACACAAGCCAATCCCCATACTGTCATTCCACTTGTTTCGACCGTTTAATTCGGAGGTCAAAAACCAGGATCCCAATCTGCTTCAATCACGCGAGCAGTGAGATCGACTTTCTTGATAACCTGCCCATGAAGAAACGGGACCAACCGCTCCTTCATGCCGAACGCATCTTTCAGGTTAGCTTTCACAACCATCACATCGTTCGAACCGGTTTCCATCATATCGATGACTTTACCCAGTTCGTAGCCGGTGGTGGTGACGACCTGGCAGCCCATAAGGTCTTTCCAGTAATAATCATCACCTTCCAGCGGAGGAAGTTGTTTTGAATCTACCAAGATCTCGCGATTGGTCAGTAGATTCGCAGCATCCCGATCGTCAACGCCTTTGACTTTGATGATCAGGTCCTGACTGTGGCGCTTCCAGTCTTCCAACTCGACAAGCTGCCATTGACCCGCCTGCTGGATAAACCACGGCTGATAGTCAAAAATGCTTTCGGCGTTCTCGGTGGATGAAAATACTCTGAGCCAACCACGGATGCCGTAAGTAGACCCCATTTTACCGAGTACAATCGGCGCGATCGGTGCTACCGGTTTGAGTTGCTTGCTCATTGCCACCACCGCGACAGATTAAGCTGCTTTCTTAGCGTCTTTGATCAGCGCGTGAACGCGATCAGAAACAGTTGCACCCAGGCCGACCCAATGTTCGATGCGATCCAGGTCCAGACGCAGTGCTTCAGCCTGACCAGATGCGATCGGGTTGAAGAAGCCTACGCGCTCGATGAAACGACCATCACGAGCATTGCGGCTGTCGGTCACTACTACTTGATAGAACGGACGCTTTTTTGCGCCGCCACGTGCCAAACGAATTGTTACCATAACATCCTCTTTAGTTAATAAAACAGCCGGGCCCCATTGAGGGAACGGGGCCCGGTTGCAATATAAAAAGCCCGAAAATTTTACTCATTTTGGCGCAAAAAGCAATCGAAAGCGTAGATCGTCGTCAACTACTTTTTTCGCCAGTAATATTTCGGGCGGTTTTCACCGCGAACGGCAAATGCTTAAACAGACTCACCCCAGAGGGCAAGCGGCTGTTAGCGGCCTGGGAAGCCCGGCGGCATCATACCTTTCATGCCGCGCATCATCTTCGCCATTCCGCCTTTCTTCATCTTTTTCATCATGCGTTGCATGTCGTCGAACTGCTTTAACAAGCGGTTAACATCTTGCACCTGCATGCCGGAACCCACCGCAATACGACGCTTGCGCGAACCTTTGATGATTTCCGGTTTGGCGCGCTCTTTGAGCGTCATCGAGTTGATCATTGCCTCCATGCGCACCAAAACCTTGTCGTCCATCTGCGATTTCACATTGTCCGGCAGTTGGCCGGCACCGGGCAGTTTGCTCAGCATGCTAGCCATACCGCCCATATTACGCATCTGCTTGAGCTGTTCCAGGAAATCGGTCAGATCGAAACCGTCGCCCTTCTTCAGCTTGTTAGCCAGTTTTTCCGCCTGTTCGCGGTCAACTTTGCTTTCGATATCTTCAATCAGCGACAGTACGTCGCCCATGCCGAGAATGCGCGATGCCACGCGGTCCGGATGGAATGGCTCCAGCGCTTCGGTTTTCTCGCCCACGCCGAGGAACTTGATCGGTTTGCCGGTAATGTGACGGATGGACAGCGCAGCACCGCCGCGCGCATCGCCATCGACCTTGGTCAGCACCACGCCAGTCAGCGGCAGCGCCTCGTTAAAGGCCTTGGCGGTGTTGGCCGCATCCTGGCCGGTCATGGCGTCGACCACAAACAGGGTTTCCACCGGCTTGATCGCCGCGTGTACCTGTTTGATCTCGTCCATCATCGCTTCATCAACGTGTAAACGGCCGGCGGTATCGACGATCAGAACATCGTAGAATTTCAGCTTGGCCTGTTGCAGTGCACGGTTAACGATGTCGATTGGCTTGTCTTTAACATCGGACGGGAAGAAGTCAATGCCAACGCTTTCCGCCAACGTTTCCAACTGTTTGATCGCCGCAGGGCGATAAACGTCAGCTGAAACCACCAACACTTTTTTCTTCTGTTTTTCTTTCAGGAACTTGCCGAGCTTGGCGACGCTGGTGGTTTTACCGGCACCCTGCAGGCCCGCCATCAGCACCACTGCCGGCGGTTGTGCCGCCAGGTTCAGCTCGGTGTTCACTTCGCCCATCGCGGCAATCAGCTCGCTCTTGACGATTTTTACAAACTCTTGCCCAGGCGTGAGGCTTTTGTTGACTTCATGACCGACCGCGCTTTCTTTTACGCGATTGATAAAGTCCCGCACCACCGGCAGCGCAACGTCCGCTTCCAGCAATGCCATGCGCACTTCGCGCAGGGTTTCCTTGATATTTTCTTCGGTCAGCCGCCCACGGCCGCTGATATTGCGCAGGGTGCGCGACAAACGATCGGTTAAATTTTCAAACATCGTCTCTTGCTCAACGTGTAATGACAGGCCGCTCTGGCGACATAATTGCGGCGATTATAACACGAAGCGAAGAGGATCTCTGCCTCAGCGTTGGAGATCGGTTGGAGTGGGGCGCGCTCAACGCTATACTGGCAATCCCATTCACCTCGCCGAAGCAAAATTAAACGCTATGCCAGTTTTCTCCATTGTGGCTTTGATCGCCTACCTGCTCAGCCTTGGACTGATTATTCCCAGCTTGTTGCGGAAGAACAGCGCATACCGTCGGCTTGCTCTCGTCTCGGCGGTGGTGGCACTGGTTTGCCACGCCATCGCACTGCAGCAGCGTATTTTTGACGTCAGCGCCGGACAAAATCTCAGCCTGCTGAACATCGGCTCGATAGTCGGCCTGATCATCTGTTCGGTCATGACCTTTGTCGCCTCACGCGACCGCGGTTGGTTCCTGCTGCCGATTGTTTACAGCTTCGCGATGATCAATCTGGCCTTCGCCAGCTTTATGCCAGGTGAATTTATTACCCATCTGGAAGCCAGCCCGGAATTGATGGTGCATATTGGCCTGGCGCTGTTTTCCTACGCTACGCTGATTATTGCCGCGCTGTATGCGCTGCAACTTGCCTGGCTGGACTATCTGCTGAAAAACAAAAAGCTTACCTTCAGCGCCGATATGCCGCCGCTGATGAGCATTGAACGCAAAATGTTCCACATCACCCAGATCGGTGTCGTGCTGCTGACGCTCACACTCTGCACCGGCCTGCTGTATATGGATAACCTGTTCAGCAAAGAAAACGTGCACAAGGCCGTCCTGTCGATCATGGCATGGTTTGTCTATATCGTCTTGCTGTGGGGACATTACCATGAAGGCTGGCGTGGCCGCCGTGTCATATGGTTCAGCTTTGCCGGTGCCTTTCTGCTAACGCTGGCCTACTTCGGCAGCCGTCTGATCCAGCAAGTAATGGTTCGCTAAGCCCTCAGGCTATCTTTCTCCATACATAAGGAATACCGCGTTGGAGCACGTTTCGACAGGGACCCTGATCATTATCCTGGTGGTTATGATCGTGGTTTCCGCTTACTTCTCAGCATCCGAAACCGGCATGATGACGCTAAACCGCTATCGTCTCCGTCATCTCTCCAAGCAGGGCAACCGCTCTGCCCGCCGGGTCGAGAAGCTACTGAAAAAACCGGATCGCCTGATCGGCCTGGTGCTGATCGGCAATAATCTGGTCAACATTCTCGCCTCAGCGCTGGCAACTATTGTCGGTATGCGCCTGTATGGTGATGTGGGCGTCGCTATCGCCACCGGTATCCTGACCTTTGCCGTGCTGTTGTTCGCCGAAGTACTGCCGAAAACCTTCGCCGCGTTATATCCGGAACGCATAGCATTCCCCAGCAGCGTTTTACTGGCACCGCTGCAGAAGGTGATGTTTCCGCTGGTGTGGCTGCTTAATGGCATCACCACGCTGGTCTTGCGCCTGTTCGGCATCCACACCAACGTACGGGTCAGCGATGCCGTCAGCAAGGACGAGTTGCGCACCATCGTTAATGAATCCCACTCACAGATTTCTCGCCGCAATCAGGACATGTTGATTTCCGTGCTAGATCTGGAGAAGGTGACGGTCGACGACATCATGGTGCCCCGCAACGAAATCGTCGGCATCGATGTCAACGACGACTGGAAGTCGATCATGCGCCAGCTCACCCACTCGCCACACGGCCGCATCGTGCTGTACCGCGGCTCACTGGATGATGCCATCGGCATGCTGCGGGTACGTGAAGCCTACCGCCTGATGACCGAGAAGAAAGAGTTCAACAAAGAGAACCTGCTGCGCGCCGCCGACGAGATTTACTACGTGCCTGAAGGCACGCCGCTCAACGTTCAACTGGTGAAGTTCCAACGCAACAAAGAGAAAGTCAGCATCGTGGTGGACGAATACGGAGATATTCAGGGGCTGGTGACGGTCGAAGATATCCTGGAAGAAATCGTTGGTGATTTCACCACCTCCATGTCACCAACGCTGGCGGAAGAGGTCAATCCACAAAGCGACGGTTCAGTCCTGATCGACGGTACCGCCAACGTGCGCGAGTTGAACAAGGCATTCAACTGGACATTGCCAGCCACCGATGCACGCACCATTAACGGTATGCTGTTGGAAGAACTCGAAGAGATCCCCGAAGTGGGCACCCGAGTCCGGGTTGGCCATTATGACGTTGATATCCTCGACGTGCAGGGCAACATGATCAAACAGGTGCGGGTCACGCCGATAAAATCGCTGCAATCGAGCGTTCAACAACACTGACCGCCCACCAGAAAGGATAAAAGACGCGAACATCGCGTCTTTTTTTATCGCTGAAGCCAGGTAACGAACTAGATATGCAATTCCTGCAACTTCTCTTTCGGCAGCGCCAGCTCTTCGTTGTGGTTCACTACCACGTCGTGATCAAGAATGTGCTTGGCGATTTCCTGCGCTTCCTCCAGTGAGTGCATGTGGTAAGTGCCGCACTGGAACTCATTGAGCTCAGGAATTTTACGCTGATCGGTCACTTTCAGCACGTCAGCCATCGCCGCTTTCCAGGCATCGGCAACTCGCTGCTCCTCCGGCACGCCAATCAGGCTCATGTAGAAACCGGTACGGCATCCCATCGGGGAGATATCGATAATCTCAACGCCCTGGCCATTCAGATGGTCACGCATAAAGCCGGCAAACAGGTGTTCCAGCGTATGGATACCACGCTCAGGCATCACTTCCAGATTCGGGCGGCAAAAGCGCAGATCGAATACGGTGATGGTATCGCCATGAGGAGTTTTCATGGTTTTCGCAACGCGGACAGCCGGAGCTGCCATGCGGGTATGGTCTACGGTGAAGCTATCCAGCAGTGGCATTTCGTTACCTCCTCGTAAAAGAGTATTTATTTCGAAACTTTTTTATCTATCCAGGAAACCTTTTCTAACTCAGCGAGTCTTAATATGTGAAAGACGCGCATTTGTTATCATCATCCCTGTCATCAGAGATGCATATTTGGCCACATTGATGTGGCCTTTTTCTTTTTCAGCTCCCGCCATGTACCTTCAGGAACTCTTCAAAGCTTAGCGTATCACTGGCTTCTATGTTGCGCTGGCGCTGCCATGAGGCTTCCTGCTCCTTCGCCAATTCGGCTTCAGTCAGGATTTCCAACGGCTCTTCAATCAGCATCTGACGGTATTGCTCAGCCAATTGCAGGCCCACACGACCGGTGCCCTCTTCCTTCATCGCTTTCAGGATACGAGCCGAGAACGTCAGTTCCGGATCGTCAAACGCTGCGACCAGTTCATCACACACCTGCTGATACTGGCGATCGCCGGCTTCGCTATCCAACACTTCCGCCACGCTGCGAAAATCGTCAAACAAGGCTTTGCCTACTTTTGCCAATGGCTCACGGCTGTCATCACAACCGATGCCAATGGTCTGGCCCGGTTTACGTCCTTCGAGGATCACCCGGTTCCAGTTTTTGCGCGTGCAGAGCAATTCATCACTGCTCATCTCTGGCGCATCGGCCAACACACACCATACCAGGAACAGGTCCAGGAAACGTGCCTGTACCGCATCCACGCCGATTGGCGAGAACGGGTTGATGTCCAGCGAGCGAACCTCGATGTATTCGATACCGCCGCGCAAAAGCGCATCTGACGGTGTCTCGCCACTGTTGGTCACACGCTTCGGCCGGATTGGCGCATAGAGTTCATTTTCGATCTGAAGCACGTTACTGTTCAGTTGCAGATAACGATCGCCATCCTTCACGCCCAGTTTGGCAAACTCTTCGGAAGGCGTGGCAATTGCTCGCTTCAGGCCTTCGACATAGCTTTGCAGATCGTTGAAGGTGATACCCAAATTGCTCTGAGATTTATTGGTGTAGCCCAGGTCACTTAACCGCAGCGAGGTGGCATACGGCAGATAACACATGCCCTGCTCGGTCCGCTCAAACGGCAATGTTGTCTCACGCCCTTTCAGGAACGAGGAACAGATCGCCGGCGATGCGCCGAACAGATATGGGATAACCCAGCCAAAACGGTAATAGTTGCGGATCAGACGGAAATAGCCTGCCGAAATCTGTTCCTTACCGCTTTCGGCATCTTTAACGCCGGCCCATGCCTGCCAGAACTCCAGCGGCAGGGAAAAGTTGTAGTGCACGCCGGAAATGGTCTGCATCAGCGCACCGTAACGGTTCTTCAACCCTTCGCGGTATAACGTCTTCATGCGGCCAATATTCGACGAGCCAAACTGCGCCAGTTCAATGTCCTGCTCGGCTTCAATAAAGCACGGCATGCTGAGGGGCCACATGCGCTCCTCACCCAGATTACGCGCTACGTGACGATGAATATCACGCAAGAACGTCAGCAGGTGATCGAGGTTATCGTCAACCGGCGTAATAAATTCTAACAGCGCCTCGGCAAAGTCTGTGGTTATCCAGTGGTGCGTTAATGCCGCCCCCAATTTTTCCGGATGTCCGGTTGTTGCCAGCTTTCCGTCTTCGGTGACGCGCAACGTTTCACGCTCAATGCCGCGACGAATGCCTTTTAATGCATGGGGATGGGCTTCCAACCAAGAAAGCGCCTGGGATACGTCCGGGATCAAATTGACCTCCCGCTTCTAAAAACAAGAACTCGTAAGCATACTGAATCTGCACCCGAGAGAATATTGAGTTATATTCACGTCGTTAATGCCACCAGGCCATTCCCTGTAGCGTTATCATAGTCAAAATGATGTAACGCAGCGCCTTTCCGATACACAGAAATAGCGCAACAGGGCCCCAGGGCATGCGCAGCCAGCCTGCCAACACGCACAACAAATCGCCCACTACCGGTACCCAACTGAGCAACAGCGCAGCCGGGCCAAAGCGTTGCATCCACCCAAGCGCGGTATCCAGCCCTCGCTGTGGTTTCAACGCCGGTAACAGGCGCCCGATAATGACATTGGTCAGCCCACCGAGCGTATTACCCAACGTCGCGGCCAGCACCAGCAGCTCCGGTGATACACGACTGTTGGTCAGCAAGGCAACCAAAATAATTTCTGAATTTCCCGGCAGCAACGTCGCACTGAGAAAGCTGCCGCCGAATAACGACATCACCGCCAGCGTACTACTCACAGCGTACGAACGTCGACCACGGCCATATTGGCGCTTTTCGCCGCCTGGATGCCGAAATCTGCGTCTTCAAACACCACGCATTTCTCCGGCAATACGCCAATCAGTTCGGCACAGCGCAGGAAGGTGTCCGGCTCTGGCTTGTGGCGCTGCACATCATCGGCGCCCACGATCGCATCAAAGCAGTGGAACAGGCCCAGATGGCGCAGCAGAGTTTCCGCCATGCGGTGCTCACTGCCGGTACCCACCGCCATGGGACGGCGGCCATGGTAGGCCTTCACCACCTCAATCAACGGCAAGGGCTGTACGCTGTCCAGCAGCATCACCTCAACAGCACGAGTTTTCTCCGCAGCCAACTGATGGGGATCAAGATCGGCCTGATGGCTGGCAATAACCGCCTGGGCAATGCGCCAGGTCGGAGAACCGCTCAACGCCATCACCGCGGGTTCATCAAACGTCATACCGTAACGGGACAACACTTCACGCCACGCCTTTCGGTGCGTCGGCTCGGTATCGAGAATGGTGCCGTCCATGTCGAAAATAAGACCCTGATAGCGGTCGTACATCGTTACTCCATGATCGTTGAGGAAAGAAAACTACTTTAGCGTAAAGCCGGAAGGTTGTCGCTGATCGCGTAATAGCGGAATGTGCTGTGCACAAGAGGAAAGATGATGGAATTACAGCAGCGTATCACCGAATACCAGAAAGCGAAAAACCCGCCAAGGCGGGTTTTTCTTAGATGGTGCATCCAGGAGGATTCGAACCTCCGACCGCTCGGTTCGTAGCCGAGTACTCTATCCAGCTGAGCTATGGATGCATTACTATTTTTTGGTTTGTCTGCTTGAAGAAACAAGTTTGACAGAAAGAATGGTGCATCCAGGAGGATTCGAACCTCCGACCGCTCGGTTCGTAGCCGAGTACTCTATCCAGCTGAGCTATGGATGCACGGGAATTCTTTTTTGATACCGTATGGTACGTTGTTACTACCCCACCATACTGCAAAATATGGTGCATCCAGGAGGATTCGAACCTCCGACCGCTCGGTTCGTAGCCGAGTACTCTATCCAGCTGAGCTATGGATGCAAATGGCGGTGAGGCGGGGATTCGAACCCCGGATGCAGCTTTTGACCGCATACTCCCTTAGCAGGGGAGCGCCTTCAGCCTCTCGGCCACCTCACCATACGCTTCTTGCGAATTGTGCCTAACTTGCTTTGGAGAAGCTCATCGGCACTGCGTGGCGCACATATTACTTTCTCCGACTTTTAAGTCAAACAATTTTTCCCATCTCATGTGCGTTTGCACAATTCACACTCAACATGGGCGATTTCACGTCAAAAAGATTGTTTTATCAACAGACAATAACAGTGGATCAGCAAACGAAAGTGGGAGGAACTGCAGGAAGATTTAACAGGGTAAGTCAGAGGAAGGTCTGTGGGGGCACAAGAAAGCTCAGTAGCGTCTCGCTGAGCAACGAGACGCTACATCGAAATCAGTAAGTCGTCGGTTGAGACTTCTCTGCCTGAATGCGCTGATAGATTTCTTCGCGGTGAACTGACACCTCTTTGGGGGCATTCACACCAATACGAACCTGGTTGCCCTTGACCCCTAACACTGTGACAGTGACCTCATCGCCAATCATGAGGGTTTCACCAACTCGACGAGTCAGAATTAACATTCTTTGCTCCTTGAAAGATTAAAAGAGTCGGGTCTCTCAGTTTCCCCGTCATTATCCATCATATGTTGTGAAAACGTAAGTCTTGTAATCCACAATAAGTGTAAGCAGACTTGGTCTCACCTCAGATAATGATAAGTTTAGCCGACCTGAAAAACTTTGTTCCCGTAATTATAACCAAATTGTGTTAGCACAGGTTAAAAACGCCATAATCAGTAATGAGTTATGGCGTTTGTAAGTGCTATTTATTTATATTCACAGTTTCGAGGCCACCCAGGCTTCTACGCTGTCTAATGCCGCTGGCAGGGCGCTGACATCGGTCCCCCCGGCTTGCGCCATATCAGGGCGTCCGCCCCCTTTACCGCCAACCTGCTGCGCTACGTTACCGATCAGCTCGCCGGCTTTTACCCGGTCGGTCAGATCTTTGGTCACGCCGGCAATCAGGCTCACTTTATCATCGGCCGTGGTGGCCAGCACGATAATCGCGGAACCCAGTTGATTTTTAAGATCATCAACCATAGTACGCAGCATTTTGGCCTCAACGTTATCCAGTTGGCTGACCAACAGCTGTACGCCGTTAACCATTTTCGCCTTGCTGGACAATGAAGCGCTTTCTTGCGCCGCCTGCTGGTCCTTCAACTGCTGCAGCTCTTTTTCCAATGCGCGGGTACGATCGAGCACCGCACGCACTTTGTCCGTCAGGTTATTGCTGTCACCCTTAACCAGATGAGCAACGTCCTGTAACAGATCGTTTTGCTGATGCAAGGTAGCTATCGCACCATCACCGGTTACCGCTTCAATACGGCGGATACCCGCGGCGGTACCAGACTCACTAAGAATGCGGAACAGGCCGATATCGCCGGTACGGCTGGCATGGGTGCCGCCACACAGCTCCGTCGAGAAGTCGCCCATGGTCAGTACGCGGACGTTGTCGTCGTACTTCTCACCGAACAGCGCCATAGCGCCCTTCTCTTTGGCATCATCCAGCGCCATAACCTCGGTTTGCACCGGCAGGTTACGACGAATTTGTTGGTTCACCAAATCTTCCACGATGCGAATTTGCTCCGGCTTCATTGCTTCAAAATGCGAGAAGTCGAAACGCAGGTATTTATCGTTAACCAACGAGCCTTTCTGCGCCACATGCTCACCCAGCGTCTGACGCAGTGCAGCGTGCAGCAGGTGGGTTGCGGAGTGGTTCAGACGAATGCGGTTGCGTCGCACGGTGTCGATCTGCGCATCAACGCGGTCGTTCACCTTCAGCGAACCATGAGACAGCTTGCCCTGATGGCCAATAGCCTGACCGTATTTCTGGGTGTCGCTCACTTCAAAATCAGCGTTGGCAGCTTTCAGCACGCCTTTATCGCCAACCTGACCACCAGACTCACCGTAGAACGGGCTCTCGTCCAGTACCACTACGGCGTCTTCACCGGCGCGGATCTCGTTCACCGGTTGACCATCACGGAACAGCGCGGTCACGGTGGACTGCTGTTGCTCGTGGTCATAACCACTGAATTGGCTGGTCCCATCAACGCGGATCATGCTGTTGTAGTCAGCACCGAAGCCGCTGGACTCACGCGCACGGCGGCGCTGTGCTTCCATTGCCTGCTCGAAACCGGCTTCATCCACTTTCAGACCACGTTCACGGCACACGTCTGCCGTCAGATCGACCGGGAAACCGTAGGTGTCGTACAGACGGAATGCGGTTTCACCATCCAGGGTATCGCCCTGCAAGTTGGCCAGCTCTTCGTCCAGCAGCGTCAAACCACGTTCCAGAGTACGGGCAAACTGATCTTCTTCGGTTTTCAGGACTTGCTCAACCAGTGACTGCTGACGTTTCAGTTCGTCGGCTGCCGGCCCCATTACTTCTATCAGCGGGGCTACCAACTTATAGAAGAAGGTATCTTTCGCGCCCAGCATGTTGCCATGGCGAACGGCGCGACGGATGATGCGGCGCAGAACATAACCACGACCTTCGTTGGACGGCGTCACACCGTCCGACACCAGGAAGGCACAAGAACGAATGTGGTCGGCGATCACGCGCAGGGATTTGTTATCCAAATCTGTGGCACCGGTCACGTTGGCCACGTCGGCAATCAGCTTGCTGAACAGGTCAATTTCATAGTTGGAGTTCACGTGCTGCAATACTGCGGCAATACGCTCCAGCCCCATACCGGTATCTACCGAAGGCTTTGGCAGCGGCAGCATAGTACCGTCGGATTGACGGTTGAACTGCATGAAAACGAGGTTCCAGATCTCAATGTAGCGATCGCCGTCTTCTTCCGGGCTGCCCGGCGGGCCACCCCAGATATGATCGCCGTGATCGTAGAAAATCTCGGTGCACGGGCCGCATGGGCCGGTATCGCCCATCTGCCAGAAGTTGTCAGAGGCAAAGGCACCGCCCTTATTGTCGCCAATGCGGATAATGCGTTCTGCCGGCACACCAATCTGCTGCTGCCAGATGTCGAAGGCTTCGTCATCGGTTTCATAGACGGTCACCCACAGCCTTTCTTTCGGCAGGTTGAACCAGTTTTCACCGGTCAACAATTCCCACGCGTAGCTGATGGCATCATGTTTGAAATAATCGCCGAAGCTGAAGTTGCCCAGCATTTCAAAGAAGGTGTGGTGACGTGCGGTATAACCGACGTTCTCCAGATCGTTATGCTTACCACCCGCACGGACACAGCGCTGTGAGGTGGTGGCTCGGGAATAGGCACGCTTGTCCAGCCCCAGGAAAACATCTTTAAATTGGTTCATGCCGGCATTGGTAAACAGCAATGTCGGATCATTGTCAGGCACCAGGGAGCTACTCGCTACAACCTGATGGCCCTTACTATGAAAGAAATCGAGAAACGCTTGACGGATCTCAGCGGTGCTCTTGCTCATAATTTTCCCGGAAAGGCTAGAATAACGACACGTGAGCAAGATACTCGACATCCTGACGATGGCACCTAGCTCACGAACAAAAAGTGGGGATAAGATAAATTTTCTTCAGAGGGAAGTAAAACCCCGTGTGCGTTCATTGCGCAAAATCACGGTAAATTGACTGAATTTCTTCCTGGAAGAAGCCACGATAGAGCAGATAGCGCTGCACTTTGGCTTTCTCCTTCCAGTCCGTTGGCAGTGATTCGCCAAATTTACGTTGAGCCACCTGTTTGGCCTGCTCACACCAGTCAATCTCGCACTCCGCCAGCGCTGCCTGCGTCAGTTCTTTATCCACACCTTTTTGCATCAATTCGGAGCGAATGCGCTGCGCGCCATAGCCTTTACGGCTGCGGCTGCCAATATAACTGCGGGCAAAGCGTTGATCGTCCAACCAGTTATGCTGGTAACAATAGGCAATAACCTGTTCTATAACGGCAGGATCGACGGGTTCTTCAGGCAGCGGAGCGGAGGACGAGGGAGTTTTGGTGCCAAATCTGGCTTTCGCCATAAATGGCTGCGCCGCAAGTTTGCGGCCCAGTTCAGCTTCACTATGATCGCGTTGCGACAGCAGGCGCATGGCGCGGCTTAGCAAGTCATTCATTTTTCAAGCCTGATTTAGTTGACGTTCGTGAACCTATAACGGTGTTCACGAACGCCAGCAGCGATTAAAACTCTTCGCTGGTTTCAGCTTCGTCGTCGAAGCCTTCGTTGGTTGCAGCAACCAGTTCGCCGTTACTGTGCAGCAGCAGGTCACGCAGTCGTTTATCCAACTCGGCAGCAACCGCCGGGTTTTCTTTCAGGAAGTTACAGGCGTTGGCCTTGCCCTGACCGATTTTATCGCCATTGTAGCTGTACCAGGCGCCGGCTTTCTCGATCATCTTGTGCTTCACGCCCAGATCAACCAGTTCACCACGGCTGTTGATACCTTCACCGTACAGGATTTGGAACTCGGCCTGTTTGAACGGCGCAGCGATTTTGTTTTTTACCACTTTTACGCGGGTTTCGCTGCCGACCACTTCATCGCCTTCTTTAACCGCGCCGATACGGCGGATATCCAGACGGACAGAAGCATAGAATTTCAGAGCATTACCACCGGTGGTGGTCTCCGGGTTACCGAACATCACACCGATTTTCATACGGATCTGGTTGATGAAGATCAGCAGCGTATTGGCGTTTTTCAGGTTACCGGCCAGCTTACGCATCGCCTGGCTCATCATACGTGCCGCCAGCCCCATGTGTGAGTCACCAATTTCACCTTCGATTTCCGCTTTTGGCGTCAGCGCCGCTACTGAGTCAACGATGATCACGTCAACCGCGCCAGAGCGGGTCAAGGCATCACAGATTTCCAGCGCTTGCTCACCGGTATCCGGCTGCGAACACAGCAGGTTGTCGATATCAACACCCAGCTTTTTCGCATAAATCGGATCCAGCGCGTGCTCGGCATCGATGAACGCACAGGTTTTACCTTCGCGCTGTGCCGCAGCAATAACCTGCAGCGTCAGGGTAGTTTTACCGGAAGACTCCGGGCCATAAATTTCAACGATGCGCCCCATTGGCAGGCCGCCCGCACCCAGTGCGATGTCCAGTGACAGTGAGCCGGTAGAGATCGTTTCTACGTCCATAGAACGGTCTTCACCCAGACGCATGATGGAGCCTTTGCCGAACTGTTTCTCAATCTGGCCCAGTGCCGCAGCTAGCGCCTTTTGCTTGTTCTCATCAATAGCCATTTTTGCTCCTTCGTTATGCAATGTCGGTGTTACCCCACACTGCCACTGATTGTATGTTGTGCAGGAAATGTCACTAATTATACTGTATGGTCATACAGTATCAAGCCTAATTTTACAAAAAATCATCAAGCGCGGTTTGCAGCGCAAAAATCGTTGCCTGAAGCCGCACTGCATCGCGATCGCCGACAAATTGCTTCCTGTGCGCCAGTACCCGCCCAGTGCCGTCGGCAAAGCCAAACCAAACGGTGCCCACCGGTTTTTCTGCAGTCCCGCCGTCCGGCCCGGCAATGCCGCTGACCGACAACGCCAAACTGGCCCGTGCTGCGTGTAATGCCCCTTGGGCCATCTCGCGCACTACTTCTTCGCTCACTGCGCCATAGGCCGTCAGAGTGGCCTCCGCCACGCCCAGCAATTCATGCTTTGCCGTATTGCTGTAGGTGACAAAGCCGCGATCAAAATAGGCAGAACTCCCGGCAATATCGGTGATGGCTTTGGCGATGCCGCCCCCGGTACAGGACTCCGCGCAGGTGATCCACTGGCCGTTGGCCTTCAGTTTTTCGCCCACCGCAATACTGAGTTTACGCAGTTGATTTTCACTCATAACCTCTCCTTAGCGAATCAGGTATATGCGCCCGATAGTAGCATTTATCAAGCTTGCCCGACCGCGCGATGACAGAAATGCGCGCAGCTTCGCAGGCGAAGCGGTGTTAAGCGGCAAACCAAACTGCTAGTATCGAATGTAACGCTCGGGTTAACGGGCGGTGTTTTGCACGAGGGATCTCACCGGGTTGCCTTTGCCGCCGGCAGGGTCAATCCCAGGGCAAACCAGGATAAAAGATTAGGATGATAGAGTGAAAAAAACGTTAGGCGTCTTCTTTCCGTTGTATACCACCACCCTGCTGATGCTGCTGGGTTCAGGGTTGCTCACCACTTATATCTCCCTGCGTTTAACCTCTATCCACGTGACCGGCGCGCTGATCGGGGCAATTATTGCCGCCAACTACATCGGCCTGGTGATCGGCGGCAAGGTCGGCCATTTTCTGATTGCCCGCGTCGGCCATATCCGCGCCTACGTTTCCTGCGCCGGCATTATCACCGCGGCGGTGCTGGGGCACGGCCTGACGGAATACATTCCGATATGGGTAGTACTGCGGCTGATTATCGGCATGTGCATGATGTGTCAATTCATGGTGCTGGAAAGCTGGCTGAACGACCAGGCAGAGTCCAATCAGCGCGGTATGGTTTTCGGCTTTTATATGGCAGCGACTTATCTGGGCATGTCATTGGGCCAGGTGGTGTTAATGCTGCAGAGCAATCTCGGCATCACCACCCTGCTGGTGATTGCCCTGTGCTTTGCACTGTGCCTGGTGCCTATTGCTCTCACCACCCGCACCAATGCCCGCCATATGTCACCGGCCCCTATGGAGCTACGCTATTTTATCGGGGCTATTCCCAAAGTGCTGGCAACCACGCTGGTGATCGGCATGGTGGTGGGATCTTTCTATGGTTTGGCACCGGTGTATGCAAGTCTGCAATCGCTAACCACCCAGCAAACCGGCCTGTTTATGGCGATAGCCATCTTCGCCGGGCTGGTGGCGCAGTTCCCACTCAGTTGGCTGTCAGACCGTTACAATCGAACGCTGTTGATGCGCATCAACGCCATTTTATTGATCGTAGCTTCCCTGCCGCTGGCGCTGGTACCGCACATTGATTTTCCGGTGTTGCTGGTAGTGGGCTTTATCGTCAGCATGTTGCAGTTCACGCTGTATCCGCTGGTAGTCGCCCTGGCGAACGATTTGATCGAACCTGAACGGCGCGTATCCCTCGCCGCCTGTTTGCTGATGGCCTTCGGTGTCGGTGCCAGTATCGGCCCATTGGCGGTCGGTTCACTAATTGAACCGTTAGGAGGCAATATTCTGTATGCCTTCTTCTCGCTTTGTGGCGTGTTGCTGGTAGGCTTCAGTCGGACGGTAAAACAGGACGAGTCGCAGTTTGCGCAGGATGCGCCACTGCCGCATATTCCGCTGCCGGACAGCCTGACCAGTTCCCCGCTTTCTCCGGCGCTGAACCCAACCTTCGATGAGCAGACAATCCATGACACCATGCCGCCTCCGGAAGCGGCACCTGATCCGATAGATCCGCAGGCCAGTGAAACCTCGGAGGCAGAAGAAGCCGATGAGCCCATCCCGCAGGGTGCCGATCCTGATGAGGATACCGGGTTGAAGAAGGCCCACTCGATGCTTTAATCATTGCTCCCTCTTTGAGCGCGATATCCGAACGTCACAGATCCAGGAAGGATCCCAGGCGGTAACCGCGCTCCGCAATCACGTTTTTAATGCCTGGTGCGGTTAAAACATCCACTTCAGCAAGCCGCGGGTAGCAGTATTTGCTCTCCAGAAGGGTTTTATCCAGGAATGCCGGATGGCACATCATCTCTACTGAACCGGCGCTGTGTTCGTCGGCCCGCTCAAGCACCTGCAAAAACAGCGCTTCGGATATGGCCTCACCATAAAAGCCCGCATCAAACCACTCGGTGCTGCGATCATAATGCAGCGGAATGTTTTGTTGCTCCACTGCCTGACGGTCAATACGCAGCGGAATGGATTTGGACTGAGCGAAGGCTTCCACCAACGGATAGATTTGCGGCAACATATGCGTATGATGGTGGCTGTCGATATGAGTCGGCGCTTTGCCGAAAACGGCCACAAACCTGTCGTATTGCCCCACCAGCTCATTGTAGATTTCGTCCAAATCCAGCATCTCAGACTCGGCCCTTTCCCATAACCACTTGCCCAACTCCCCACGTTCGTTGACCAGCGACGGCATGGCAGTCAGGGGCTTCCCGTGGGTCAGCACAAAGTGCAGGCCAATCTGCAGCCCAGAATAAAGCTGGCTGAGCCTGGCGGCATGGTGTACATCCACGCTATTGACCATAGCAGTGGTTGAAGAGACAACCCCGTAGTGATAAGCCTCGATAACGCCATAGTTTTGGCCCTTGCTCAGACCAAAATCGTCAGCATTCACTATCAGTAACTTTTCCATTTTGGCATCCATTTAACAAATTTTTGGCAAGGGAATACCCTCCGTCAGGTACGGCAATTCCCCTTCGCTTAAGCAAAGAAATTTATCTCATCAGGCTATTGGCGGCCTGAAAGGCATTCGGAATATCGGCGTTAATGCTTATCGGGCTCGGCCCTAAATAGGGCCGTAGAACTTTTTTCGGTAATTACCCGGCGTCACTTCAGTGAGTCTTTTAAAGTTTTTAATAAACAGGCTCACGTCGCCATAGCCGGAATCAAAGGCGATATCCGAGACCGAATAGTTGGTGACCTCAAGCTGGGTTTTGGCGAAGTTAATGCGGATTTCATTAATCACCTGCATCGGCGTTTTATGGTAATAACGTCGCATTGCCCGGGTCAGGTATTCCTGCGTTTTCCCCGACAGCTCAACCATATTGAGCAACGCTTTTTCACCAAACATCGCTTTATCATGCATGCCAGCCAGAGTGTTCTTCAGCCACTGAGGAATATCATCCCCCTCACCGCTCTCTTCCTTATAATGACGAATACGGCTGATGATATAAAAAGTCAGCGTTTCCAGAAATTCGGCAAAATCATCCTCCCGGAACTGCGGCGAACTGACCACCGACTCGATATAAGCCAGGAACTCATTCTTCAGGCTATAGGCCTGAGAAGCGACAAAACAACGAGGCAGCTGCTGCAGGTAGTTTTCTTCAAAGAAAACCTTGCCGACCGCCACGTTAAAGATTTTCGCGGCGCCGAACTCATAAAAGCTCTGGTGATGCGAGCCAATGGGGATAAACACAAAATCCCCGCGCTCCAGCAGCACCCGCTTACCGTTGATCTCCTGATAGCATTTGCCGCTCAGGACGATGGTGAATTCGTAATAATCATGCTGATGCAGCCCGGTGGCGCTCTCCACCTTGTTATAGATAAATAGATGGAAATCTTTGCAGTTAAAAAAATCCTGCTCCCGAATCAGCTTAACGTCGTTCGCATTCAGCGAAACCAGGTTTTCAGACACCGCGCACGCTCCCATTAATCAAAACCGTTTTGCCTGGCCGTCTCGGCAAACCAATAGCCGCTCTTTTTAATCGTGCGTTGCTGGCTATTCCGCTCCAGCCGAACCAACCCGTAGCGATTTTTGTAGGCATTCAGCCAGGACCAGCAGTCAATAAAGGTCCATAGATGGTAGCCCTTACAGTTAGAACCCTCGGACAACGCCTGATGCAACCATTTCAGATGGTCGCGAATAAAGTCGATTCGATAATCGTCCTCTACCCGCCCACTGGCACCGATGAAGGCCTCTTCGCCCTCTACCCCCATGCCGTTTTCTGAAATATAGCAGGGAATGTTGCCGTAGTTTTCCTTCAGATCCATCAGGATGTCATACAGGCCTTTTTCATAGATTTCCCAGCCGCGGTGCGGGTTAATCTTGCGGCCCGGCATCTCGTAATAGTTGAACAAGTCTTCCGGCATTGTCACCGGGTCGCTGGCCCGATAGCCTTGCTTCGCTTTGACCCTGCGCGGTTGGTAGTAATTGACGCCCAGAATATCCACTACACCATCGGCAATCAGCTGCGCGTCTTCCGGCGCAGTCTGCGGCAATAAGTCATTGGCACGCAGTATATTCACCAGATCGTCCGGATAGCGCCCTTTGGTCACCGGATCGAGGAAACTTTTGTTCAACAGCAGATCCGCATGATGGGCGGCAACCAAGTCTTCCTGGCTGTCCGAACGCGGGTAAGTCGGGCTCAGGTTCAAAATAATGCCTATCGAGCCCTGGTTCCCCAGCGCCCTGAACTCGCTCACCGCTTTGGCATGAGCCAAAACGCTATGGTAAGCCACTGCAATCGCCCTTTTGAAATCAACCACGCAAGGATAATGCAGGTCGTTCAGATACCCGGCTTCAACCGGGACAATCGGCTCATTAAAGGTGAACCAATGGCTGACTCTGTCGCCGAACAGGCTGAAGCAGGTTTTGGCATAACGCGCGTAGGCATCAACCACCGCCCGGCTTTCCCAGCCACCCTGTTGCTGCATGCACAGCGGCATATCAAAATGGTAAAGATTGATAAATGGCGTGATGCCCTGAGCCAGCAGGCTATCGATCAGCGCATTATAGAAAGCGACCGCTTTCGGGTTCACTTCGCCATCCCCTTGCGGGATCAACCGTGACCAGGAGATCGAGGTTCTAAAGCTATTGTGCCCAAGGGCCTTTAGCAGTTGGATATCCTGCTGGAAATTATCATAAAAGGTGGAGGTTTCGGACGGGCCAACCTGATGATGAAAGCGTTCTGGTGCAATCTCATACCAGTAATCGAAGATGTTCTGGCTTTTGCCATCCCGCGCGGCTGCCCCTTCCGACTGGGGTGCCGAAGTGGCGCTCCCCCACCAGAAATCGTCAGCAAATTGATATTTCATCCGAAGCCCCTCTAAAACCGGGGCAGCGGATTGCTGCCCCAGACTGCAGTTAGAATTTCAACGCCTTGGCGATGTCTTCTTCGCTTTCCGTCGCCTGATCGATCTGGCTCTGTGCCTTGTTGGAGATCATCACGAACGGCAGGTAAATCAGGGTCGCTACCCCCAGGTTGAAGAAGCTCAGCAACATGGCCACAATACTGCCGTTGGTGTTGAAGAACGCCCCCAGCCCCACCGGCATGGTCCATGGCGCAATATTGGTAATTGGCGGGATCAATCCGGTGTAATAAGCCACGGTGGTAATAATCGTCAGTACCGGCTGAACCAGAATAAACGGAATAAACATCACCGGGTTCATAATCACCGGCAGGCCGAACAGAATAGGTTCGTTGATCTGGAAGATGCCCGACGGCGTCGCCAGCTTGGCAACCTGACGATAATCTTCGCGGCGTGAAGCGATAAAGATGGCAATAATCAGCCCCAGCGTCGAACCTGTTCCGCCCAGATAGATGTAGGAGTCAACGAACGGCTTCGCCCACATGTGGAACTCTTTACCTGCAGCCACTGCGGCTTCGACAGAACCGTACTTGTTGTACAGCTCGACGTTCTCCAGCGCGAATGGCGTCATGATACCGCTGTCCAGTGCAGCCAGCGCCATTGAACCATGTACCCCAAAGAACCACAGCAGCGAGGAGAACATCACATATACCCAGCCCACGACGCTGCCCATTTTTGCCAGCGGTGCCGAGATGCTGTCCATGATGATTTGGTGGAAGTTGGTGCCCCACAGCGTCAGACAATAGGCCAGTACGCCCATGATCGACAGGATAAGAAAGCCGGGGATCAAGGCAGAGAACGAGCGTGACACTGAAGAAGGAACGCTGTCCGGCAGGCTGATCACCCAGTTGCGACGAACCACAAAGGTAAACATCTCCGCCACCACCAGGCCGATCACCATACCGGAAATGATGTTGGCACCACCCAGCCAGTTAGCGCCTACGGCATAAGCTTCGCCGACGCTGAACGGGGTCACGGTCATAAAGGCGGCAACCGCCAGCAGCGCTGCGGCCAACGGGTCGACTTTGCGCTCTTCAGCTAAAGCCATACTGATAAAAAAGGGCGTCATCAGGGACATAATCCCCAGGGTGCCGTTATAAACGCTGCCACCGATGGCCTTCAGGCCATTCAACGTCTCAATGGTAGACGCATCCAGCCGCACGCCCATTGAAAAGAAGAACGATCCTTCGCCGAAGCTAAGAAACACGTTGTTGATCAGAACGAACATCGCGCCGGTCAACGTCAGTGGCATCAAGCGAATGAACCCGTTTTTGATGGCATTAACGTGGGGCTGTTTACCAATTTTCACGGCAAAGGGCAGAATGACCTTTTCCAACGAGGCAATTAACGTATTCACGGCAGACCCCTTTATTGGTTAGCTTTTTTTATGGTGGCGACTGCGGCCTTCAATACGCCCAGGCCATCGAGCTTGCCGTATAAAGCAGAGTCGATCACTTCAACAGGCTTGTTGGGTAACTGCTTTTGCACTTCGGCTAGCGTGTAGGCAATCTGTGGCCCGAGCAGAACCAAATCTGCCTCTGCCCCCTTTTCTGCGGCCAACGCCTCAGGATAGGCGGCAATGATCACCGGCACTTCGTACTTCTCGGCCTGTGCTTTCATTTTTGAAACCAGCAGGGAAGTCGACATACCGGCAGAACAAAACAGATAGATTTTTTTCTTTTCCATACCCAATCCCTCAAGATAATCAAAAAAGCCCCGTGTCATTTGTTTGCCAGATGCAATAGTCATTGCCTCACGCACATTCCTTATGAAAATTTCCCTTACTTTGCCCTGGTTGCAGACAGTATACGGAGGCAGTGCAGCGGATCGGTAAGCCACAAGCAGTTAGAACCGTCTCTGCTTGACCTTCCTGATTGACCCTCTTCACATTTCACATAAAAAAATAGTGTGACCTGTCTCTCAAATAACCTTTAATTACTGAATAAATTCGTCATAAATAAACAAATAATAATTATAAACAATAAGTTAAAAACATGCAGGGTGTTTATGGATAATTCTGTGTGCGGGATCGTCCATAGGTCGATTGGTGACCATAAAATCGTTCGCCCTTGATTAGCGCGCTTCAGCAAGATAGGACGATCCGGGGGATGGAAAAGAAGTGGTAAATGGCTGGGGTTTTGGGGGCCAGGGTTTGGCAGGCCAGCTTCAGGCAGAGCAGGGTACCCTTCGCGGTAGATCGCCTGATTGGGGTAACGCATTGCTTTGATTACTCACTAAGGACATCTGCAATACAGCCCTGCATCACTCCATGATTAACCTGTGTAACGCAATCCATACCTTACAAACCGACTTTGCGTAAAGCTTCCCATTTTACCTGTGACAGCCGATTGCCCGCTGGGCTAGTATAGCGAGAGTATTAAGGGCTTATTGATCCTTACCGCCGTCAACCACTGCTCTATCGAGTAGTTTTTTGTGCCGCGGCGTGACGACCCCTAATGATGACAATCAACATCACAAGCAACTTTAAATTCAATGGATTGGAAACAGTAATCTTATGAATAGTACCGATAAGCTCGATTCGCACACGCCGATGATGCATTGGTGTGTTAATGCTGATTACTAACGATTATTTTCCACCAGTGAATAAAAAACACATTTTAACCTAAACATTTGTAACTATCTGATTTTACAAATATTGTTTGCTGTACTCATCCAGCGTTATAATCCCTCTGTTTTTCCATCCCTCTAATAACACAGGGCATCTCCATGAGCCGATACCATGTATCCAGCAGTGAAGGTCAGTATGAGAAAGACTCTGGCGAACAAGTTTTGGCTAATAAGCTGGGGCTCGCTACTTCTGATGAGATGGATGAGGCTGAACTTTTCCTGTTAGAACAACTATACCAGTCTGTTTTTGAAGAACAGTTCCCGGAAGGACTGGACTGACCCCACCCCGGTAGACGATCCTGCCCTATAGTTTGGACTGACCCCACCCCGGTAGACGATCCTGCCCTATAGTTTGAGCATAGGAGGAGCGTATGGGCACACCACGATTTACCCCTGAATTTAAGGAAGAAGCCGTCCGTCAAATAACGGAACGCGGTTATTCCGTCGCTGAAATTTCTGACCGGCTGGGCGTTTCCACACACAGTCTTTATAAGTGGTTACGGGCGATTAAACCCTATAACAGCGAACAGCATGCCCGGGATTTACTGGAAGCCAAAAGCGAGATCCTGAAACTACGGGCGCAGCTAAAACGCACCGAAGAAGAACGGGATATCCTGAAAAAGGCCGCGCGGTACTTTGCAAGGGAGCCCGACTGAAGTACCGCTTTATCAATGAGCACTGCACTGTATGGGGTGTGATGACGATGTGTCGGGTACTGAATGTCGCCCGGGCCGGATTCTACGCGTGGCTGCATAACCCGGTCTCGGCGCGTGATAAAGATAACCAGCGTCTGCTGGCGCTTATCCGTGACTCATATTCACTGAGTGGAGGCGTATACGGTTACCGGCGGGTTCATGGCGATCTGAACGAAATCGGGGAAACCTGCGGTAAAAACCGGGTGGGCCGTATTATGCAACTGAACCGGATCAAAGCCGTGCGCGGCTATAAAGCGCCGCGTCGTATCGCTGGGCGACCTTCAGTGATTGCCCCTAATCGCGTGCAGCGGCAGTTTACTGTTGTCCGGGCCAATCAGGTCTGGGTCACCGATATTACTTATATCCGCACCTGGCAGGGCTGGTTGTATCTGGCGGTGGTTATCGATCTCTTCGCCCGTAATGTGGTCGGCTGGTCGATGAAACCCACACTCTCACGCGAACTGGCGCTGGATGCGCTGATGATGGCGGTCTGGCGACGTAAACCCGACGGCGAGGTCATCGTGCACTCAGACCAGGGCAGCCAGTACGGCAGTGATGACTGGCAGCGCTTCTGTCGGGCCAATAACCTGGCCCCGAGCATGAGCCGTCGTGGCAACTGCTGGGATAATGCGGTGGCCGAATCGTTCTTCAGTTCGCTGAAAAAAGAACGCATCAGGAAGAGAATATACAAAACCCGGGATCTGGCCCGGGCCGATATATTCGATTACATTGAAGTGTTCTACAACCGGGCCCGGCGCCACAGTCATCTCGGCGGCGTCAGTCCGGAGGCCTTCGAACAGGCCTCGTCGTGAGGACAGGATATGTCTACTGTCGTGGGGTCAGTCCAAGGTACCTCAGTGTGTCTGTTAATGGTTGGCTATTATTCATGTTTAGTTGCTGCAGATCAGATATAAACCATGGCCAATGATTTGAATCTTCTTCTGCATGGGTATTGATGGCTTTTTCAAGATCATTTTGAGGCAAGGGGAAGGGGAGTACATATTTATTTATGTCACCAAAACTCATAATGAAGTGTGACATGTTAGGTAGGAATGATAGCCGTTCCTCAAGTGAACGTGATGTATCACAAATATAAGAAAAGAATTTATGATTTGCGAATTTTTTTTTCTTCTCTTCAATCAAGTTTGATAATTTTATCATGTAATATTTCCTTTGTTATCAAAGTGGTGAGGGTTATTTATCTCATGAAGCAACTCTGACTTATTAGATGGTATAAACATTATTGATAAACGTTAGATTGTAATCAGACCAGCTGTTTTGCTTGCTGTCCACCAGGTCAACCGGCAGGGTGCCTTCGGTATAGCTCCATACGGTTTGATTATAACCGCCCCAGCCTGCATAACCTCGACGGCCAACCGGAGCCGGGGTGTCATTCACCTGCACTTTTTTCTGTTTCATTGCACTGCTGTACACCAACAGGTCAGGCGTTGTGCTGGCTTTATAACCGCGCTGCTCCATCTGTTGTTTAATTGCCGATTGAATATACTTGCCCATCAGTGTCTGGTATTGCCCGGTCGTCTCTGTGGCAAAGCCGTAGGTGTGATATTGGCTGAAGTTAGCGCTGTGATCATAATTACTGGTCACCTGCCGCTGGCCTCGATAGTCGTAGCTTTGTTACTATCACCCAACCTAAAGACTTGATGGTGTATTACATTGAAAATCAAAGCGTTGTTATTTTTTGCCTTGGCCGGTCTGGCCGGCTGCAGCCAGGAGGGAGCGACAGTGAGCCAACCGGTGAATAAAGACGGAAACCATATGGAAGTGTTGCTGGTGAACAGCGCGCTGGTAAATTGCACGGGCGTTGCCCCAATGAAGTGCATGCAGGTGCGTCATTCCGCGCAAGAACCGTGGGAATTGTTTTATACCGGGATTGAAGGTTTTACTTTTGAACCGGGCTACAACTACCGCCTGAAAGTGCAGGTGACACAGGTGGAAAACCCGCCGGCCGATGCATCGTCACTGCGTTATACGCTGATTGAACAGTTGGAAAAGAACAAAGTCTGATGGGTTTTATCGGGCCGGGCGTACAGTCCACTGGCCTTGAAAACCCCCGCCAGGTTCCTCGCTTCTATCCCCATGATCCTGAAGCGGTAACAAGATTTTCACCGGGACAACTGGTCTGTTCACTGCACTTGTTGCGATTCTGCCATGCGCCCAGCTTAAGTATATTGAGAAAATCAGGTATATTGTCCTTCGGTTTTTAGCTACCAAGAAAAAATTACTATGATTATCAAACCTAAAATTCGTGGTTTTATCTGCACTACCGCTCATCCGGCAGGTTGTGAAGCCAATGTCCGTGAGCAAATTGCCTACGTTAAGTCACGTGGCGAACTGAAAAACGGCCCGAAAAAAGTGCTGGTGATCGGTGCTTCCACCGGTTACGGCCTGGCGTCACGTATCAATGCCGCATTTGGCAGCGGTGCAGCCACCATCGGCGTATTTTTTGAAAAGCCGGGCAGCGAAGCCAAAACCGGTTCTGCCGGCTGGTACAACTCTGCTGGTTTTGACAAGGCAGCTAAAGAAGAAGGCCTGTACGCGAAAAGCGTTAACGGCGATGCGTTTTCCAATGAATGCCGCCAAACGGTTATCGACCTGATCAAACAGGATCTGGGCCAGATCGACATGGTGGTTTACTCGCTGGCCTCGCCAGTGCGTAAAATGCCTGAAACCGGTGAAGTGGTGCGCTCTGCGCTGAAACCTATCGGCGAACCGTACAAATCCGTGGCGCTCGATACCAACAAAGACGTGCTGGTTGAAGCCGTGGTTGAACCGGCCAACGAGCAAGAAATTGCTGATACCGTCAAAGTGATGGGTGGCCAGGACTGGCAGTTGTGGATGGACGCACTGGAAGAGGCCGGCGTGCTGGCGGACAACGTGCAGGCAGTGGCTTACTCCTATATCGGTACCGATCTGACCTGGCCAATCTACTGGCACGGTACGCTGGGCAAAGCCAAAGAAGATTTGGATCGTGCGGCTCTGGCCATCGATCAGAAACTGAAGGCTAAAGGCGGCGCAGCTTACGTTGCCGTGCTCAAATCGGTGGTGACTCAGGCTTCATCTGCTATTCCGGTAATGCCGTTGTATATCTCTATCGTCTTCAAAATCATGAAGGCGCAGGGGATCCACGAAGGTTGCATCGAGCAAATCCAGCGTCTGTTCGCCACCAAGCTGTACAGTGGCACGGCACCGGATACCGATGAGAAGCACCGCTTGCGTCTGGACGACTGGGAACTGCGCGACGACGTGCAGAACACCTGCCGTGAAATCTGGGCACAGATCAACGATAACAACATCAATGAACTGACCGATTACCTGGGCTATAAGGCCGAGTTCCTACGCCTGTTCGGTTTTGGTCTACAAGGTGTTGATTACGAAGCCGACCTCAGCGGTGAAGTTAAGTTTGATGTGGTTGAGCTGGTCTAAATCCGTCGATCATTGAGAAAGGGCCGGACTTCCGGCCTTTTTTACGCCTGTAATCCAATAGCTCATCAGTCCAGTTGATCGTTGACAGCAATAAATTATCGTTTTACGATAACTTATTGCTGTTTTTATGGATGAACTCGTTATGGGCGCTGTGTCTCGGATCCACCTTCCGCTTTACGTACGTTGCTTGTGTTTGTTGATCATGACGATGCTGATTGTCAGCACCGGCGTAGAGATATTTATAATTGTCCAGAGTTGGGTGCAAGGCGAGGCGTTCAACAGCATCGTGGCGTCCTACCGCGACTATTACCCGGAACTGAACGCCTATGCCGTTCCGCAGCAGCGCTGGGCTTTGGTGGCAACCCTGTTGTTGGATATGTTCGCCTATGTGCCTTATTACAGCGCACTGCTGTGCGGTGCTGGGCTGTTTTACCAGTTCTATCGCGGCAACGTTTGGCACCGCAACAATATGCTGCTGTTGCAGGTCATCGGCATTTTGCTGATTGTCGACGTGCTCTTCCCCTCGCTGGCCGGGATGTTGCAGGTAATGATACTGACGGCCAATGAAAAAATGCTGCTAATAA
Organism: Serratia sp. NA_13; assembly: GCF_052691735.1. NCBI lineage: Bacteria > Pseudomonadati > Pseudomonadota > Gammaproteobacteria > Enterobacterales > Yersiniaceae > Serratia > Serratia sp. NA_13. The sequence continues at coordinate 56,938 of NZ_JBQZFV010000017.1, forward strand.
TTTATTATGGCGTCAACAGCGAGTCGATACGCTCGTTGATCGTTGGCTGCGCAATCCTGGTGTTTAGCCGGGTATTCCTGGAAGCGTTGCGGCTGAATGAAGAACAGCTTTCTTTCGTGTGAGAATAGAGTGGCGATAATAGTAAGTCTTGATGTCATGTTGGCCAAAAGGAAGATGCGTTCGAAAGAGCTGGCGGAACAGGTGGGGATCACCGAACAAAATCTGTCCCTGCTGAAGAACGGCAAGGTGAAGGGCGTCAGACTGGAAACGTTAGACAAAATCTGCCGGATCCTCGACTGCCAGCCTGGCGATCTTCTGACCTGGCAACCGGATAACGAAGGTTAACCCGGTGGTGTGCCTTGCACGCCATATCGTAAATATACGGATTGATATTTATTACCGACACCCTGGATAGGTTTATTTCACGTTAAATTATTAGCGGCCTTATTTAAATTAAATGAGGTTGCCCTTGCTTTGCCCGCGGTTGAATACGAGTTATTAAACTAAAAAAAGTAATTTTTTATTTACCGCGGTTAACGATAACGTTTATTTTAAAGGAGGATATATGAAATTACGCCAATGGATCCCGGCACTATTAATTATGCTGTGTGGTTGCAGTCATATTCAACCCGGATTGTCATCTTCTGGGGCCGGCTGGGAGAAGCCAAAGCCTGCTACCCGTGAGCAAAAACAGCGCATCAGCGCCGGAGAGTCAGCCTCTGCGGTACTGAATGAGAACGTGCCGAGTATCGGAGGAACCATTGATTGGTCAAAATTGTGGGATCGCTAATTTAACAAATATATTTTTCCTGCGAATTATAAGCACTATGGCACTTATTTAATCAGGGTTTATTACTTTCCGGGTAATATTTTTATCTCCTCGCATTGTTTGTTTTGACGACACTGAATATCTTTCTTTATTTAATGGGAATGAGCGCCATTATTGGCCTTATTACAGGAGTTTATTGTGGAAAAGGGCATCCCCGTCATTTTCATATTTCTATTGTTGCCCTGGTGTCATCAGGCCTCCGCTGCGCGTTATGAGCGGGAGCATGAAGGCGTCTCTTCGGTGCTGTTTCGTAAAAAACTGAAAGAGGTGGCTCATGACTTCTGGGACGAGATGGGCAATGAGAAACAGCGCCCTTTGTTATCGACGCAAAGCGAAGACAATACGCTGGTCCAGCGTAAAGCCTGCAAAGGGCAGGGAGGCAAGGCTGCCGCCGCGAGTGATCCGCTTCCATCGGCATCGCCGCGCGAGGAACAATCGCTGCTTATCAACGGTTGCTGATCTCTAGCACTAATGGAGTTTTGCTTTTGAAATTGACCTCTTTGATGACAGCAGCACTCGCCCTGTTGGCGTCATCTTGTTGCTATTCGTTTGTCGACAAGCATGCTCAGCGCGCCGGTTTCGATACGGGGGAAAGTGCTGTGGATTATCGGTTACGGTTTAACGGGGTGTTGCAACATCTGTGGTACGTAGAGCAACTGCGTTCGGAACAGGCGCGGCTTGCCGCGATACACCTTGAACGCAAAACGTTGGAGTCCGCCAGGTTGCCGCGTGAATGTCGGGCAACACCTGTGCCGCTGTTTTTAGTCGGAAAGAGCGCGATAGCCAGAAGATAGTTTTTTGAGTCAACGGGTGAATTTAATATTGGGAGTCTATCAGTGAAACGGATTTTTCTTGCCTGCGTGGCGCAGTGGTCTTGCTTCTCATTACAGGCGTCGGTTGACTGGCAATACCATGCCGCACAGCCGCTGGATAACAAAATCTCTGAGGAGTATCAGCAAAAGCGCAGCGGGTTAAAACATAAAGTATGGAGTGCCGAGGGCGTGGCATTGGCCAATGAGAAGGTGCTTGAATTGGAACGGCAACACGCCGCCGCCGAGCAGGCGAATCGACAGCAACTTAAAACGCTGTATGACGAGTATCAGTCTCCTTGTGGCAAGCGGAAACAACAATACGGAAAACTGTGCAACCTGCCACGCGGAATGACGGATTTTCCGGGACATAAGCGCCACCCTTAGCGCCCTTGCAACTGGCTTGGCATCTGCACCAGCAGGACGTCGATCGCTGCCCGCGTTTTGCCCGGTGAACAGCGGCTGTGTGACCGCGCTGCGCACTTTTCTGCTGGGGCAGTGAGATAAAAGAGTTGTCTCTGGGCGAAATGACGTTCGATGATCCCCCAGGGGCATCGGCTAACGGCAATACTCTTTCAACATGGCAATGGCATCCGGTTTTAGCTGATAAAGATAGACCGGCCTGCCGGTGGTGCCGTACAGAATGCGAGTGCCGAGAATACCGCTCTCCGCCAAATAAATCAGATATTTTCGGCAAGAAACGCGGGAAATCCCGATGGCATTAGCCAGATTATCGGTCGAAAACTCCCCATCGTGCTGTTGTTCAATCCACTCGCACACCGTACTCAGCGTGATGCTGGTCAGCCCCTTCGGCAGCTTTTTCCCTTCGGTGCTGGTGGGGTGGCGGCGTAGCAAGCTGTCGACATCCCCCTGCGAGAATTCGCGCTGCGCCAGAATTTGCAACTGTTGCTGATAGTTATTCAACGCCTCTTTGAAACGCCCAAACTGGAAAGGTTTGATCAGGTAATCCACCACGCCGTAGTGCAGGGCGCGTTGCACCGTATCCACGTCGCTGGCGGAAGAGATAATGATGACGTCGGTTTTTTCACCCAATTCGCGCAGGCCGGGCAGCAGGTCCAGCCCGTTTTCCTGCTGCATATAGATATCCAGCAGCACCAGATCGATACTGACTTCGGCGTCGGCCAGCAGTGCGCGTGCCTGTGCCAGGGTGGCGACCGTCGCCAGGCAGTGAAAGCCGTTCACCTGGCTCAGGTAGTATTTGTTTAACTCCGCCACCATCGGGTCGTCGTCGATAATCAATACGTTAATCATGGTTCAGCCCTTGGCCTGATAGGGTATATGCACAAAAAATTGGGTTAGCTCACCCGGCTCAGATTCGAAATCAATGCTGCCGCCCAGTTTTTCCAGGCTGCTGCGGATCAACGCCAGGCCGATACCGCGCCCCGGCCCTTTGGTTGAAACACCCTGTTCAAAGATACGTGCACCGAGAACCGGATCGATACCGGGGCCGTCATCGCTGACTATACAGTGTAAGTGATTCTCATTGTGATGAAAGCTCAGGTTGATCTCGTGCCCTTCGATACCATCGATAGCGTCAATGGCATTTTCAATCAAATTGCCCAGCACGCTGATCAGCACGTGGGTGGTTTCTGCATCGTCGGTTTCCGGCAGCAGGCTGGGTTCGTCAATGGTCAGCTCAATGCCGGCTTCATGGGCGCGATTGATCTTGCCGATAAAGAAGCCCGCCACCTCTGGCGACTGGATTTTCCTCAGCAGCGCGCCGATCTCTTCCTGATAGGTGCTGGCGGTATTGATGATGTAGTTTTCCAACTGCTGGTAGGCCTTCATGTGCAGCATGCCGAGGATCACATGCAGCTTGTTCATAAACTCATGTGACTGGACGCGCAACGTGTCGGCATAGTGCGCCATGCCGCTCAGGCGCTGTACCAACTGGCTGATTTCGGTTTTATCGCGGAAGGTGGCGATAGCACCAATCACCTGGCCCTTAACGATCACCGGCACGGTATTGGTCAGCAATTCGCTGCCGTTAAAGCTAATCTGCTGGTCACGTAGCGGTTGACCGCTTTCCAGCACTTCCGCCAGATGCAGCTGCGTCGGCCAGTGTTTGCTGGCGGACTCCAACAGCAGGTTTTCGAAAGGCCCATTTTGGCGTAATAGGCGTTTGGCTTCGTCGTTGACAATGGTGATGCGTGACTGGTTATCGACTGCAATCACGCCTTCTTTAATCGATTGCAGCATGGCGTTGCGCTGTTCGAACAGATTCGAGATTTCGTAAGGTTCAAAACCGAGCATGATGCGTTTCAGGGCCTTCACCAAAAAGAAGATGCCGAGCGTGCCGACCAGCGCGGCGAAGGCCAGTGTCCAGTATATGATCCAGCGGCTTTCGCCCACCACGCGCTGAACGGTATCGAGCGCAATACCCAGCGCCACCACACCAATCTGCCGCCGTTCGCTGTCGTAAACCGGGGCAAAAACTCGCAGTGAAGGGGCTAATGCGCCACGATTGATGGCGCTGTTGGTTTCGCCGTGTAGCGCCGGTTCCAAATCGTCTCCGATAAAATGCTTACCGATCAACCAGGGTTTGGGGTGCGAGTAACGGATGCCTTTCATGTCTACCACCACCACAAACAGTAATTCATTCCGCTGACGTACCTGCTCGGCAAAGCGCTGGACTGCGCCACTGTGATCTTCACGCTGCAGCCCATCAATGACATTACCGGAGAGCGCCAGCGTTTCGGCAATCGCCATCGCTTTTTGGCGTTGCTGATCTTGTCCCTGGTGATTCATCTGCACAAAAAACAGCGCATATACCACTAATAGCACCGAAGCGATGATGGCAGACACCATCAGCGTGAGCGTGGTGCTGAGTTTCAGCGGTATCCGTTGTTTTGGCATGGCGGTTCTCCGAATGGGCCTGTCAGGATAATAGCGGGGATTGGAGCGTAGGGCAGCGACCGGCAGCAGGTTATAACATGCTGCCGCCGGGGGAGGGATTATTTTAATTACAAAAGCGGGGATCAGGGTTGATGGTAGATTTCCAGTCCTTGTTGACCGCTGGCACCCTGATGAATGATGGCCATTAACGCGCTGACCACTTTCGATGGGTTGCTGTGTTGATAGACATTGCGGCCATACACCATACCGGACGCCCCCTGGGCCATCAGGGCAGCAGATTTTTCCAGTACCGCGCCCAGTTCGCCTTTACCGCCGCCACGCACCAGCGTTGGGCAGCGCGCCGCCTCCACAATGCGGTGGAAGTCCTCTACTCGTTCTGTCGGGTCGGCCTTGATGATGTCGGCACCCAGTTCACGCGCCAGCCGGACTAACGGCACCATTTTTTCTACGTCACCAAGTGAACCGTAGGCCGCGCCCTGGCCGGCCGGTGCCATTACCAGCGGTTCGATCATCAGCGGCATGGCGTAGCGCTCGCAGGCATGACGCAGGCGACCAATATTCTCGACACACTGGCGGAAAATGCCCGGTTCATCGGGGATCAGATACAGGTTAACCACCACCGCCGCCGCATCCATTTGCAGTGCGGCGAGGATCGGCGCTTCTGGATTATGCAGCACCGCCCACATTTCACGGTGGCGTGCGGCGTTATAAGCATTGCCGACGTCGGTGCGCATCACCAGTGCCGGTTTATCGCGCTGGGTTGCACGTTGCAATAAATCCGCCTGGCCATAATTGACCTGAATGGCATCGGGACGGGCAACGATCAGGCTGTCAATGACCCGTTCGATGTCCTCCAGACCAATTAAAAAATCCGGCTCATTGGCGATGCCGTGATCAATCGCCACGTCGAGGCATTTGCCGTTATTAAACAGCCGGTTCATCCGTACCTTACTGCTGAGCTGCATGTCTTATCCTCCTGAAAATACACGTCCATTCAGTATTGTCGAGTAACGCCTTGGATGAAACAGCGGATCCGAAAACTGCGTGCTTGCTCGCACATTTGCTGAGAATGTGCCGCGTCATTTTTCATCGTTGCGGGGGCTCTTTGTTTGCCGAACGCACTTATGCCACCAACACGATGGCGGTTTTTGCGTCATTTGTTAGATCCGTGTCATGTTTTTGTTACTTGGCCATTCCAAAACGCATGTTTCGCTTGTTTGGTTAAAAAAGTTTCAATAATCTCAATTATGAAATAAACATTTAATAATGACTTTGAGGCTTCAATGTCCAGATAGAGTGTTTATTTTAAAGTGTTGTTTTTAATATTATTTGAGACATTGATCAAAGTTTTGCACACCATGTGGATACGGGTGGAAAAGCGATAAATCTGCCGTATCAAAGGGATAACACCGAACGGATTGTTGTTTGAATGTAAAAAATATTTTTCATTAGCTGTCAAATCAACAGGCCTCTTCACTCTAACGATTAAAGGGTACAAAACATGAAGCTGAAGAAACTGATCGTCACCTCGGTATTGATGTGCATGTTGCCGGCCAGCGTGCTGGCAAAAGACATTAAAATCGGCGTTTCCATGGCTGCTTTCGATGACAATTTCCTCACCATCCTGCGCCAGTCAATGCAGAGCAAAATGAAACAGGACGGCAATGTCAGTGCTCAATTTGAAGATGCAAAAGGGGATGTCGCCCAGCAGATCCAACAGATCGAGAACTTTGTCAGTCAGGGCGTCGACGCCATCATCCTAAATCCGGTCGATACCCAGGGCGTGAAACCGATGATCAAACTGGCGGAAAACGCCAAGATCCCGCTGGTGTTCGTTAACCGCCGCCCGGAAGTCACGCTGCCTGCAGGTATGGCCTATGTGGGGTCTGACTCCAAACTGGCCGGCAAGCTGCAGATGGAGGAATTGGCCAAGCTGATGAATGGCAAGGGCAATGTGATGATCCTTATGGGGGAGCTGTCCAGTGAGGCGACCCGTGACCGTACCCGAGGTGTGGAAGAGATGGCGACCCAGTATCCCGACATCAAAATCCTCGACAAGCAAACCGCCAAGTTTGCCCGTAAAGAGGCCATTGACGTTACTACTGACTGGGTGCTGACCGGTCAGAAGATTGATGCTATCGCCTCCAACAACGATGAAATGGCGATTGGTGCGATCCTGGCACTGAAACAGGCGAAGAAAAGTGGCGTATTGGTGGCCGGTGTTGACGGGACCCCGGATGCACTGGAATACATCAAGAAGGGCGATCTGGCGCTGAGCGTGTTCCAGGATGCCAAAGGGCAGGGTGAGGGTGCGGTGCAAACCGCCATTCAACTGGTGAAAGGCGAGAGGGTGGAAAGCAACGTACTGATCCCGTATCAGCTGATCACCAAGGCCAACTACCAGGGATTTGCCGACAAGAACAGAAAATAAGCGTTAAGGCAGCGCGGTTATATCCCTGCCGCATTTACCGGCAGGGATGCATTAACGAACGGCGGAGGTTATCGGTATGTATCCTTATGTTCTTGAGGCTGAAGGCATCAGTAAGCAATTTCCCGGCGTGAAGGCGCTGGATAAAGTCTCAATTAAAATCAAACCAGGCAGCGTACACGCGTTAATGGGAGAAAACGGCGCGGGTAAATCCACGCTGATGAAATGTTTAATCGGTATTTATCACCCCGATGAAGGCACCATTAAAATAAAAGGCCAACCGGTGACCTTCAGCGATACGCTGCAGGCGCTGCATTCAGGGATCTCCATGATTCACCAGGAACTTAACCTGGTGCCTTATATGACGGTGGCGGAAAACATTTGGCTGGGGCGTGAGCCGGCAAAGCTGGGCTTCGTAAACCATGACCAACTGAACAAACAGACCCGCGAATTGCTGACTCGGCTGAACATTAAACTCAAACCTGAGACGTTGGTGGGTGAACTGAGCATCGCCAGCCAGCAAATGGTGGAGATTGCCAAGGCGGTTTCCTATAACGCAGATGTGTTGATCATGGACGAACCCACCTCGGCGTTGACCGAAGGTGAAGTTGTACACCTGTTCGCCATCATTCGTGAACTGCGCGAGCAGGGCAAAGGCATTATTTATATCAGCCACAAGATGGACGAAATTTTCGCCATCACCGATGAAGTGAGTATTTTCCGCGACGGTACCTTTATCGCCTGCGACAAGACCGAAAACCTGACCAAACAGTCGCTGATCACCATGATGGTGGGACGTGAGCTGACCCAGATGTTCCCCAAATTCAACAACAATATCGGCGAGGAAGTACTGCGTGTCGAAGGGTTGCGCCGTGCCGACTGGTTTCACGATGTCTCGTTCAGCGTCAAGCGCGGCGAGATCCTCGGCGTCGCCGGGCTGGTGGGGGCCGGCCGCAGCGAGGTGATGGAAAGTCTGTTCGGCATGCACCCGGCGGACGGCGGTCACATCTTCATTGAGGGCCAGGCGGCCAAAGTGGATTCTCCCTCCCGAGCGATTGAACTCGGGCTAGCGTTCCTTACCGAAGACCGCAAAAAATCCGGGCTGTTTTTGGTGCTGTCGGTGGTCGAGAACATGAGCATCGTCAACCTGTCGGAGTATATCGGCAAAAACGGCTTCGTCAGCCACGTGCAAATGGCCAAGGACTGCATGGAGCAGATCAAAAAGCTCAATATCAAAACTCCGACCATGGACCAAATCATCAATAACCTGAGCGGCGGTAATCAGCAGAAGGTGCTTATTGCCCGCTGGCTGCTGGCCCAGCCAAAAATACTGATCCTCGATGAGCCAACGCGCGGCATTGATGTGGGGGCGAAGGCGGAAATCTATCGTTTGATCAGCGAACTGGCGAACCGTGGCGTCGCCATTATTTTAGTGTCATCGGAATTACCGGAAATCCTCGGCATGAGCGACCGGGTGATGGTGATGCACGGCGGTCGTATTACCGGCATTTTGGATAAAGAAGAAGCGAATCAGGAAAAAATCCTGGCGCTGGCCTCTGAATAACGCAAAGGTGAATTCCCATGAGTAATGTAAAAATCGAGAAGCCGCTTGCGGGCAAAGCGCCACTGTTCGCTGGCCTGAGTGGCAAAATGCCGAAAGACACCGGCATCTTTATCGTGATGCTCGGCATTGCGCTGGTGTTTGAAATTCTGGGTTGGTACATCCGCGACCAGTCCTTCCTGATGAACCCGAACCGCCTGCTGCTGATTGTGTTGCAGGTAGCGATTATCGGCATCATTGCGGTGGGCGTGACCCAGGTTATTATCACCACCGGTATCGACCTTTCCTCCGGCTCGCTGATAGCCTTAACCGCAGTGGTGGCGGCCAGCCTGGCGCAAACCTCAGACAGTATTTCGCCAATGTACCCGGCGTTGCTCGACCTGCCGGCGGCGATCCCTATCGGCGCCGGGATCGGCGTGGGCATTATCTGCGGTTTCATCAACGGCTTCCTGATTACCCGCACCGGTATCCCGCCTTTTATCGCGACTTTGGGCATGATGGTATCGGCACGTGGCCTGGCGCAGTACTACACCCAGGGTAACCCGGTCAGCTTCCTGTCTGACGGCTTTACCTCAATCGGCCAGGGCGCGATGCCGGTGATCATCTTCCTGGTGATTGCGGTGATCTTCCATGTCGCGTTGAAGCATACCCGTTACGGCAAGTACATCTACGCCATCGGCGGCAACATGACATCGGCCAGAGTCTCCGGCATCAACGTCAATAAATACCTGGTGACGGTCTATACCATCGCCGGTGGGCTGGCAGGGCTGGCAGGTGTGGTATTGGCGGCGCGTGTCAGCAGCGGCCAGTCGAGCATGGGCATGTCTTACGAACTGGATGCCATCGCCGCGGCGGTGATCGGCGGCAGCAGCCTGATGGGTGGCGTTGGGCGCATTACCGGTACGCTGATTGGTGCGGTGATCCTCGGGCTGATTAAAAGTGGCTTCACCTTTATCGGTGTGGACTCCTACATTCAGGACATTATCAAAGGCGTGATTATCGTCGCCGCAGTGTCTATCGACATGCACCGTAACCGTAAAAAACACTGATTGCCGTGAATTTCCGCCGATGCATTTTGCTCGGCGGTTTTTTTTACCCTGGGGAATCATCATGAAATATTTAAAAAGAATCGTGCTGGTGGCGGCGCTCGGCTGTTCCACCTCGGTGCTGGCGGAAACCATCGGCGTGTCAATGGCCTACTTTGACCAGAACTTCCTGACCATCATTCGTCATTCAATCGACAAAGAAGCCAAGGCGCGCGGTATCAGCGTGCAGTTCGAAGACGCGCGCGGCGACGTAGGTCGCCAGACAGATCAGGTGCAGAATTTTATCAGCGCCGGAGTGGACGCGATTATTGTCGATCCGGTCAACTCGGCGGGTACGCCTGCTATCACCAAAATGGTGACCAAAGCGGGCATTCCACTGGTTTATGTGAACCGCACGCCGGGCGACAGCAAACTGCCTGCCGGCGTGGTGTTTGTTGGCTCCGACGAGAAGCAGTCCGGCACCTTGCAGATGGAAGAACTGGCGCGGCTGGCCAACTATCAGGGCAACGTGGCGGTGATGATCGGTAACCTGACCGACGCCGGCGCACTGCAACGCACCAAAGATGTCGAGCAGGTGGTGGCGAAGTACCCAAAAATGAAGGTGGTGCAAAAACAGAGCGCCAACTACTCGCGCAGTGAAGGAATGGATCTGATGCTGAATTGGCTCACCAACGGTGAGTCTATCGATATCGTCGCCGCCAATAACGATGAGATGGCGATTGGCGCGATTATGGCGTTGCAGCAGGCCGGTAAGCAGGGCAACAAGGTGCTGGTTGGCGGCATTGACGCCACGCCGGACGGCCTGAAAGCCTTGTCTTTTGGCAAGATGCAGGTGACGGTGTTTCAGGATGCGGTTGGCCAGGGCAAAGCCTCGGTTGACGTGGCGCAGCGCATGATTAAAGGCGAAAAGCTGGCTCCTTACTACTGGATCCCGTTTGAACTGGTGACCCTGGCCAATATGCAAAAGTACGCGGCGAAATAACCTTGGCCCTTGGGCTTCGAATAACCGCCAACAACTATCGCCAGAACGCATTATTCAAAAAAAAGCGGGATCGTTGCAAGTGTAAGAACCTAACTACTTGTAACGCCCGCAAATAGAAAGACAGGGTGGCTTTCTAAATCATGAAACTCTTATTGTTATTGAGGGTGTTCTTAAGTTGATGGAGTCACCATCACAATATAAGTACCGCTATAAGTGCCAAGTGGATAAGTTTCACTTCGTTGCGCCGAAGTGAATTGTACTTTCACCCCCTTTTGCGGGTCTGGAACGTCTGCCAGGGTTGGATAAACCGGTCGATTGCCCAATGGGAAAAGGGCTGATACCGGCGTGCCATTTTCGCGGAGCCATGCGCTATTGAGCTTCATCGTATCTTTGTTTTCAGAAACCAACTCTCGTTTGGGTGGTTCGGTAAGGGATAAGGAAACCGTACTGGCATTGCCGATAAATAAAAACGGCGGAGTAGTACCGACCATATAACCTGCTTTATCTTCCATTTTGACGCTAATGGTGCCGTTAGTGACGTCCTTGCCATCAACATAGACCCGCACACTGGTGCTGATCTCTGCTTGCACCAAAATATCGGTTCTGACCGTTACCGCACTCCATGCAGAACAGTTGAATAACAGCGCCAGTACCATGGCGACTCGCCGTATAGATTTGTTCACCTTTATTCTCCTCGTTAACTGTCTGGCGTGATAACCGCTGTCAGTGTATCGGTCAGTCGGGTACCGGCTTTTAATCCATTAAGTTGTTTGGCTACCAAGGTAAAATGGATATTTACTGTGTCGCTGGTGACACTGCCTGTCGGCACCGTGCCGGAGTAGTTGTCGCCTGGCGTCATACTTTTATCGCCAATTTTGATCTGATAAGTGACGTAACGGTCTTCCAACGTTGATTTCAATTGAAAATTACCCTCACGCTGCTGGCTTGATTCAAATGTCAGAAGATAGGGGATCGCCATGTCTCCTGCATCGCGGGTTTTTGAAATGGTGAGTTTGGCGTCACCTTGAGCATCACTCAGATCGCCGACCTCACCAAATGACAACGTGGGCTTGGAGAAGCTGGCCTTTAGCGTTGCTATACCGCTGCCCAACGTCGCCAGATCGAGATACACCGAATGGGTCGTCACATTGTTACCTGAACTGATGAAATTGATGCTGCCCAACAAGACTCGTTGGCCCAGCAAAGCTGCGGGTATATTGCCGCTGACCAGAGAGTTGATGTCAGGGACGGCTTTCATCCCAACCCACTGCGCCGCTGCCGGGGCATCAAAAAACAGTGATTCTCCACAAGTGATTTTTTGCTGGCTCTGTACCACCCCGTGCGACATGGGTAATAAAGGAATTTTGACCGAAGCCAAGGGGCCGCTACCGCTCAGCATACCGTTTTCACAACGGCCCATGCCGCTGGGGATCACCTGCAGCGTCATTGTTTCGCCGATTTGTTGGCGCTGAGCAAGCATGTCAGGTGCTAATTCTGCCGTACTGCCCTGTTGGAAAATGCGCAGAGTGCCACTGCCGGTGGGGCGGAAAACCCAATCGCCGGCTACTGCCGAGTTTGCGGTTAACATCAGTAGCATCCCCAAAGTAAGGCGAGTCATGGCTTACTCCTTTAACTGACACTGGTTATAGATGTACATTTTTTTGTCCATTTCAAACGCCAGCGTTTGACTCACCGGCAGGCTGCGTGGAAAGTCAGGATAGACGTTAAAATTCACCACACCTTTACGCCCATCCACTACCAGGTTGCGCATTTCGCTGCGCACGTTGCCGGTAGCGGTGACTGTCCAGATATTATTGCTGCATTTGATATCAACACCTTGGGTGTGTTTGCTGGGCGGTAAATAGCGCAGCAACACGTCATAACCAATGGCGAAACGAACTTTCCCCTTATCTAAGGCCTGTTCTGGATAGCTAGGACGAATGCGTAATCGATAAACTTTTTCACGATCGACCGATTTCAGGGGCATTAAACGAACTTTCCGTTCTTCACCGTAGGGAATAATCAGACGGGTGGGGGAAAAGATCAGGCTTGGATCCTGTTTACCTAACTCTTTTTCAAGAGTTTCTTTTTCTGCGCCAGGATTTTTTACCGAGAATAATTCCAGTGTGACAAATTCATACTGCTGGGCTTCTGTTTTATTCTCATTGATACTGTCCTGTGCACGAAACATTGATTTCACAGTGATATAGTTATCACGTGGAGTATCATTATTTATTTCTTTAATGATCGGGAATACCTCGATGGCTTGAGACATCCCTGATGTCATAAATACAGTAAAGCCAAAAGATAAAAGCAGCGATTTTGTTTTATTGAATTTCACAATCAACCTCACGAATTTGCATAATGCCTTGAGTCAGCCTGATGTTTTCTTCCATCAATGGGCAGGTGTAATTTTGTTGGTCTTTCTTAACCGTTAACATTTGCAATTTATCATTGATTCCCATAGTGAAATCACCGACAAATAATCCTTCTTCATCCGTCAGGGTATTGCCTCCAACCACCCGGGCATGAGGTAGCGGGGCACCTTGGAAATAAATGCGACCGGTCACTGTTTGGTTTTTGGTGGCGGTGATTTTGACTTTGTAAGCTTGCCCGGGCATAGCCCAGGTTGCAGCCGATTTCGTGGTCAGGTTATAAAATGCCGAGGCATCACCGGTATAGACCTGCTCCACCGAAGGGGCCACTTTTTGGTAAGGCTGAATATCCAGAGCGGTTTTTTGGCCGCCTTTTACCACTACCGGCGCTGAATCGCGGTTGCGAACTTCGAAATACTGATCTCCAGGCAACTCGGTAGCATCGACAATTAGTGCAGTATTATTGTCCATACGGCCGTAGCCAAAAGTTCCGTCACCTAATGCGAAACCGCCGCGTTGCGACAGGTAATACTGACGGTAGTTGTTATCACCCAGTGATTTGTTCAGGCCCGCAGAGGTATAACCCAGAGCATTGTCGACAGTGACTCCGGCACCGCCGTTGGTCTGGTTGCCCGGCCCATTGTTGACGCTGGCCGTCACGGAATATTTTCCGCTGCGGTCAAAATCCGGGTTTTGCAGATCCAGGGCATAGTCGGCACTCGAAAGACGGTCGTCGCTACCCTTGTCACTGAGACGTGAACGCAGGTACAGAGACTGGTAATGGTTGAAGCTTTGTTCACGCATACCCAGCGTGAACTGAGCGAAGACTCGATTATCCTTACTGCTGTCGACAAAGGTGTTTTGCGAACCTTTACGGGTGTATTCATTCACACCCTGGTGATAACCCAAATCCACTCGCAGGTTCATATTGTCGTTCAGCGTGAAATCGCGGTTAAGCGCAATATCCCAGGTTTTATAATCGGTTTGGCCCTGTTTTTTATACTCTTGATACAGGGTGTTCATGCTGTAAGTTACCGACAGGCCAATGTTCCATGGCAGAAAGGTGCTGATACCCAGTTGCAGGTAATTAAAATCGTAGGCAGGCACCACACCAAAACGTCGGAAGTCTGATTCACTACCTTGGTAGCGGTTGTTTCGATAGCTCAGGTTAAAACCAATATTGTTCAGGTTTTTGCTAAACCCCACTTGATAACCATAGCTACCGTCATTACCGATCAGAGCATCGGTGTACAGGCGTTCGGCAATCCACAGATTAAGCGGGATATCGAGACTGCCGTTGAAATACAGATGATTGTTATCCAATAGGCTGCCGCTGCCAAAAGACAAGGCGGATTGGGTGGTATAACCCAACGTCATGCTGGCCAGACTGTTATTATTAATACCGTTTTGGCCGTTGTTCAGACTGCAACCGGTGCAATCGTTGCCCCGCAATGATGATAAATGCCCTTGGCGCTGATCGTAACGACCTAATTGCAAGGCGTACTCCAGATCGCCAGAACGGAACATACCGCTGCGCTTAAAAAAAGGTTGGGATTTAACTTCCCGGCTGCCGTTAACCAGCTTGGTGATCAATTGCACATCATAGCCACCGGCAGGCCAGGCCTCAGTATTCAACTGCTGCATGCCTGGCGGGAACTGTTGCAAATCGATCAACCGACCATTGCGATACACTTCCACCGTACCGGCCAGCGGCATGTACAAAGTGACAGGCGAAGAGGCCCCGGTGCTTGAACGCAGGTAGTTATCGGTCATATAACCCAGGGAGACGCCGTCAAAGCTGAGTGGGTTGAAAAAGCTATAACCCAATGAAGGGGTGCTGTAGACCAGGTTGTCGCCCATACGCTGGCGTCCTGCCTTAAAGCGGGTGCTGTCATGCTCCAGATAAAGTGCCAGTTCATCGAGATTCAGCGCGATGTCTTGCGAATAGCTCCATGCGCCCTTGATATAGCTGTTACCCGTCAGGTTGAGCGTATCGTTCGACGCAATGCTGAAGCTGTCGCCATAGTTATCCGATAAAAAGTTCAGGTTATGGCTATGCACAAAACCGGGCTGACTCTTATGCAAAATATAGGTACGGTCATTGGCCTGGTTTGGTGATTTAAACAGGGTAGCCGGTAAAATTAAATGCAGCGTAGCATCAGAATCATTCAGCCACGCCACAATATCCTTTTGAGCCAGAACTTCTTTATTGACGCGTTTTATTGGGGCTGACAGTAATTTCAGTAACTGTTTATTTTCTATGATGAGCGCTGGCATATTCGTGGCGGTCAGTTGTTCCACAATATTTTCAGGAGAAAGTAACAGGACGTCTTTTTTGTCATACTCGGCACTGAGTGACCCGATAGAAATATCGCCATATATCACGTCAAAAATGCCATTTTGCTTCGCGTTGAATATATCCTCAAATCCAGGGGGTAGTGCCATGCCGGAGGCCTGTAATGGAAATGGCTTCAGAGTGATCGCGCTTCCGAAGCAAATTACGGTGAGAGCTAATTTACGGTTCATGCGTCCCTGCTCTGGTTTAAAGTATTGGCGTTACCAATAGGGTAAAAGAGTTTGCATAGCTGCCCTGGGGGTAGTTTCCTGCCAGCGAATCAGATTTGAAACGAACTTTAAATCCTTTGCTTACGCTTGCTTCACCGATATTGTTTAATACAGGAATACGTAATTTTTCCAGGGCATTTGAGGGTGAGCCTTGATAGATAAAATCCCCCTGCAGATTGACTTTTTCTGCACCGCCGCTGATGGAGTTAAGGACAAACCCAACGTCTGAAAATAATACATTCGCATTTTCGATATTCCCCACGATATACAGGAGGTCGGTAGTTTGTTCAAAATGTTGAGAATAACCATTCACCGGTAACTCCAGGTCAATGCCAAATCCGGTTACGGGTTTTCCTTGATAATAAATTGCCAGGCGGGGGATGGATTCCGCGGCAATATTCAGGCTGACCTGTGCATTTGTGATGGCTAAAGCACTTCCATGTAATGACAGCGTCACCAGCAGAAATATAAAGGTGATTTTGGATTTAATCATGGCGTTAACAGAGCCGATCATTACGACCGACCCTGACCTAATAATATAAGAATGTTATGGTTTAGTGCTTATGTTCGCATAAACCACGCCACTGTAGTTACCTTGAGCCAGGGTGTCATATTTGCCATCTGACACGAACTGGAACACCACTGGCAGTTCGGAATGAGTCGTACCATTGGCGATCAGGGTATAGTCGTTAGAGACGCCGGAGGTCGCAAAGGTTTTGGAACCGGCAGAGGTTAAGGTTTTAATCTGATAACTCATAGGGTTAAGCGCTCCACCTTGGGTACTGTACAGCGTAAACGCCGAACCGCTGGTGGCCTGGCTGTCGTCCAGAACCATGGTGACGTCCAGTTTGCTCACATCGTTGTTCCAGATTTTCAACGCTGGCGTTTGCGCTTCCATATAACCGGAGGCTGCCGCCTTCATGACCACATCCAGATCGGTAACCGGACGGCCACTTGGATCGGTAATGTGTACGCTGTCTGGAACGTTAGCGCTGACGTTAAACTTGGTGTCATAGCTGGCAGGGGTTTCTGCCAGGGCAGCTGCCGAGAACATCAGACCTGCTAACACGGAAAGCGCTACTTTAGTTTTCATTTGAATATCCGTCCTTTGATAAGAAATATACTTATTAATACCGTGCACATAAAACACCACCATGCAGATGGCCATAATATATGAACGGTAGCCGTGTAATTATTGTCAGTAATGTTAATTATGAATCTACGACAAGGAATAACATCGAACAGTCATAAATTGTCACTCACATTAACTACGCAATAAGGCTAGCAAGGATATGTCGCCGTGGCTTGCAATCTACCCTCATTAATTCTGATTAAGTATTTTTCAACTGCCCTGAGGCGTGGATTAATCTTTTAGCGTGTTATGACCAACTTCTTCAAATACGGCGCGCCGCATATCATCTTCAAGCTGAGAGATATTCTGAGGGAGATAAAAGTTGCGCGCACCGACGCATTTAACCCAATCTACCGTGGGTTTATAGTCGATGCCAATAAAGGCAATTTTCCCCACAGACTCTTTGGTAGACAGCACACTGCGAATTCTGTCGCACATGCCGGCATTTAATAAGTGCGGGGTAATGTTGTTGGTCACAGGATCGTCCGTACCGTCAGAAACAATCACCAGTACTTTGCGTGAAGCGGTGCCCTTTGCCAGTTCTTGCACTCCTGACAATACGCCAGAACTGACCAGGGTACCGCCATGAGCGTTCATGCTTTGAATCTGAGAAATCTGCCCATAGTTTGACGTCAAGGGAACTACGTAGGTGTTAGTATTTTTCAGGCAAATACCATCGGCGACATTCTCCATGGGGAATTGCATGTCATGGACGGGGTTAGGTATCGCAGCCACCGTTGCCGGGAAATTAACGTAGCCTTCCAGTGCTCCAACTTGTTGCTGATCGCTCAGAATGTCCACGGGTACGGAGCGGTTGGCAACAAACTGTGGTGTGCAGGCCCCGCCGGATTTTGTTCCCCAGGCAAAGGGGGTAAAACCGACTTTATTGTCCATGTCGTAGTTATAAAGTTCGTTTGCCAATTGCAGGACTATGCGTTTGAGCTCAATTAATTTGGTACTGCCACCAAATGGAAAGTTCATAGAACCCGAAAAGTCGGTGACAAACATCACGTCAATATTGGAACGGTATTTGCGTGCGGCACCATTGTCACCAATCACCACCTGTTTATCAAAACTGGGAAACAGGGTGGATGAGAACCAGGAGTTTTGCAGCGTCTGGCCGCTGACTCGGTACTCTACATAAGCCAGTTTGCTGCCGCTGGTGGACATTCCGCGCAGGACATTAACCACGGGTTGATATACCGCTTCATCATGACGCATGTAAGCCCGAAACCAATCCTGGGACAGGGTGTAATTTCGGGGCATGCCCGCGCCGTTATCTTCAGCGGTAAGCGCCAGGGCCGCCTGTTCCATAGCATCGGACAGCCTGGCGCGTTCATCAATATAGCGTGAGCCCTCTAAACCAAATGCGGCCATGGCCAATAAAAAACCGGACATCATGACAAAGCTGATGGCAAAAGCGCCGCGTTGATCGTCATAAAAGCGCTGGTATAGCCTCAGTACTTTTTGATACATAGGCATAATTGATCCTTATTCCTTAAGGTAAATTGCGTTGTCGTTTCCCCATCATTGCGGCAAAAAAGATAGGGAAGTTTCCCTGGACGGAATTGGCCCACCGCCTGGCCTTTACCATCGCGTTGAAAATCCAATTCACCACTAAACGCCGGGCCGCGAGGGTTGATATCAAACACCTGCACCGCAACTTGGCGTCGCAGTGTGGGGCTATAAAATAGCGATTGATTGATTTCGGTAATTAGGTTCGTCTGCGCAGGGTCAGAAGAGTCGATAAAAATGACAGCCTGTTGTTTTTCAGCCCGTACCGGGCAAAGCGTCAGCAGGCTGAGCATGGTCAATAGTAGAAGTCTCATGACATCAACGCAGCATGACGATGGAGAACGAGGACATCAGTGGGGTTTGTCCCAAGCCAGTGGTCAAGCGGGTAAACCAACTCACCGTTGGCAGGCAGACTGTGACCTGATACAAGGGTACCCAACGACCATAACTGCCCTTTGGGGTCAATTGCTGCAGCGTTTGCAACGATTGCGGAGGGGCACAGCTTGCCGTCACGCCACTGTGCCAATTGCGGTAAAACTTCATTCGCTTACTGTCGTCCGAAAGATCTACCGGGTTGTAAAAGTGTATTTCTTCAACCGTGACGCCTAACTGGGACAAATCAGCTTTGTTGTCCATATCACTCAGAATACGCTGAGCCAATGCCCGGGATTGATCGACATCCTGTTGGGTCAGCTGTTCGCGCGCGTCATATAACTGAATACGCTCACGTAATACACCGGCCACCGAATATGAGACGCGATCCAATTTACCAATCATAGCCTGGCGCATTACCAAGTCCGCGAGGAAAAAGATAAACAGGAACAGCACCATGGATATCACCACAAACTCCACAGCCACTGAGGCGCGCTGATCAATCCATAAATTTCGAACGTTCATATTCTTGAACAAAGATCACCTCACGATCAAATAACGTATTAGCCCAACTGTTAGGGAAGGGGAGAAACATTGGCCGGTACTGATAGTTAACGCGATAGCGCGCCAGGGGTTTGTTACGAGCATTGCCGGCAGCCCCCCCTGTGGCGATCATCTGCGCTAATGAGTCGCTGTAAGTGATGTTAATCAGCACCGCATCCTTGTTGGTGAGGAATCCCCAAAGGGATCCCCCCTGTTGGGTCAGGCGCGCGTTGAAACGGGCGTTGTAACCTGCGGTACCCGCCGGCGCATTTTTCGCATCCTTAGCCGCTTCGGAAATCGCCAAATCGATAACCGAAGAGATGTAAGCCATGCGCGACATTTCAGCGACGAACAGCACCATAAACAGAAACAAAATGATGGTGAGGGAAAACTCGATGGTGGCTACACCATCTTGTTCACGCTTGAACCTACGTATCCTTTGCATCAGACCGTCCCTTTCCTCAGTGGCCCGACGCGACCAAGCGCGTCGAGTAACTCATCGGGATAATCGGACAGGTTCTCGTTTCTGAGAATGTCGCGGGCATAACGTATGTCGCCTACTTTCACCAGCGCTAACACCAGGTTGTGCAGCAGGTGGGGCTGTTTGCGGCCACGCAAATACTGTGGTAGCAACAGGCCAACGGCGTCCTGATAGCGTTGATCCAGCAGCGCTATCATCGCCAGATTGTTGATCGCTACGTCATCGGCAATAAACAGATCGCGGGCTTTCTGGATTGAGCCGCCGCCATCGCCCAGCTTGCCGGACAATGCCATGGCAATACCGCGCAGGTTATAGGCTTCGGCACTTTGAGGATCTCGTTCCAGCATGCGATCTGTTACGCGCTGGGCATGTAAATAGTCGCCCATCGCGATCATGTTCTGTGCTTGCAAGGTATAAACGTTGAGGTCCGGTTTGCTGGCCAGCGGCTGCAAATAATAAAGCGACGATTTGTAATCCCCAGAGAGATAATAATAACGCGACAATTTTAAACGGACGTTGGGATCTTCTTTTCCCTTCAACCAGCTACGGTAAAGATTAATCAGTTCATTGTAATTTTTGGCTTTTAGCAAGATGTCTTCCTGAAAAGTCAGATCACTTTGTGTTTTCGGTGTTGGAGTAACACAGCCGCTGAGTAACAATATATATAATGCAAGAGGAATGATTTTTTTATAGCATGGCATGTTTCATAATCCTTAAAATACCCGGTGCAGCAATTAATACTGTGATAGGAAACATAATAAAAAGAATTAATGGCACGCTCATTTTTGCTGAGAGATTGCCTATTTTTTCTTCCGTGATTAATAATTGTAATTCTCGAATGTCTTTCGATAGCTCCATCAAATTCTCATAAAGCGAGGTTCCATAATGCACACTCTGCTGCAGGGTAGCGCAAAACATGCGCATTTCGGTCATATCCATTGAACGGTAAAGTTCTGCCAATGAGTCCTCCAGCCCACTGACCTCGGCTTTCTTCACCACCAACTTGATTAGGCTGGCGAGATTGCAATCCATATCATCAAAGCGCTCGCCGATGTATTTCAGAGCGCTCTCTACTGTCATGCCTGACTGTACGCACACGGCTACCAGATCGATAAAGTAAGGCAGGGCATCCAGCATCCTTTTGATTCGAGTGGTGATCGCGGGCTTTAGCAATAAGCCAGGCACGATAATGATAAGTACAAATACCAATAACAGCAGCATTGCCAACGCACGCATAGAGACAGGAAGTATGCCAACCAATTTTAACGCCAGCATAAACAATCCCATACCGAGACAAATACGTAGCTTCATCTCCAGTTTTTTATCCAGATTGTCGAGAAACGTTAACCAGCGGTCGTTATGAATGATCAACGCCCTATAGTCGATCTTCGCCATCATCTTTTTTCCGCTCTCATCGTTGGCGTGTTCGATGATTTTTTTCTGGCGCATTACCTTTTGTTGCTTTATCAGTGTCACTGCGCTCAGATAAACGCCGAATATAAATATAAAACCATATATCCAATCCATCATACGGCCCTTCTTAACATCGCCCAGATAATTAGCATGCCAATACCCTCACTGATAATCACGTAGTACAGGATCAAGCGGCCAGTGGGATCGTTAACCACAAAGTCAAAGTTTTCCGGGCTAAAATATCGCATGCCGAAAAAGAACAGCAGAGGAATGGCGGCGACGATTTTTGCCGACATCCTAGCTTCTGATGTCATGGCATTTTTTCGTCGTGCCATATTTTTGCTGCTATTGATAATGCGTGACAGCCGACCGATTAAAATTCGTAACTGACCACCGCGTTGAATACTGACTAGCATAACCACGATAAAGAAATAAAACTCACGATAGCGGTAGTTCTGCCAGGCATCATTAAAAACCCTTTCAGGCTCTTCACCCAGATTCAGACGCCGATCAATACGGTTGAAAGTGGCTCCCAAATCGCCCTCAATGCTCTCCCCGCAGCGATTTAAAGCCTGATGAATACTGTTGCCTGCAGAGACTGAAGCGTTGACTACCGATAACACCTCGGGGAAATGCTCTTCGAAATACCTGCGATGTAGCGTACGGCCGATACGAATTTGGCCTATGAATAACATCAGCAGAGTCAATGGCGCAAAAAGTAATAAATCGAACATTAACCAATGAGCATTCACCAACAGTAACGTTATTAATATGACCATGGCTATAATCAGGCTACGGCGCCCACGCCAGGTGTTATCACCCAATGCGTATAATTTCCACTCGGCAATTAACTCGCGTAAAGAAAATAACTGTGCGATCTGCGGGGCGGGGCGTTTTGTCTCATTAGCGGAGAGACGGGATAAACGTCGCAAAATAATGATATTGTAGCCGAGGATTAACAGGCCAATAATCAGGATGAAATAAAACATATTTACTCCATGCCAAATATTTGTTTAAGTTCGTCGCTGAGATTGAAAAGGATAGCGTTTTGCATCACGGTTGAGCGCACCAGTAATCCGTCATTAATAAACTGTCCTTTAATTTTTCCGTTTTCATCCCGTTCGTTCTGGCTTTGGAAGTGAAAGATATCCTGCAAAATAATGCGATCTCCTTCAATGCCCATAATCTCACTAATGTTCATTATTTTTCGAGAGCCATCATTTAATCTCGATACCTGAATAATAATGTTGATTGCAGAGGAGATATTTCGCCGGATTGACTCCATCGGGATATTCATCCCGGCCATCATTACCATGTTTTCCAGACGCGCAACCGCATCGCGCGGGTTGTTGGCGTGCAGGGTTGACATCGAGCCATCGTGGCCGGTATTCATCGCCTGCAACATCTCGAAGGCTTCTTCGCCACGACATTCGCCAACGATTATCCTGTCGGGGCGCATACGCAGTGAGTTGATCAACAGTGAACGCATGGTGATCTGGCCGGTGTTTTCTACCCCTGCCAACCGGGTTTCCAGGCGTAACACATGGGGCTGCATCAAGCGCAATTCAGCCGCATCCTCCATGGTGATAATTCTTTCACTTTCATCAATATATAGCGAAAGTGCATTCAGCAGGGTGGTTTTCCCCGAGCCGGTACCGCCAGAGATGATGATGTTCACCCGACAACGAGCAGCAACGATCAGGAAATTGGCCATTTGGCTGCTCATGGCACCTGAACTGATGAGATCGACCAGTTGCAGGTTACTTTTGCCAAACTTACGAATTGAGATTGAAGTACCGTCCAGCGAGATGGGGGCGATGGCTACATTAAGGCGGCTGCCATCCGCTAAACGCGCATCCACCAGTGGACGGCCTTCATCCAGACGTCTTCCAACCCGTTGTACCAGGCGTTTGGCAATGTCGGTCAACTGACTATTGTTAATGAACCGCTGTTTAGTCAGTTCCAGTTTACCGAAGCGTTCAACAAATACCCGTTCCGGGCCGTTGACCAGGATGTCACTAACGGTTTCGTCCTCCAGCAGGGGGCGTAACGGGCCATAACCACCGATCTCATCCGCCATTAGCTCAGCCATCTGGTGTTGAACCTGGGATGTCAGATAAATGCTTTGTTGTTCAACCACCCGCTCCAAAAGGCGGTTCATTTCTGCAATCATCTGTGGACGATCGTCAATCATGTGCTCGATCTTATTGATTTCAATGATTTTCAATACGCTGTCGCGCAGGTTTTCTTGTAATTCAATCGCGATATCCATTATCTCTCCTGGCGCTGGCGTGTCAGCAGGCGACTGACTAACGATGTCTGAGGGCGTACTGCAGATCCCAAAACATACTGGGTCAGCTTATCGAGTGGCGAAAGGCTACGTACAAAGCGTGAGTGCTTGCTCTTCGTTGGATTTCTTTGCTTGTTATAGGGGAAGGTTACGTCTATCGGGCGGCCTAATAACGCCTGAATATCATCCTGGCTTACGGCATTCACCGCGACGGGGCGGGTGTCATTCAGGCACAAAAACAGGCGGCGGGAAACGCGACTGGTACGCTGTAACAGTTCAATATTTTCGATCATGTTCCGTGCAACCCGCACCGATGCCATTGAGCGATCAAGGATCAGTACCAGACACAGGGAGCTTTCCACTAAATGGCGTAATAGCTCCTTATCGGCGGTATTGATCGATTGCTCGAACAACACGAAGTTGTATTTCTGCAATGAGTCATGTTTTAGATCCGGAAAGCGCTGGCTATCGCTGCTCATCAGGTCAAACTTTTTATGCACCGGTGTGATTTCCTGGGGCAGTTTTTTGCCGGCATGCAGATCCAGATCGCGCGAGCCACTGGCTCCCTGAATAAACAGGGTTGGCATATGCTTGAGACTAACGATTTCATTGGCAAGCTGATAACCGATAGTGGTGCTGCCAACGCCGCCTTTACAACCCAGGACGCTGATACTGACCGCCTGGCGATTGGTTTTGAGTTCAAGCCCTGCTACGGTCGCCTGCACCATCAATTCTTGCTGCGTACTCAGGTTGAAATAACGAATATTGTGACGGGCAAACGCCTGTGCCAGCGCAATGGAATCACTGTCCCCAGCGACGCAGCACCAAACTTCCCGTGGGATGTGGACCTGCAAAGCATGGATAATTTCGTCCACCTGCTCATTGGTTCCAATATCCACCACCACACCGCTGGCATTTGACGGAATATTGAGGCTATTTGCCTGCATAAAGTCCTGCATCAAGCTTTCAACCGTGCTGAAGCCCACTAGGCGGAACTGTTCGCTCAGCGGGGTATTCACCTCCTGCCGGGAGGAGATGATATAAAATTTCTTTCCTGCGGGATCAATATTGGCATCTGCCTTTTGTGGAAATAACAACATTTATCTTTCCTTAGAAATAATATTGAAACGGGCTAACCAGGGAGATGCTACGGGTGTTATTCACCGCACAACCCAGTGTGGCGTGAGTATCAAAGTGATAGTTCTGGTTTTTATCGTCGCATTCCGGTAGCCGTAGAATGACGCGCTGCACCGTTATTTGTATGCCACTGCTCCCACGGGCCCGATATCCACCGGCGTCGCGATCCAACAAGATGCGGTGGGGGGCGACACCTTGTTCGATCAACGCATTGCGCAGCAATTTAGCGCTTTCGGCAAAGCGGTCATTGGTCCAGGTCAGTTTGATATTTCCGTTAAAATCGCGGGAAATTCGGGACATAATTTTCCCCACCATGACCTCGCGTGCGATGACATCTGTTGAGTCGATATTGAATTGTTCTATACCTAACGGTGAGTTCCCCGCTGGGAGGGGAGTTGAGTTGGCAAAGAGATAAAAAGGCAGCACCAGCACCACCAACCACCACAAAGGTTTGAAACTGATCATTTGATAAATCCTCCCTGTTCAATGAACTCTTGCGCACGTTGCTTATCTCGACGATCGCTGATGCCGTCGAAGTTCAGGAATCTGGCCCAGGTTGAAGTGCGATTGAAGTCAGGCACCACGACTTCTCTCGGGGCGACGGGTTTCACCAGATTTACCGTGGCGACGACTATCAACTCACCACGGGTACGTTGACTTGAAGCATTACGGAATAACGCACCCAAAATAGGCACATCGCCGATAAAGGGGATTTTGGCGAGCGCTTCACGTTCGTTATTGCTGATCAGACCACCAAGCAGAAAGCTTTCGCCATCGGCTAATTCCACGGTGGTTTTTGCACGCCGGGTCTGGAAAGCGGGGAAGGAGTTACCGGCATCAGTGCTATAAGTTTTATCTACGTTGCTGACCTCTTCGCCGAGGGAAACGCGGATTTTTTTACTGCTGCTGACTTTGGCGCCGATGTTCAATTTGATGCCAAACTCTTTGTACTGCACGTTGGTGCCATTATTGGAGGTAGTCACTACCGGAACTTCACCGCCCACCAGAAACTCGGCGGTTTCGCCCGACAATACCGAGAGGTTCGGCTCTGCCAGGACGCGCGCCACAGACTCATTACTGATCGCATGAACCAGGGTACTGAGAGAGTCGGCGTTAAATTTTACAAAGCGGAACATGCCAGGGGTGATGTTCCCTGCTGAACCGCTGATGGTGCCCCAATCGATACCGACGTTATCGGTAAAGGCCCGTGAAACCTCGACTACCGACAGTTTGACGTTGACCTGATTGGTGATGGGTAGCTCTAATTTATTGATCACACTTCGATAGAGCACCTGATCCATTTCAGAGCTGTCGTTATTACCCGAACTGCTGCTGCCACCGCTATTGCCGCTCACATCCGTGACCTGTTTTTTATTGATTACCGCCTCGGCACCAATTCCTTCACCCACCACCTGATAGATGCGATCTTTGGCTTCTTCGGTCGGTGCCGTGCCGGAAATAATGTAGGTTTTGCCCATTTTCTGGATAGTCACATTACTGTCTGGGAATTCCTGGTTAATGCGGTTATGTACGCTGCTTAATACCGAGTCCACTACCAGAGTGGTTTTTAACACCTGATCACCGTTTTTATCGAAGGCAATTAAATCTGTACGGCCTTCTTCCTTGGCGTAAGCCACAAGGCTTTTATCGCCAATCAGTTCATAATCGGCGATATTTTGTGCAGAAATAAAGACGGTATCGATGTTTCCCTGTACCTGAATGACTCTGGAATCTCCGGGAGCCAGATAAGTTTCACTTGCATGAGCTAATAGGGTGGCCAGGCCACAAAGTGCACCAGCAATACTTCGGTAAAAAGCCTTATTCATCTTCATTCCCTGTAGTAAATATTTAAATATCACTTGCCGCCTCTCAGTTCTTTGACCGAGCGGAACTGAGGCAGCACATCATCCATTCTTAATTTCTTTATTGCTTTTGAGTCCCCCCCTTCCGGGAAAATAAATATTTCGCCTGCTTTTTCAATTACTCTTAGTTCGGCCAACTGCTTTTGATTAAGTCGGATAACTATTACGCCAATAGGTGTATTTTCACGGCCATATTGGGGTT
This sequence comes from Serratia sp. NA_13, assembly GCF_052691735.1. Classification (NCBI taxonomy): domain Bacteria; kingdom Pseudomonadati; phylum Pseudomonadota; class Gammaproteobacteria; order Enterobacterales; family Yersiniaceae; genus Serratia; species Serratia sp. NA_13. The sequence goes on from NZ_JBQZFV010000017.1 coordinate 83,357, forward strand.
GATCATTGCTCTTATCCACCTTGAAACGTTTACTTTCTAATACGGTTATCTCTTTAAATATTCTACTGACAACAAATTTTTTTAATTCTTTGTCTGCACTGACACTGCCTTCAGGAACTAATCCGATATTATTTTTTTTAGTCTTATCGACCTCGGTCACTCTGATATAAAGAGAGACTTTATCCCCGGTGAAAGTTGATGAAAGTAAATAATCATCACTGTTACTGATTGGGAGTGAATAGGGCATCTCATCCGCTCTTAAACTGTGCTTGGCAAAGTCAGGGCTGGAAGGCGCTTCTAACATACTTAATGATAAATAGTCGTCTTTGCCGATATTATTTCTCACCAAGTATCCACGAATACTGCTGTCAGGAACTGATGTGATATCGCGAGGGTCATTGATATCTTTTGGTGCGCTAACGGAGATGACTTTATAATCACTTGGGTTGATTATATCGTAGGGTTTCAAATCTCTTAGCGCTTGTGCGATTAGGATTGTATGTTCGCTCTCTACATTTTTTTCTTTTTGTATCTCATTGTTTGGCTGGCGATTTTGTAGAAAAATTCCGGTTATGCCGACGCCAATAACAACAATTGAAATAAAAAAAATAACTCTGTTATTCATGTGGTGATTCCCTTCTTTTTAAAAGTCCTAAACTATGTGGTAGGAAAAAATGAAAGCCAGCGATATGGCGACCCCATAGGGAATACCATGCTCTTTGGTGTTTTTATGGAAAAAAAACAGGCCGATTAATGCTAAAAAACCACCTAGTAAGGCGGTAAGTAACAAAAATGAATAAAAAACGTCTGTGGTACAGGCCAACGCCAGAGTGGCTATCAGCTTGACATCTCCAGCCCCCAGAACCTTGGCAAGAAACAGTGGAAAGCCGATCAGTAACACGGCGGCTGAAAGAATAAGATTAGGTTGTGCGCCCGACAAAAAAACCATTGGGCACAGGGCCAGGATCAAGAAAGCCAGGTTGCGATTGCGGATCAGGCGAGAGGTAACATCTTGCCATCCGATGATCAACAACAGTATCGTAACTATATACGAGTTTATTGCCAGTAACACGTCCATGATTTAGCTTCCCTGTCGTAATCAGTGAAAATTTATTTCAATACTCAACCGCTATCATTTTTATCGTTGCTACTATCTGTTTGAATGCATCATTTAATGCACCTAATAAACCTGAGTTTTGATCTCCCAGTACGATGGTCAGCAGGATGGCTATTGCGACGGCAATCATTGCATATTCAAGTGTCGTAACTCCTTTTTGCGAACTTAAAAAGTGAAAGACATTATATTTATAAAATATGGCAAGTGTTAACATGGTTTTCTCTGGCAATGTTAATTAAAAAATAATTTTTATAGCCACTCCGCTAGTGAAGACCGGATAACAATGGTCTTCACTAGCGAATTTAGTTATGTCATTAACAAAACTTTTTTATCTTTACGATTTGGAAATGGTGACGCTTTTTATTGCCGCAGTAATAGCCTGGAATGTCTCATTCAGTGCTCCCAAGAAACCCGAATTTTGATCGCCAAAGATAAAGGCTAATAAAGTTGCCATCGCGACCCCAATCAATGCATATTCGATTGCAGTGACACCAAGCTGGTCGTTAACAAAATTTTTAATGCGTAGTTGAGTTGATGCGTAAATTTTAGTGATGCAGTTATTCATATTTATTCCTTGTAAACCCGAAGCATTGCCATACCCTTCGGTATAAATTAACGTTATTAAATAGAAAGTATCAACGATGAAACTTGTGAGTAAACTGGTAAAAATAGATTAACCAGCATCACTGTGTTGACGAGGGCTATTTAACGCTATTAGAGTTTAAGAGTCTTCATTAGAGTCGTTATTATTCATTGTTTACTCTCACTATCTTTTCCAAAGAATAAAAAAGACCACAAATAGGGTTGTTAACCAACAAACAGCTAATACTGATAATACTGAAACAAATATATTCCAGCTACGTGAGTGATACCATTCCCCCATGGCTTTTCTAAGGCCTTGCGGTTCAATAATTTCAGACAACGATGAGTTATGGCTACCGTGTTCCTGCTTTTTTTGAAACGACCCCTCTAAAGAGGTATTGTTTTTGACATCATGGTCTTCAATTCGAATCGCTATTCTTTGAGGGGCGGGCTCAAGAAACTCACCACAGGCAACATAACCAACGTACTTTACCCCCTTTCTTGGTATCGTCTTGATCAGCGTGTTGGGGAGGCCGGCCAAACTAAATGCTTTTCGTAATAGGTAAAGTTGTCCGTAATAGCTACTTTCACTTACCGATCCTCTTTGTTCAGACCAAACTTGGTTGATCAAATTTTGTTTGTCGGTTTCACCCTTTAATAAAAGAAGTAAAAACCGATAACTGTTTTCAGATAACTCTATGACCTTTCCCCCAGTAGCCACCAGGCAACGCTTTGCAGGTATAAATTGCACTCCTTGATCGAGGGTGAACATTTGGTTTTCTTGATCCATACAATCCATGTGGAGACTCCATTACTAGCAAGCATTAGTTATCATTTGATTTGATTGCATATTAGAATCTTATTGTTCATCAAGTCAACCTCTAGTACTTTTTTGTGTTTTTTAATTCTTTGCTGTGGTTATTTGAATTTCATTATGATACGTGCAACAAAGTATATTTATAACTCATTAATTCTCATAACTCATTTGATGGTTCTAAGTGTGGTTTATGGAGGCTAGAAGCTATTTCCCCAGTGCGGTTATATGTTATGTCTGAAAATAATTAACTTTAAAAACATGCACATGGGTTTTTTATGTGAGAGGGGTGGCGACTGTGATTAGGCGGGGTTTGGTGAGGTATTATGTGAGGGGTAATTTAAAAATAATATTCTGTGAGGATTGGTGAGATAAGTTTTATTATGAATTTTCTCTTTGTGCGTGTTTTGTAAAAAATAGATGTTTTGATATTGGAATGTGATTGACTTAATTTTTTTACGCTGGGATTAAAATCCCCAATACGAATTTCGGGGATTAAGAGATAAGAGAAAATTTATAAATATGAGTCAGGATTATTTCAACGTAACTCATTGTATTCGGCAAACATGAGCTAATGACGCTCAGAGTGCAGCAAGATGCTGCCGCACGATCTCACGGCCTATCTCCAGCGAGGCGGTTGCCGCCGGGGAAGGCGCATTGCAGACATGCAACGAGCGGCGGCCCTTCACAAAATGAAAATCATCCACCAGTTTGCCGTCGATGGTCAGTGCCTGAGCACGAACGCCAGCTGGGCCGGGCTGAATATCTTCCTGTTGCAAATCGGGGATCAATCGGCGCGCATTGTCGGTAAAACGTTGCCGCGACAAAGAACGACGGACTTCTGCCAAACCCTCACCCAAGTAGTTGCCGGCAATTTTCCAGAACCCGCGATAGCTGAGTACTTCGCTCAGATCCCGCAGGCTGAAGTCACATTTGCGATAACCTTCGCGTTTGAATGCCAGCACCGCATTAGGACCAACGTCGCGCTTGCCGTTATACATGCGGGTGAAATGCACGCCGAGGAACGGAAAATCCGGGTTGGGTACCGGGTAGATAAGGTGATTCACCAGGTGGTTTTTCTCTTGGTTGAGCACGTAATACTCCCCACGGAACGGCACAATCTTCATCCCGGTTTGGTAACCGGCCAGGGCGGCGATGCGGTCACTGAACAGGCCGGCACAGTTAACCAGCCATTTGGCCTGATACTGCGCATGTTGGGTACGAACACTGACATCGCTACTACTTTCACTGATGCTTTCGACCTGTTGCCCATAGTGGATCTCGCCGCCGCGTTGGCTAATGATCTCCGCCAGCTTTGCCGCCACCTGGCTGTAATTGACGATACCAGCGTCCGGTATCAACAGTGCTTCAAGCCCGTTGACGTGCGGTTCGCGCTCCCTGAGCTGCGCCTGCGACAGTCGGCTGACCGCCAGGCCGTTTTGCAGCCCGCGTTGGTAGATGTTTTCCAGTAAAGCCAGTTCTTTCAACTGGGTGGCGACAATCACCTTGCCACATTGGTCGTGATAAAGGCGGTGTTCGCGACAAAAGGCGAACATGCTTTGGTTGCCCTGTTTTGCCAGCCGCGCCTTCAGGCTGCCGGGGGCATAGTAAATGCCGGAATGCACTACGTTGCTGTTATGGCCACTTTGATGTGCTGCCGGGCCGCTCTCTTTTTCCAGTATCAGAATGCGTTGTAACGGGTTGGCTTCTTGTAGCGCATTGGCAATGCCCAGCCCGACCAGACCGGCACCAATAATGATCACGTCATGCATGGTTACCCTAACTCCTCATTACCCAGGCGGCGCAGCTTGCCGCGTACGTTGCTGAGATGGCTCTGCATGGCGGCCATGCACGCTGCCTGTTGCTCAATCACCTCGCGCATTTCCAGCAGAGACTCGACCTCATTGGGGTCAGCAACTTCCATCACCAATGGCTGGTACTTGCTCAGCAGCGAGTGCTGTTCCACCCGGTGGCCGCCGCCCTGACGCGAAGAGATAATACCGCTGACCTCCAGTATGCCGAGCGCTTCACGCACAGGCACCCGGCTGACGCCAAATGCCTCCGCCAGCGTATTTTCCGACGGTAGCTTTTCCCCGACCGGGAAGGTACCGTCGCTGATGCCTGCTTTCAACTGCGCCAGCACCTGATGTGAGGCTTTCTGACGCGTGACTTTATTGACCATCCAGCGCCCCCTGCGCAGTGTTTCGTCTGAAACGCAACAGATGTACCGATGCTGCGGTAATAATCAGAGCCGCACCGCCCAGATCGGTCAGCAGGCCCGGTTTAATCAGCAGGATAGCCGCTACGGTGAACAGTATCCGCTCCAGCCAGTGGGTTTTCATCATCCAGAAATTGGCGCTGGCGATCGACAGTGCATAAATCCCTACCAGCGCACTGATCACCATATGGATCACCGACAACGTGTTGAGATCGTCACCCTGCATCAACAGCATCGGGTTGTAGACCAGAATAAACGGGATGATAAAGCCCGGTAATGCCAGCCGTACCGCGTCCCAGGAGGTTTGCATCGGATCGGCGCGGGCAATGCTGGCGGCGGTGTAGCTGGCCAGTGCGACCGGCGGGGTGATGTTGGACAGGGCACCAAACCAGAACACAAAGAAGTGTGCCGCCAGCGGCATCACACCGGCCTTGATCAGGATCGGGGAAACGGTGACGGCTACTACGATATACAGTGCGGTTGAGGGCAGGCCCATGCTCAGCACAATACACACCAGCATCACCACCAGCAGGATCATCCACAAGGTGTTGTTGGTCATGGCGACAATATTGAATGCCAACGTTGAACCGATGCCGGTCATGGTCACGACACAGATAATCACCCCGATAGCGGCGCAGGCCACCGTCACCTGGATGGAGCCGCGTGCGGCATCATTGAGTGCTTCGGCGATTTTCTTCGGCGTCATGCGCACCGAAGTATCTGGGGCTAACCAACTGGCGACGATGATCGAAATAATGCCGAGGAACCCGGCGTAGATCGGTGTTTTACCCAATAACAGGGTACCGATAACAATGATCAGCGGCAGCAACAGCAGCCCACGCGCTTTCAGCACCGCCTTCACTTGAGGGATGTTTTCTTTGCTGATGCCTTTCAGACCCTGCTTTTTGGCCTCCAGATCGATGGCAATAATCAGCGCCGCGTAGTACAGCAGTGCCGGGATGATGGCGGCAATCACAATGGTGGTGTAAGAAATGCCGAGGAAGCCGGCCATGATAAAGGCCGCCGCGCCCATAATCGGTGGCATGATCATGCCGCCGGTTGAGGCGGTGGCTTCAACCGCACTGGCGAAGCGTGCCGACAACCCAATGCTTTTCATCAGCGGAATGGTGAAGGTGCCGGTGGTGGCGACGTTGGCTACCGCACTGCCGCTCAGGGAGCCAGTCAGCGCCGAAGAGATCACCGCCACCTGCGCAGGGCCACCACGACGGCGACCCGCTATCGCCAGTGCCAGATCGTTAAACAATGCGGTTGCACCGCTGACGCTGAGAAATGCGCCAAACAGGATAAATACCACGATGGCGGTGGATGCGGTGGAAAGGGTGATGCCGAAGATCCCTTCACTGGTCATAAACAGCCGGTACAGCAGGCGTTCGAACGAAAAACCGCCGTGGCCGAAAATACCCATAAAATATTGCCCGAACAAGGCATAAACCATGGCGAAGGTCGCCAGACCGGGGATGAAGTAGCCGGTGGTGCGGCGTGCGGCCTCAAACAGCACGCCAATGCCGATCACCGCCATCACATAGTCGGTGGTGTTGGGAATACTTTTGCGTACTACGTGCAAATCCAGATAGCTGGCGTAGAAATAGCCGTAGCTGACCAGCGTCAGAATGATAAACAGGTAGTCCCAGCGGTTGAACTTGCTGGTGGCGTAACGGCGTGAAAACGGGAACAAAATAAAGCCCAGGATCAAGATACCGCTGAGGAAGGTGGTATTGCGGTAGAACTCCTGGGTATTCGAAAGCGCGTTGGAGTAAATGGCATAGACGGAAATGGCGATCGCCAGCAGGGTGGCCAATTGCAAATAGATACCGCTCAGCGGGCGGCTACCGGCTCCGGCTTCCTTATCCAGTTCGCTGGCATCTTGTGGTGACAGGTTGTTGGTGTTCATACGGCCTCCTTAGCGATTGGCGGTCAGCGTCGCCGCTTCCGGGGGGATCAGATAGTCGGGCACGCTGACTCCGGCCTCCAGATAATACTTGTAGGCGCCGATGTGCAGTGGCACCGAAACCCCTTTCAGCGCGTTCTCCAGCGAAATGTATTTGGCGGCGCTGTGCACCTGATGCACTTCCGGCAGGTTTTCAAACAGGGTTTTTGTCAGGTCATATACCAGCTTTTCATCCAGCCCATTCAGGGCTACCAGAATATTGGGCTGGGCGATGGTGGCCACCGCTTTGCTCTGCCGTGGATAGGTATCGGCCTTGATATCAAAGCGGAACCAGGAATTGGCGATAGCGTTGATGCTGGCCAGTTGTTCATCGGTCACGTCCAGAATGCGTGAGGGCACACCGCTGGCATACATGTCGGTGACTGCCGCTGCCGGTACCCCGGCGGGCAAAGCACCTCCGTCGAGCCGACCGTCGCGCATGGCGGACACAGTATCGCCGTAACCCAGATATTCCGCCGTCAGTGACTTCTTGCTCAGGTTAACCCCCTGCAAAATGATCAGCGTCGATTGCTCGGTACCGCTGGCCTGCGGTCCTACCGAGAAGCGGGTGCCGGCGATATCGTTCAGCGTGCCGTCTTTCACCTTGTTTTCCAGCATCACAAAATGTTCCACGTTGGGCCACAACATCGATATCGAACGCAGGTGGCTGTAGGCACGGTTTTCAAAATTACGGACGCCTTCATAGGCCTCGACGGCGATCAGGCTTTGCAGGATCGCCAATTGCGCCTCGTCTTTTTGCAGCAGGTCGATATTTTCGATCGAACCAGCGGAGGATTGACCGCTAACCTGAATACCGTTTTGCTTTAACCGGTTGCTCCAGACGTTAGCCAGTCCGACGCCCATCGGGTAGTAAGTACCACCGGTGGAGGCGGTAGCAACTGAAAGGAAGGTTTTGTCGGCATTTTCCACTTTTCCGGCTACCGCCAGTGCGGCGACGGCAGCCATCGTGCCCGCAATCAGTAACAGTTTGATTTTTCTATTTTTCATTATTTTCACCAAAGGTTTTTGAAACAAATAGAAAACATTTAAGCAAATTTGTATACAACATTGCAGCTTTTTTCACCTAACGGGCATTGCATGATTTGTGATCTTGGTGGGTGAAAAACGAGCGAAAATATCGAGGGCATGAGGAGTGGAGGGAGAAACCCCGTGACGCTTGTCACGGGGTGAAGTGCGAATTACCAGCCTTTAACCGCGTCGCCCTTGTAGATTTCTGCGGCGCTGGCGGCGACCTCATCGGTCTGGTAGGCCTTGACCAGGTTTTTCACGTTTTCGTTGTTCTGGTTATCCACCCGACTGGCGAATATATTGACGTACGGTGAGTTTTTGTCTTCGATAAACAGCCCGTCTCTGGCCGGTGTCAGACCGATCTGGCTGGCGTAGTTGGTGTTGATAATCGCCAGTGCGATTTGTTTGTCGTCCAGCGCACGCGGCAACTGCGGCGCTTCAATCTCAACGATTTTCAACTTCTTCGGGTTGCTGACGATATCCAATGAGGTCGGCAGCAGCCCGACGCCGTCCTTCAGCCCGATCAGTCCCTGTTTTTGCAACAGCAGCAGTGAACGGCCAAGGTTGGTTGGGTCGTTAGGCACTGCGACCTGTGCGCCGTCGGGCAATTGGCTGAGGGAAGAGATCTTTTTCGAGTAACCGGCAATCGGGTAAACAAAGGTGTTGCCCACCGCCACCAGTGTGTAGCGACGCTCCTGAATCTGCTTTTCCAGATAAGGCTTATGCTGGAAGGCATTAATATCCAGATCGCCGTTATTCAGTGCTTCGTTGGGCAGTACGTAATCAGTGAATGTCACCACTTCCACATCCAAATCGTATTTTTGTTTGGCGACCTTTTGTACTACCGCCCACAAAGACTGATCAATGCCGGCACTGATACCAACCTTGATGTGGTGAGCGTCTGGTGCGGTCGGCCCGCAGGCGGTCAGCAGCAGGGTGCCGGTTACTGCCAGCGTGGCGGCGAGTTTTTTCAATGTCATTTCCCAGAGTCCTTGTCAAAATAGCCTGCTGGTTATTGCAGGCTGAATAGTGGCAGTGACTGTAGATAAATGCCTGGCTAAAATAAAATACGGATTAACTATGATTAATAGCGATTTGCTATGAGCAAAATCAGGCCGTGTGGCGCTGCCGGAAACGGGTAAAAGAAGGGCAGTCGCTCAGGCGATATGTGCCCTGATATTCAGTTTGTTTTGACGCAGCTTCCGCCCGCTTATTATGATGGCGGCAAGCCCGACAGGGGCGTGAATAGTCAAAGGAAAATAAAATGCAATTTAACATCTGGCGCAAGGCGCTGCTGCCATTGGTGGTTTTGACTTGTGTATCTGCAGCTCAGGTGCAGGCGGCGGATGCGGTGGTGGAACCTATCCCTAAAACGCTGCTGGGCAACTGGCATGTCAGCAAGATCTTGCCGACGCAAACCGTCGGTTGCTGGGACGAGCAACAGGCCAAAAGCCTGATCGGCGGCAAAATTAGTTACAAGGCCGACGGTTTCAGTTGGAATGGCACCGAGTTGAAAAATGAAGGCGCCACTCTCAGCACGGTCGAGGCGCAGGAGTTTGTCGAAGACAATTCTGGCAGCAGTTCTTATATCGACTTCCCGATGCTGGGCATCAGCACGCCGGCGGTAGAACGGGTGATGATCCAGCATGCCGATACGCAGATCAAAGGCATTACCGATCAGGGCACCGATGGCGTGCCGGGAGACAATGTGCTGCAAAAAGACGCCAACACGCTGATCCTATCGGTGTGCAACGTTTGGTTTGAAGCGCAACGCGTGCGTTGACCCCCCGGTGGCGTTCGCTATTGTGTGCGAGCGCTGCCTACAGTATTCTTGCCAGGCAAAAACATTATATTTCCTTCTGCTTGTTTTAAATTTTAATAATAATTCAAATAATCATTAATTCAGTGAATGAATTAGGGGTTAATTCTTGCTGATTTAAATTGCTCGGCTATTTATCTCTAAGTTTACACTGTTTAATTGATAGGCCAATGATATTATATCTATAGGTAATGGCTGTGGTATTTATTGATTGTCGTCAAAATAATTATCCAGCCTCTGTTTTATATTATTTGATGACAATTAATTATTCGTTCGGCAATGTCTCATAAGGATAGAGTCATGAAAAAGGTCACCCGTATTGCGGCGATTTCCATCGCAGGGATTGTGCTGGTTTATTTAGGTTTGTGCGGCTATGTCTGGTATCACGATACCCAGCGTATTCAGAATGGCTCGGTACTGCGTTCCGCTTCGGAAAAGAATAACCAGGTGCTTGGGTTGTTGAGAGAAAAGGGCTGCGATTATTGCCATACCTCCTCTGCTTCGCTTCCGTTTTACGCATCTTTCCCCATCGCCAAACAGCTGATGGAATATGATATTCGTCTGGGTTACTCCTCATTCAACCTGGAGCCCGTGCGTAGCGCCCTGATTAAAGACGGGCCGCAGGCACAAAGCGACCTGAATAAAATTGAGTGGGTGATGCAACACCAAACCATGCCACTCACTCGCTATGTGGCTTTGCACTGGGCTGGACAGATCAAGCCCGATGAACGGGAAATTCTCCTTGCCTGGATAGCGCAGCAACGCGCGCGCTATTACGCCAGTGCGGATACCGCAGAATCCCATCGTAATGAGCCGGTTCAACCGATCCCTAAAACATTGCCGGTTGATGGGCAAAAGGTGGCATTGGGTTTCCGGCTTTTTCACGATCCGCGTCTGTCTGGGGATAACACTCTTTCCTGCGCTCACTGCCATTCCTTGAATACCGGTGGGGTCGACGGAATAAAAACCTCAATCGGAGTCGGCGGCGCGGTGGGACCGATTAACGCGCCAACGGTGTTTAACTCGGTGTTCAATAGCGAACAATTCTGGGATGGCCGTGCGCCGACGCTACAGGTGCAGGCCGGTGGACCACCATTAAACCCGATAGAAATGGCCTCCAAGTCCTGGGATGAAATCATCAATAAACTCAATAAGGATCCGCAGCTGACCCGCGACTTTGCTGAGGTCTATCCACAAGGGCTCAGCGGCGAGAATATTACCGATGCCATCGCTGAATTTGAAAAAACCTTAATCACCCCGAATGCACCTTTCGATAATTGGCTGCGCGGTGATGAGAACGCCATGACGATGCAGCAAAAACGCGGCTATCAATTATTTAAAGACAACAAATGCGCCACCTGCCATGCAGGGATCATATTAGGCGGCCGTTCTTTTGAGCCTTTGGGGCTGAAGCGCGATTTTAATTTTGGCGAGATCACCACGGCAGATATTGGGCGTATGAACGTCACCAGTGATGTACGTGACAGGTTACGCCAGAAGGTGCCAGGCTTGCGCAATGTGGCTCAGACCGCGCCTTATTTTCATCGTGGTGATGTCGCTACGCTGGATCAGGCGGTAAAACTGATGTTGCGCTATCAGGTGGGTAGCGAACTGCCACAGCAGGATGTCGACGATATTGTTGCCTTCCTCGAAAGCCTGAACGGGGTCTATACCCCGTACCGGCAGAATGCAGAATAAGAACAATATCTTTTCATCAGGCCCCGGTCACGGGGCATTTAGCCTGATATCCCCGTCCGAATGCCGCATTTCTGAACTAAAATTAATCATAATGCTATAACGCTAATGTTATCGCAGAAGTTGGGGTCTCTACTGAATCAAAGACAGGAGGCGCTATGTGTTATCAACATATTGTTATCGCCACCGACCTGAGTGATGACGGCAAACGGCTGGTGGAAAAAGGCGCGCGCTTGGCCGCTGCGCTGCAGGCTAAACTTTCCCTGATTTACGTGGATATTTACTACGATACCTATCATGCCGCGATTGGTTTCTCGGAGAAGAGTTACGATGGGGGTTCTTTTGAAGACAAGATCAAAAAAGAGCTGGAGCCGCTGACCCAAAACGTGAATTACCCGATCAACGAGGTGATTATAGGGCGCGGTGATTTCACCGAGCAATTGCAAAATGCGGTGGTGGATAAAAGCATCGATCTGGTGATCTTCGGCCATCACCATGACCTGTGGAACAAACTGTTTTCCTCTACCCAGCATGCGATCAACCAGTTGAACGTTGACGTACTGGTGATCCCGATTAAATCCTAGCCCGAGCGAAACCTCTGCCAGTTTATCGGGCTTGTTGCGGAAGGCGGCGGCGTCATCACGGCCCGATTCCCAGGAGGCGGCCACTTGGGCTGGCATTTTGATGTTGTCATAGCGCCCGGAAGCAACCACCCGATGATAGTTGTTTAATCCGGCGAGCGTTTTCTCCTGCTGCCCGCGTTTAACGGTGAACAGCATGCGGCCATCTGGCGTATTGTGCGCCTTATCCCGCGTCGCGCCATATTCCGGCACGTCGGTGGTGTTATACACCTCCATTATCGCCCAGGCCGCCAGGCTGGGTTTGGTATTGCGTTCATTCCAGTTGCTACCGTCGCCGCCGCATTCCGGGTTGGAGTTGTAGGCGATCAAATCCGGAATAAAGCCGGTATCCCATGGGCGCAGGAGGTCATCCTGTTCCTGCTGCACTTCAGCGGCGGTGAGCAGGTGAGAGTAGGTGGTGTAGGGGGGGACCTTTGATATTGGCTTTGGCGGTGAACTGATGGCCGTTCACCATAGTTTGCTGCGGCAGTGATTTATGATGGCGGAAGCCGATTCCATTTTATGAGTGCTGACGAAGCGGTGGAGTGGGGGTTGGTGGATAAGGTGCTGCGGGGGCGCTGATATTATCCGACAGCCTCAGCGCAGACTCCTGGATCTCATCCCGCGTCAGGGGCCGGATGTCTGCTCGGGGGATTTATTGGGTCAACAAATAGTGGGATTGTACCAGGCCGGAAGGGAAGCTTCGGCTGGACAGTAATTTGAAATCGGCATCTCGAGGCATAGCACCGAACAACGCTCTTCCTGATCCGAGTAGCACTGGCACCGTGGTGATTACCATATCGGTGACCAGTCTTTCACGCAGGAAAGACTGTATCAGTTGTCCGCCATCGAGATAGACCTGATGGATGTTCTGTTCATCCAATTGTTCAATCAGGTGCTTTGGTGTGAGGGCGGAGAATTGTACTTTACCCTTCAGGTGCAGGGGAACCGGCCCATTGACCAGCTGTTTGGACAGTACCACGACGGGAAGGTCATAAGGCCAGGAATCAAAGCTGAGAACTTTTTCAAAAGCCCCCCGGCCCATCACGATCATGTCTTTATCAGCGATAAAGGCGTCGAAACCATGGTCTTCGCTCGGATCATCGCGTTGCAATAGCCACTCGATGTCGCCATCTTGCCGCGCGATATAACCATCCAGACTGGTAGCGATAAAAACGTGTGTCGTGACCATCGAAGGCTCCTTCTTTATAAGCTGTAAATTATTGTCCTGGAGGGCAGCAAAATCAGCAACACGCGTTAAAACAAAAAATCCACGCCTTGGCGTGGATTTTAGAGTTTGCTGCAGAAGATGAGGTTTAGACGTTGAACAAGAAGTTCATCACGTCGCCGTCTTTGACGATGTAGTCTTTACCTTCTGAACGCATTTTACCTGCCTCTTTAGCGCCTTGTTCACCCTTGTAGGTGATGAAGTCGTCAAAAGCGATGGTTTGCGCGCGGATAAAGCCTTTCTCGAAGTCGGTGTGGATCTTGCCGGCGGCCTGTGGTGCGGTAGCGCCAACCGGGATGGTCCAGGCGCGAACTTCTTTTACGCCAGCGGTGAAGTAGGTCTGCAGGTTCAGCAGTTCGTAACCGGCGCGGATCACGCGATTCAGCCCCGGTTCTTCCAGACCCAGCTCGGCCATAAACTCGGCGCGGTCTTCGTCTTCCAGCTCGGCGATGTCGGATTCAACTGCAGCGCACACGGCAACCACTACCGAGCCTTCGGCCGCAGCGATTTCGCGCACTTTATCCAGGTATGGGTTGTTCTCATAGCCGTCTTCGTTGACGTTGGCGATGTACATGGTTGGCTTCAGCGTCAGGAAGCTCAGGTAGCGGATCGCTGCACGGTCTTCATCGGTCAGATCCAGTGCACGCAGCATACCGGCGTTTTCCAACTGCGGGAGGCATTTTTCCAACGCGGCCAGTTCGGCTTTTGCGTCTTTATCGCCGCCTTTGGCTTTCTTCTGTACGCGGTGGATAGCGCGCTCGCAGGTGTCCAGGTCAGACAGTGCCAGCTCGGTGTTGATCACTTCGATGTCGTCCGCCGGGTCAACCTTGTTGTTCACGTGGATGATGTTGTCGTTCTCGAAGCAGCGCACCACGTGGCCGATAGCTTCGGTTTCACGGATGTTGGTCAGAAACTGGTTACCCAGGCCTTCGCCTTTGGACGCGCCCTTCACCAGGCCGGCGATGTCGACGAATTCCATGGTGGTTGGCAGGATGCGTTGGGGTTTGACGATCTCGGCCAACTGGTCCAGACGCGAATCGGGCATCGGCACCACACCGGTATTAGGTTCAATGGTGCAGAACGGGAAGTTGGCTGCTTCGATACCCGCTTTGGTCAACGCGTTGAACAGGGTGGATTTGCCTACGTTAGGCAGGCCGACGATACCGCATTTGAATCCCATGTTGTTATCACCTTAAATATCTTAACTATCAGTCGGTTAGGTTTAACCCACTGCATAAAGGACGAAATAATGGCGCCATTATACACGTAATGGCTGTTTTTCTCGATCTGGCTGTGTGCTGCGGGCAAATGCAGCCGAAAGCCGGTTTTTGATTGAGATTTGGATCACATTTACACATACTGACACTTCTGATTAACCTACAGGAAACGCGCCGGATGCACTTCTTGCCCAGTCCTCTCTGAGTTGCCCCCTCCTGAGGTTCACCGCGCCATGCGGCTCTGTTTCCCGTTCTGCGGGAAGGTTTTTTATCTGTCAGAAGTGAATAATCCATGTTTAACCTGAACAATTTCAGGCTGTCGACCGTCAAGAACGAGGTGCTGGCGGGCTTTGTAGTGGCAGTTTCCATGATCCCCGAAGCGGTCGGTTTTTCTTTGGTCGCCGGGCTTTCTCCGATCGTCGGGCTACACACGGCTTTTATTATCGGTTTGGTGACCGCCCTGTTTGGCGGCAAACCGGGCATGGTGTCGGGTGCGGCAGGTTCGATAGTGGTGGTCTTGATGAGCCTGGCGGCGCAACACGGCATGGCCTATGTGTTATGGGCGACGATTTTCGCTGGGGTGATCCAAATCCTGATCGGTGTTTTCCGGCTGGGTAAATTTATTCGTCTGGTGCCGCTGCCGGCGATCCACGGCTTTGTGAATGGTTTGGCGATCGTCATTATGCTGGCGCAGCTGCATATGATTGCCGGGCAGGGGCTGCTGATGTACGGGCTGGTGGCGCTGGCGATCCTGGTCGTAGTGCTGTTTCCGCGACTGACCCGGGTGATCCCGGCTTCGTTGGCGGCCCTGATTGTGGTTTCCGCGCTGGCGATTGGCTTTAACTTGCATACCTTGCGGGTCGGCGATCTGGCCGATATCTCCGGCGCCTTGCCGCATTTCAGCCTGCCTATGGCCCCGTTCAGCCTGGAAATGCTGAAAGTGGTGCTGCCGTATGCAGTAGTGATCGCCCTGGTGGGGTTGATTGAGTCGCTGCTGACCATGACGGTGCTTGACGAAATGGGCGGCAAAAAGGGCAACGGCAACCGTGAGAGTATCGCTCAGGGCGCGGGTAACGCCATTTGTGGCTTGTTTGGTTGCTTTGCGGGCTGCGCGATGATTGGTCAGTCGATTATCAACTTCACCTCGGGTGGGCGTGGACGTATTTCCGGCATCGTTGGCGCGATATTGCTGATCCTGTTTGTGGTCAGCCTGTCAGGCTACATCGGCCTGTTGCCGGTAGCGGCGCTGGCCGGGGTGATGCTGGTAGTGTGTTACAACACCTTTGAGTGGAGTTCGCTGCGCCGCCTGCGTCGGATGCCGAAGGCCGATGCGTTGGTGATGCTGCTGGTCACGCTGATCACTATTTTTACCGATTTGGCAATGGCGGTGATCAGCGGGGTAATTATCTCGGCTCTGGTGTTTGCCTGGCAGCAGGCGCGTATTCGCGTGCGTCAGCATCGGGTGGTAGGGGATGTTGCGGTGTATCAACTGGACGGCCCGCTGTTCTTTGGTTCTACCGCGGCCTTTGCCGAACTGTTCGAGCCGAAAAACGATCCACAAAACGTGGTGCTGGATTTTGCCGGCACCCGGGTGATGGATTCCAGCGGAGTAGAAGCGATTGATAAGCTGACGGCACGTTATCTGGCAGCGGGAAAAACCATTCGGTTGCGCCACCTGAGCGGCGACTGCGTGCGTCTGTTAAAGCAGGCCGGTCCGTTTTGCAGCCATGAACTGGACGATCCGCAATATTACGTGGCGGAAGAAGGTTATCAGACCGATGATGCCAACGTCGGTGAGGAAACCTTCAAGCTGAGAACCTAAGCTGGTCGGCAGCGGGCGCGATGCCCGCTGCCATCACAATCAGGGCTGCGCCTTAAAGCTGTGCAGGCGGCGAACGGTTTTTTCCAGGCCGTCGGTCAGCAGGATTTCCGTGCAACGCGCGGCTTCATCAATCGCTTCATCAATCATTTTTTGCTCGCTGGCCGGTGGCTTGCCGAGCACGAAACCCACCACCTTGTTTTTATCGCCTGGATGACCAATGCCAATGCGCAAGCGATAGAAGTTCGGGTTATTGCCGAACTTACTCTGAATATCCTTCAGCCCGTTGTGCCCACCGTTGCCGCCACCCAGTTTGATTTTTGCAACACCGGGCGGAATATCCAGCTCGTCGTGCGCGACCAGAATTTCGTCCGGCTCGATGCGGTAGAAATTGGCCATCGCCAGCACGGCTTTGCCACTGAGGTTCATAAAGGTGGTGGGGACCAGCAGCCGCACGTCATTACCGGCCAAATTCAGTCGGGCTGTGTAGCCATAGAATTTGCTCTCTTCTTTCAACTGCTGGTTATGGCGCTGGGCCAGTAAATCGACGTACCAGGCGCCGGCGTTGTGTCGCGTCTGGGCATACTCAGCGCCCGGATTCGCCAGGCCGACTATCAATTTAATACTGCTCACTGGGAGATTCGCTATGATCGGGATAATGGAAAGGGCATTAGTCTACCTGCCTGCGCGGCGAATGACAAAATCCTGATGCCGTGCATGACATCGGTGGACTGTGATCCTTAACGCGGTGAGTGATTCATTAGCGGAATCATTCAATTTGTTAACTAATTAGTTGCTTAAAGTAAAGTTTTGTCATGCTTTCTTTACTATTTATGATCGCCTACGCAATCACCTTGTCGGGCCAGGGTCTATACTTAACTTATCAAAGTGGGTTAACCATTTACTGAGTTATCCCGGTTGGCTAATGGCACTATGGAGGTGGCATATGAAACGTAGAAACGTGCACAAAATGGGCAACTTTTTTATGGGGCTGGGGCTGGTAGTGATGGTCGTCGGCGTTGGATACAACATTCTTGCTGAAGTATCGCAGTTTAATTTACCGCAGTTTTTCGCCCATGGTGCCATCATGAGTATCTTCATCGGCGCGTTGCTATGGCTGGCCGGTGCGCGTATTGGCGGGCGTGAGCAAGTGGCGGATCGTTACTGGTGGATAAAACATTTTGATAAACGGTGCCGAAACGATAATCATCGCTCGTCACATTGATTAAAAAAACAAAAGGGAACAGGTGTTACGGCAAAGGAGATCTGCCGCGCATTAAGGGCTAAGGTCATGTTTGACTACCCCTGGAAAACCCGTTGCTGCTGATGCACCAACGGGTTTTTCTTTTTCTGCCAGCGGGCAATCAATCGATCCGGTACGGCAGGGCGCCGCACCGAAAAGAATTCTGATTAATGCTCGAACATCGCAGAAATTGACTCTTCATTGCTGATACGACGGATGGCTTCAGCCAACATGCCGGACAGCGTCAGAGTACGCACGTTTTTCAGTGCCTTGATTTCTGCAGACAACGGAATGGTGTCGCAAACGATCACTTCATCAATCACCGAGTTCCTGATGTTTTCCACCGCATTACCGGAGAAGATCGGGTGGGTCGCGTAGGCAAATACGCGCTTGGCACCGCGTTCTTTCAAGGCTTCAGCTGCTTTACACAAGGTACCACCGGTGTCGATCATGTCGTCAACCAGCACGCAGTCACGGCCTGCCACGTCACCAATGATGTGCATCACCTGGGAAACGTTCGCACGTGGGCGGCGTTTATCGATGATAGCCATATCGGTATCGTTCAGCAGTTTGGCGATAGCGCGGGCGCGCACTACGCCACCGATGTCCGGGGAAACCACGATTGGGTTCTCCAGATTCTGTTGCAGCATATCTTCGAGCAGGATCGGGCTACCGAACACGTTATCTACAGGAACATCGAAGAATCCCTGGATCTGTTCAGCGTGCAGATCTACCGTCAATACGCGGTCAACCCCAACGCTGGAGAGGAAGTCGGCGACAACTTTGGCGGTGATTGGCACACGAGCAGAACGCACGCGGCGATCCTGGCGGGCATAGCCGAAATAAGGGATAACAGCAGTAATACGACCTGCGGAGGCGCGACGCAGGGCATCTACCATAACAACCAGTTCCATCAGGTTATCGTTGGTAGGAGCACAGGTGGACTGGATGATGAAAATATCACCGCCGCGTACATTTTCGTTGATTTGCACGCTCACTTCGCCGTCGCTAAAACGACCTACTGCGGCGTCACCAAGGCTGGTGTACAAACGGTTGGCAATACGTTGTGCTAGTTCCGGGGTGGCGTTACCAGCAAAAAGCTTCATATCAGGCACGAGAAGAACCTCAGGCATGCGTCCAGAGAAGATATTGTCATTCGGCCTCGCTAAGGGGCAGTTAGCGACGCCGGCGCAATATCATACGGGTGTGTAAAAAAATTTGAAACCGCAGCGGCGCAGGGATGACAGGGCCAGGTGTGAGCGACTCTGCGCAGCGAAACGAGAACTACGGTTCAATCTGCCCGGAACGAATGCGATGTAGTGGAGAGACGTTAACGCCACGCGCTACAAAACCACGTATCCACCCCGGGGCTTGATTTAACACCTGACGGGCGGCGGTTTCTGTGTCGAATTCAGCGAACACACATGCACCTGTGCCAGTCAGGCGTGACGGCGCGTATTCTAACAGCCAAGAAACAAGCTGTTCAACCTCGCGAAAACGTTTTCTTGCTATTGGTTCGCAATCATTTGCGTAAGTTGCCTGCAACAGCACATTTAATGGGCGAACCGGGGTGTCTCTTTTTAAATCGGCATCGCCAAAAATAACCGGGGTCGGGATGCTGACACCCGGGTGGGCAACCAGATACCACTTTTCCTGCGGATTGGCAGGTTGCAAACGTTCACCAATGCCCTCGGCAAAGGCGGCCTGGCCGCGAACGAATACCGGAACATCGGCACCGAGGGCCAGCCCCAGTTCCGCCAACTGCTCGTCGCTCAAGCCGCAGCGCCACAGGTCATTCAACGCCACTAACACCGTTGCTGCGTTGGAGGAACCGCCACCCAGTCCGCCACCCATCGGCAGACGTTTATCGATGCTGATGTCGGCACCGCGCGGGGCGGTATTCAGCCCGTGACGATCGCAATACTGTTGCAGCAGACGGGCGGCGCGAACGATCAGGTTTTGCTCATCTGGTACGCCGGCCACCGGGGTCAGCAGACGGATGCTGTCATCCTGCCGTACGTCGATGGTCAGTGTGTCGCCGTAATCCAAAAACTGGAACAGCGTCTGCAGCAGGTGGTAGCCATCTTCGCGTTGGCCGGTAATGTACAAAAACAAATTGAGTTTAGCTGGCGATGGCCATTGACGAATCATTTAAGCGTCCAATCGTCCATTTTCAGTTTGATGCGTTGGTCACCCTGTTTCAGTTCCAGGCGGCTCGGCAACTGTGGCTTGAGGCTGTTGTTGTAGTCCTGGTAATCCACGGTCCAGGTCTGGCTGCCTTGTTGGTAGGTCAGCGAGTTCAGGCGATATTGGTCATCGAGCTTGAAGTCGTCGGCTTCACCCGGCAGGCCGAGCATCCACTGGCGCAGGTTGTCCAGCGGAATGGCCATGCCGGTCAGCTTGCGGATCATCTCTTCGGCATTGTCGCTGACATAGCGTTTGCCCTGGTTGTCCGTCAACTGCACTACGTTTTTCTGTACGTTGAGGTCAAGCTCGGTACTGCCAAGCGGGTTGGTCAGCAGCAGGCGATAACGGTCCGGCGAATACTGTTGCCAGAAGAAGCGGGCGTAGACTTTTTTCTGATCTGACAGGTAGGCGAAAGAACCACGGGTCTGATACTGACTCAGCTGTTGTACCGCTTGTTCGTGGGCACGCCACTGCGGCGACGTCGGGCTGGTGGCCGGGCCGGTCGGCTTGGTGGTAGTACAGGCAGCCAGCACCAGGCTGGCCAGCGGAATCAGGCGGAGCAAACTAACTTTGCGGATTGGCATAACTTTCTCTTGTCCTTTTGTCCTTGCGGGCACGCACAGCGAAACCTGAGTATCGGTATTTACGCTAGCGGGGCAACGCCGGCTCGTCAATTCTTTGCTGCATCGCGTTGAAATTTCCCGGCTTTGTCACCGCTCTCGGGCACGGGGCCAGGTGCGGTCTTCGCTGATAAGATTAACACAATCGTTCCAACCTGAGCTCTGGACGCAATAATATCTCTGGGGCCGGGTGTTGCTGCCGTTGGTGTTTAGTTGATGTTGCGTTCTGTAGTATTGCAAGAGTCTATCGCCGTGGGGAGATCTGAAGATTATGAAGCTTGCAGTTCGAATCGTTATTTCGCTGTTATGTTTTGCGGGCTCGGCATTTTTTTACCTGCAGGCGAAGCATGTTTTTTGCCAACAGGTTTTCTTCATTTTGGATCCTACCTTTCGTTGCGGCACTTTGGGCTGGTAAAAGCCGGATATTTGATCGCTACCCTCAGCTCAGGTGGTCAGTTTTACTCAATACTGTGCGGAATATCGCAGACTGGACTAAAATTCAGTATGTTATGTCGTCAAAATATTATTTATCTTATTGTATTTATTGCTAATCACTCCTTGATGCTGTCTATTTCAGCGATTGGACGGAAGATGCGGTTGTGCCTTTTATTGATCCCGCGCATCAAGTAGAATGCCGTTCAACGAGAACCCGTACCAAAAGAAGTATTACTCGAAGCAATGACCCTGCTGGCGTTAGGTATAAATCACAAAACCGCTCCGGTTTCTCTGCGTGAAAGGGTGACCTTCTCCCCAGAGTCTATCGAACAGGCGCTAACCAGCTTGCTCCAACAACCGTTGGTGCAGGGCGGTGTCGTGTTGTCTACCTGCAACCGCACCGAGCTGTATCTTAGCGTGGAGCAACAGGAACATATTCACGAACAGCTGGTCTCCTGGCTGTGTGAGTACCACCACCTGCGCCCGGAAGAGGTGAGTAAAAGCCTGTACTGGCACCACGGCAACGAAGCCGTCAGCCATCTGATGCGCGTGGCCAGCGGGTTGGATTCACTGGTGCTGGGCGAACCGCAAATTCTCGGGCAGGTGAAGAAAGCCTTTGCAGAATCTCAACGCGGGCAGTCATTGTCTGGTGAGCTTGAGCGTCTGTTCCAAAAATCCTTCTCCGTCGCCAAACGCGTGCGTACCGAAACTGAAATCGGTGCCAGTGCGGTATCCGTAGCCTTTGCCGCCTGTACCCTGGCGCGCCAGATATTCGAATCTCTTGCCGAATTGAATGTCCTGCTGGTGGGGGCCGGTGAAACCATTGAACTGGTGGCGCGTCATCTGCGCGAGCATAAAGTACGACATATGATTATTGCCAACCGTACCCGCGAGCGCGCCCAACTGTTGGCGGACGAAGTCGGCGCAGAAGTGATCACCTTGCCGGAAATCGACGAACGCCTGGCGGACGCCGACATTATTATCAGTTCTACTGCCAGCCCGCTGCCGATCATCGGTAAAGGGATGGTGGAGCGCGCGCTGAAAGCGCGCCGCAACCAGCCCATGCTGCTGGTGGATATTGCCGTACCGCGTGATATCGAACCGGAAGTGGGCAAGCTGGCCAACGCCTATTTATACAGCGTGGACGATCTGCACGCCATCATTCAGAGCAACCTGGCGCAGCGCAAGGCCGCGGCGGTGCAGGCTGAGTCGATCGTCCAGCAGGAAAGCATCAACTTTATGGCCTGGTTGCGCTCGCAGGGCGCAGTGGAAACCATCCGCGACTACCGTTCGCAGGCCGATCAGATCCGTGCGGAAATGGAAGCCAAAGCCTTGGCCGCCATTGCGCAGGGCACGGACGTGGAGCAGGTTATCCACGAACTAGCCCATCGGCTGACCAACCGTCTTATTCATGCCCCTACCAAATCCCTCCAACAGGCCGCCGGCGATGGCGACGTGGAGCGGTTGCAATTATTACGCGACAGCCTCGGGCTGGATCAGCATTAGTTTTCTCTTTATTAACAGGGTTTAATACCACGCATGAAGCCTTCTATTGTTGCCAAACTGGAAGCGTTACAAGAGCGCCATGAAGAAGTGCAGGCGCTGCTCGGCGATGCCGGCGTTATTGCCGAGCAGGATCGGTTCCGTGCGCTGTCGCGCGAATATGCACAGTTGACCGATGTCAGCCGCTGTTTCCTTGAATGGCGTAAGGTTCAAGACGATCTGGCTACCGCAGAAATGATGTTGGATGACCCGGAAATGCGCGAAATGGCGCAGGAAGAGTTGAAAGACGCCAAGGCGGCAACGGAAGAGCTGGAGCAGCAATTACAAGTGCTGCTGTTGCCGAAAGATCCGGATGATGAGCGCGATTGCTTCCTGGAAGTGCGTGCCGGTACCGGCGGTGACGAAGCGGCGATTTTTGCCGGAGATCTGTTCCGTATGTACAGTCGCTATGCCGAAACGCGTCGCTGGCGCGTCGAGATCATGAGTGCCAATGAAGGCGAGCACGGCGGCTATAAAGAAGTGATTGCCAAGGTTTCTGGGGATGGCGTTTTCGGTCAATTGAAATTTGAATCTGGCGGCCACCGCGTACAACGCGTGCCGGAAACCGAGTCGCAGGGGCGTATTCATACCTCCGCCTGTACCGTGGCGGTGATGCCGGCGGTACCGGAAGCCGAAATGCCGGAGATCAATGCTGGCGATCTGAAAATCGATACCTTCCGTTCCTCCGGTGCCGGCGGCCAGCACGTTAACACCACCGACTCGGCGATCCGTATTACCCACTTGCCAACCGGTATTGTGGTGGAGTGTCAGGACGAACGTTCACAGCACAAAAACAAAGCCAAGGCGATGTCGGTGCTGGGGGCGCGTATCCGTGCCGCCGAAATGGCCAAACGCCAGCAGGCCGAGGCATCAACTCGTCGTAATCTGTTGGGCACCGGCGACCGCTCCGATCGCAACCGCACCTACAACTTCCCGCAGGGGCGCGTGACCGACCATCGCATCAACCTGACTTTGTACCGTCTGGATGAAGTGATGGAAGGCAAACTGGATATGCTTATCCAACCTATTGTGCAGGAATATCAGGCTGATCAACTCGCTGCGCTGTCCGCTGAGCCAGAGTAATGGACTATCAATCCTGGCTGAAGGCGGCAGTTGCCCGGTTGACGCAAAGTGACAGTGCCCGGCGTGACGCGGAAATCCTATTGGGTTTCGTGACCGGTCGGGCCAGAACTTTTCTGATGGCATTTGGCGAAACTTTGTTGACTCAACAACAGCAAGAACAGTTGGAAAGGTTACTGGTGCGCCGCGAACGTGGCGAGCCGGTGGCTTATCTGATTGGTGAACGCGAGTTTTGGTCGCTGCCGCTGTCGGTCTCGCCAGCTACCCTGATCCCGCGTCCGGACACCGAATGCCTGGTGGAACTGGCGCTGGAGCGCCTGCCGTCATCCGCTTGCAATATCCTCGATCTCGGTACCGGCACCGGTGCCATTGCGCTGGCGTTGGCCAGCGAACGCCCGGACTGCATGGTGACCGGCGTTGATTTACAGCCTGAAGCCGTAGCGCTCGCGCAGCATAATGCGCAGAAGCTGGCGATCGGCAACGCACAATTTCTTCAGGGCAGCTGGTTTGCGCCGCTGGGCGGCCAAACTTTCGCCCTGATCGCCAGTAATCCTCCGTACATCGACGCCACCGACCCGCATCTGGCACAGGGCGACGTACGTTTTGAACCCAGCAGCGCGCTGGTCGCGCAGCAGCACGGGTTGGCGGATTTGTCCGCCATTGTGCAGCAGGCACCGAAGTATCTGCTGCCACAGGGCTGGCTGTTGCTGGAGCACGGTTGGCAACAGGGCGAGAGTGTGCGCGCATTGCTGCAGGCCGCCGGCTTTATTTCGATCGCTACCCGCCGTGACTACGGTGATAACGATCGCGTGACTTTTGGCCAATGGCCGTAGCAGTAACTGAGAACTAACAAAAAAAAGCACACAGCGAATAAACAAAAGGAAGCAATATGGCAGTCTACTCAGCGTTAAAACATTTGCACCTGTTGACAGTCATCATCAGTATTGTCTTGTTTGTGCTGCGATTTTTCTGGAAATGGCGAGACTCGGCGATGATGAACAAGCGCTGGGTGAAGATAACGCCACACATAAATGATACGGTACTGTTCGCCAGTGGTATCGCGTTAGTGGTGATGTTCAAGTTTTACCCGCTGCTGGGTATGGACTCGTGGCTGACCGAGAAGCTGTTTGGCGTTATTATCTATATCCTGCTTGGCTACGTCGCATTGGGCAAGAAGACCAAAAGTAAGAACCTGCGCACCCTGGCGTTTGTGCTGGCGTTGGGCTGTCTGTACCTGATAATTAAACTTGCCACGACGAAAATACCGTTTCTGATGGGATACTTATGAGTAGCATTGCTGATTTTAAATTTAACACCGCGCTGCTGAGCGCGGGTGTGATCCTGGTTTCGCAGTCCGTGCGGCGTGATTTCCCCACCGCTGAAGTCGAACGCAAGCTGCAGCAGCTGGTCGACGACGCACGTGCGGCGATACCGAAGGATCTCAGCCAGGAACAGCAACTGGACGCACTCATTGAACTGTTCTTCAAAACCTGGGGTTTTGGCGGCGCCGGCGGCGTGTACCGTTTGTCCGACGCTATTTGGCTCGACAAGGTGCTGGAAGGGCGCCAGGGCACGCCGGTTTCCCTCGGCACCATTTTCCTGCACATAGCCGCGCATCTGGATTTACCGCTGTTGCCGGTGATTTTCCCCACCCAACTGATCCTGCGGGCAGACTGGCTGGATGAAGAGATGTGGCTTATCAACCCGTTGAACGGAGAGACGCTAAACGAGCATCAACTGGAAGTGTGGATCAAGGGCAACCTGGGTCTGGGCGCCGAGTTGGAAGACGACGATCTCGATGAGTCAGAAAACGTCATGGTGGTGCGTAAGATGCTTGAGACGCTGAAGGCCGCCCTGATGGAAGAGGAACAGATGGAAATGGCATTGCGCGCCAGCGAAACGGTGCTGTGCTTCGATCCGGATGACCCGTACGAAATCCGTGACCGTGGGCTGATTTACGCCCAGTTGGAATGCAACCATATTGCTATTTCCGACCTCAATTATTTTGTCGAACAGTGTCCTGAAGATCCGGTCAGTGAAGTGATCAAAGTACAGATCCACTCGATTGAACCGAAACAGGTCACGCTGCATTAATTCATTTGATTTAACATCAACAAAGGCGAAAGCATGAAACAGAAAGTGGTTAGCATTGGTGACATCAACGTAGCGAACGATCTGCCGTTTGTGCTGTTTGGCGGTATGAACGTGCTGGAATCGCGCGATTTGGCGATGCGCATTTGCGAACACTACGTCACCGTGACGCAAAAACTGGGCATCCCTTACGTTTTTAAAGCCTCTTTTGATAAAGCCAACCGTTCTTCTATCCACTCGTACCGTGGTCCGGGCCTGGAAGAAGGGATGAAGATCTTCGAAGAAATCAAAAAAACCTTCGGCGTGAAAACCATCACCGACGTGCATGAAGCCTCACAGGCGCAGCCGGTGTCCGAAGTGGTTGACGTGATCCAGCTGCCAGCATTCCTGGCTCGCCAAACCGATCTGGTAGAAGCGATGGCGAAAACCGGGGCGGTGATCAACGTCAAGAAACCCCAGTTCGTCAGCCCGGGCCAAATGGGCAATATCGTCGACAAGTTCAAGGAAGGCGGTAACGATCAGGTGATTTTGTGCGATCGCGGCAGCAACTTTGGTTACGATAATCTGGTGGTCGACATGCTGGGTATCAACGTGATGAAAAATGCCACTGGCGGTCATCCGGTGATCTTCGACGTGACCCACGCCCTGCAGACCCGTGACCCGTTTGGCGCCGCATCCGGCGGCCGTCGTGCACAGGTTACCGAACTGGCACGTGCCGGTATGGCGGTTGGCCTGGCTGGGCTGTTTATTGAAGCGCACCCAGAGCCGAACAGCGCCAAGTGTGATGGTCCGTCCGCGTTGCCGCTGGACAAGCTGGAGCCGTTCCTGGTGCAGATGAAAGCCATCGACGATCTGGTGAAGAGCTTCCCAGAGCTCGATACCAGCAACTAAGCCGGTTTTCTCGTAGTAAAAAGCCCGGTTTTTATACCGGGCTCAGACAGATGACAAACCTCATACCTGCCCAGAGCGAGTAGAGGCCGATAAATAAAAATCAGGA